>JAEWHT010000263.1 GCA_023387695.1 Pseudomonadota bacterium | reverse complement strand
CGTATGGTCCCGGAACTGCGCTTCGCTTGTCCGGGACGACACCGAGGGTTTGGCCGTTGTGCCCATACAGCAAGCGCGAGGCTCAGGCCTCCCGCACCACCGTCTTGAGATAATTATACGCCTTGATGATCTCGATCAGGCGATCCTCAGTCGAGCGGTCGCCGCCATTGGCGTCGGGGTGGTGCTGTTTCACGAGCGCCTTGTACTTGGTCTTGACGTCGGCGAGCGTGGAGTCGGGGCCGAGGCCCATGACCTGGAGGGCCTTGCGCTCGGCGTTCATTACCTTGCGCGTCTCGGCCTTGGGCGCGGCCTCCGGGCCCTTTCGCCAGCTGGCACGGCCGTTGATCTCAGAGAACATGCTGAAGGGATCGGACGCCATATCGATCTCGGCTTCCGCACCCTTCTTGCCGCCATTGGCGCCCATCTTCCAGGTCGGACGATGGCCGGTCAGCGCATCCTTCTGATAGCGCGCGACCGCGTCGGCATTCATGCCGGAGAAAAAATTGTAGTTCTGATTGTACTCGCGGACGTGGTCCAGGCAAAAGTGCCAGTACTCGCGCTGGTTATCACGGCCCTTCGGCGCGCGGTGCGCACCCTTGTTCTGACATCCGGTCCATTCGCAGGCGACCACGGTGTCGCGCGGCTTCACCTCGGCCTGCTTGCCCCGCGGCTTCACGCGGATGGAGTCGAAGAACTTTGATGAATCGATTGGCATGGCTGACTTTGACTACGCAATGCAAAAACCTTCAAGTCTTGACATTGCAATTAGCTGACTACCCCGGCAATTGACGGAGTGCGATCGCAGGATTTAATGGCACCCATGGTTATGAAAGACACTATCAGCAACAAGTTGCAGGAAGCTTTCACGCCGGAAAGCCTGCAAGTCGTCGACGAGTCACATTTGCATGAGGGCCATGCCGGCCATCGGCCGAGCGGCGAGACGCACTTCCGCGTTTATATCGTGTCTCAAGCCTTCAAAGGGAAGAGCCGGGTCGACCGTCATCGCATGATAAATGCGGCGCTGGCCGCGGAACTTTCCAGCAGCGTGCATGCGTTGGCGATCCACGCGCAGGCGCCGGGGGAAGGCGGGACTTAATCCCGCCACTGCGTCAAAACGACGTCCCGGCCCTCCTCGGCTTTGCCTCTTCCATCTCGGCCTCGCGCGGGACCGGTGAAATACGGAGCGCGGTGATGCGGTTACGTTCACGGCGAAGGACGCGGAAGCGGAAGCCGTGGAATGTAAAACTCTGGCCGCGGTCGGGGATCGAGCGCGCCTCGTGAATGACGAGGCCGGCGACCGTGGTTGCCTCTTCATCAGGCAGGCGCCAGTCCATGGCGCGATTGAGGTCACGGATCGGCACCGAGCCGTCGACCACGACGGAGCCGTCCGGCTGGGCACGCACGCCGGCGACCACGACGTCGTGCTCGTCGGAGATGTCACCGACGATCTCCTCCAGAATGTCTTCCAGCGTCACAAGACCTTCAACTTCGCCGTACTCGTCGACAACGAGCGCGAAATGGGTCTTGCGACGGCGGAAGGCCTTGAGCTGCTCGGCGAGCGGTCGCATCTCCGGCACGAACCAGGGCGGCAGCGCGATGGTGGAGGCGTCGATGCGCGAAGTGTCGCCATCGGAGGCGCGGATCGCGCGCAACAGATCCTTGGCGTGAAGCACGCCGATGATGTTTTCCGGCTTCTCGCGCCAGAGCGGGATGCGGGTGTATTCGGTTGCCAGCACCTCGCGGACCAGATCGTCCGGCGGCAGATCGGCATTGATCATCATCATCTCGGTGCGATGGATCATGACGTCGGAGACCTGGAGCTCGCGCAGATCGAGCAGGCCGCCGAGCATGTCGCGATCCTGCTTTTCGACCTTGCCCTCGTGATGCAGCAGGTCGACGGCGCCGCGCAGGCGCTCGGTCGGTGACAGGATCGCCTGGTGCTCGCCGGCGAGGCCGAAACCGCGCATCAACAATCGCACGATCACTTCCACCACGCGCAGCAGCGGCCCCAGCACATACATCGTCAGCCGCATCGGACGCGCGACCGCAAGCGCCATGCGGTCGGGCGCATTGATGGCGATGGTCTTGGGCAGCACTTCCGCGAAGATCACGACCAGCGCCGTCATCACGCCGGTGGCATAGAGCACGCCGACATCGCCGAACCACGCCGTGAAGATGCTGGTCGCGAGCGCCGAAGCGCTGATATTGGCTATGTTGTTGCCGAGCAGCAACGCGCCGATCAGGCGTTCGCGCATGTCGAGCAGTTGCGAGACCACGTCGGCGTCGTGGTTACCCTGCTTGGATAGCCGCAGCATGCTGGCGCGCGAGGCGCCGGTCAGCGCGGTCTCGCTCGCGGCAAAGAAGCCGGAGACCAGCAGGCAGATGATGACGATGGTGAAGCCGAGCCAGTCCATGAGGCACTCAATAGAAATTCAGCTGGGTTTCAGGCATTTTGCGCGAGCTTCTCTTTCAGGAAGTCACGTACCGGCGTCGGCTCGACATCCTTCGCGATGACGGCACGCCCCACGGCTTCCAGCAGAATGAAGGTAAGCTTGCCGCGCTTGACCTTCTTGTCCTGCGCCATCAGCGCCATCAGCGCGTCGGCGTCCGCAAGGCCTTCCTGCGCGAAGCCGGCGATGTCCTGCAGGCGCGTCGGCAGACCGGCTTCGATGAGGTGACGCTCGACGCGGGCGGCATCAAGCTCGCCGATCATGCCGAGCTTGGCCGAGAACTCCGCCGCCAGGGTCATGCCGATCGAAACGCCCTCGCCGTGGAACAGGCGATCGGAGAAGCCGGTCGCAGCTTCCAACGCGTGACCGAAGGTGTGGCCGAGATTGAGCAGCGCGCGCTCGCCGGTCTCGCGCTCATCGCGAGAGACGACGCCGGCCTTCGCCCGGCAGGAGGTCGCGATCGCATGTTCGCGGGCAGAGCCGCCCTTGAAGATGTCGGAATGGTTCTTTTCCAGCCAGGCGAAGAACGCTTCGTCACCGAGCACGCCGTATTTGGCGACTTCGGCATAGCCAGCACGGAACTGCCGCGGCGACAGCGTGTCGAGCACGGCGGTGTCGGCAATCACCAGCACCGGCTGGTGGAAGGCGCCGAGCAAATTCTTGCCCTGCGGCGAGTTGATGCCGGTCTTGCCGCCCACGCTGGAATCGACCTGCGCCAACAGCGAGGTCGGCACCTGCACGAAGTCCACGCCGCGGCGCAGGATCGCGGCCGCAAAGCCGGCGAGATCGCCGACCACGCCACCGCCAAGCGCGATGACGAGATCATTGCGCTCGATCTTTGCAGCAATCAGCGCCTCGCTGACCTTTTCGAGACCGGCATAGGTCTTGGAAATCTCGCCTTCCTCGACGACGACACGCGAGGTCGGAATGCCGGCGGCCGCGAGCGAGGCCTCCGTCGGCTCGAGCCAGTATTTGGCGACGGTGCGGTCGGTGACGATGGCCGTGCGCACGCCGGGACGCAACGCGGCAACGCGCTCGCCAAGCGATGACAGCACACCACGGCCGATGACGATGTCATAGGCGCGATCGCCGAGCGCGACGTCGACATTGACGGGGTCGGAATGCTTCAAGGGCGCGGTCATCGAACGGCACTCGCGATGTCGGCAGGAGGTTGGACAGCCGGCTCGCCGCAGAGATGGGCGCGCAGCGTCTCGATGGTCTCATCGACGATGCGGTCGTGCGGCACGTCGCGCGAGGCGATGGTGAGGTCTGCCTTGCCATAGATAGGCTCGCGCTCTGTCAGGAGCCGCGTGACGGTAGCTTCGGGATCGGCGGTCTGGAGCAATGGGCGGTCGGCGCGGCGGCGCACGCGGCGCATGATGACGTCATGGTCCGCCCTGAGCCAGATCGAGACCGCCTTGGCCGCGATGCGGGCGCGCGTCTCCTCGCGCATGAACGCGCCGCCGCCGGTCGCCAGCACGATTGGCCCACCTTCGAGCAGGCGCGCGATCACGCGGGCCTCGCCGTCGCGGAAATAGGGCTCGCCGTGGGTCGTAAAGATTTCCGGAATGGTCATCCCGGCGTGGGCCACCTCGATTTCGACATCGGCGTCGAAAAAACGCAGGCCAAGCCGCGCTGCCAGCCGCCGGCCGATGGTGGATTTGCCGACCCCCATCATACCGACGAGCACGATCGAACGCGCCCCCAGCGCCGACAGGATGTCGGCCTCAGGGCTCGCTTGTGCTGGTAACGCGGCGTCGGACATTATTTCGCTCGATGGATCTCGCTCAAACTGCCGCCAAAGGCGGCATCCCGGCCACCTATACGACCCCCTCGGGGCCCTCGCCAGAGGACTCTTGCCACGAAACGGCGAACATGTTGGATGATTTCATTGGTTAATTTGCCAGTTCACGACCCTCGCCGAGACCTTGCCAGATGCCCAGCCTGTTCCGCTTCCTGACGGCCGTCGCCGTGATTGCCGGCATCGTCTATGGCGTGGTGTTCGCGCTGGCCAACTTCGTCAATCCGAAGCCGCGAGAAATGACGGTGACGATCCCGCCGGATAAGTTTCTCAAGAAATAGGAGCTAGCCTCCAGGGCATGCGCAAATCCTCCGCCAAGCCCTCAGACGCCAAGCTTACCGGCCTGTTCCTCGACATGCTCGCAGCGGAACAGGGCGCCGGGCCCAATACGCTCGACGCCTATCGCCGCGACCTCACCGATTTCTCCGAGTTTCTCGACCGCGTCGGCCACAGCTTTGTGGACGCCGAAACGCAGATCCTGCGCGACTATCTTGGCGATCTCGATGCGCGCGGCTTCAAATCTTCCAGCGTCGCGCGGCGGCTGTCGGCGATGCGGCATCTGTTTCGCTTTCTGCTGAACGAGCGCGTCAGGACTGAAGATCCCGCGGCGATCCTGTCGGGCCCGAAGCGCGGCCGTGGCCTGCCAAAAGTGCTGTCGATCTCGGACGTCGACCGCATGCTCCGCCGCGCCAAGGAGATGAGCGAAGCCGCGGATGCTTCACCATCGCAGCGGCTGCGCGCCTTGCGGCTCTATTGCCTGCTCGAGGTGCTCTACGCCACGGGCCTGCGCGTCTCCGAACTGGTGTCGCTGCCGCGCTCGGCCGCCAAGCGCGACGCTCGCATGATCGTGGTGCGCGGCAAGGGCGACAAGGAACGGCTGGTGCCGCTCAACGAGGCCTCGCGGCAGGCGATGGCGGATTACCTCGCGGCGACGGAAGCTGCACAGGGCGAGAAGAAGGGCAGCATCGCCTCTGCAAAATGGCTGTTTCCCTCGTTCGGCGAGAGCGGACACCTGACGCGCCAGCACTTTGCTCGTGACTTGAAAGAGCTCGCAGTCGCCTCCGGGCTGCAGGCACGTCTGGTCTCCCCACACGTATTGCGGCACGCTTTTGCCAGCCATCTCCTGCACAACGGGGCCGACTTGCGCATCGTCCAAACCC
>JAEWHT010000261.1 GCA_023387695.1 Pseudomonadota bacterium | reverse complement strand
CTGGACCCGGTCGACTTCGTCGGTCTCTATCGCCAGAACATGGAGCGGCAGATGGCCGCTGGTGGTCAGGCCGGCAAAGCCTAACGACGAGCTTAGCCAGCGGGAGGAACGACTGGAGCGGGCAGGTACTCGTTCCAGATCGCCTTGTCCCCCATCGTTGCGATGAAGGTCCGATGGGCCTCTCGCTCCGCATCCGACACCCGCGGCGTGAGCGGCACCGTCCGCTGCCGCCGTGGCGCATCGCCACCGGCATTGACGCGAATTTCCTGGGCATCCGACGCCAGCAGCAATTGCGACTGCCGCGCCCCGACCAGATCCACATACACTTCCGCGAGCAGCTCGGAGTCGAGCAACGCGCCGTGCTTGGTGCGGTGTGAATTGTCGATCGAATAGCGCGAGCAGAGATCGTCCAGCCGGTTCGACACGCCGGGATGCTTGCGCCGGGCCAGAAGCAGCGTATCCACGAGCCGCTCGCGCGGGATCGGCGCGCGCTTGATCCGATCGAGCTCGGCATTGATGAAACTGATGTCGAACGAGGCGTTGTGGATCACCAGCGGCGCATCGCCGATGAACGCCAGGAAATCGTCGACCACCTCGTGGAATAGCTGCTTGGTCGAGAGAAACTCGGCCGACAGCCCGTGCACGGCGAAGGCCTCCGCCGGCATGTCACGTTCGGGGTTGATATAGACGTGGTAGGTCTGCCCCGTCGGCATGCGATTGAAAATCTCGACGCAGCCGATTTCGACCAGACGATCGCCGCGCAGGGGATCGAGGCCGGTGGTTTCGGTGTCGAGAACGATTTCACGCATGATTTTGAGACGCCGTGCAGGAAGCCGCTGGAGTCGGCGAATCAGGCTCGCCGCTGCGGCATCTTAACGACCTCGGCCAGGATATGCGTGATTTGCGCGCGCACCGGCTCAAGTCCGTGCGAGGTATCCACGACGAAATCGGCCCGCTTGCGCTTTTCAGCGTCGGGCATCTGCTTGGCGATGATGGCGTCGAGCTTGGCCTCATCCATGGTTCCCCGCGCCAGCACGCGCTCGCGCTGAACCTCTGGAGACGTTGAGACTACGACCACGGCATCAACACGCTTCTCGCCACCGGTTTCGAACAGCAGCGGGATATCGAGAACCACTACCGGCGCCTTGGCGGCTTCCGCTGCGGCAAAGAATTTTTGCCGGGAGGCACCGAGCATGGGGTGAACGATCTGCTCGAGCTGCTTGATGGCGGCGGGATCTTGCACCACACGCGCCGACAGCTTTGGACGGTCGACCTTGCCGTTGGCGGTGGTGCCGGGGAAGGCGGCCTCGATCGCCGGCGCGGCCTCGCCCTCATAGAGCTGATGAACGGCGGCATCGGCGTCGTACACGGGCACGCCGGCCTCCGCGAATAATTTCGCGGTGGTGGATTTGCCCATCCCGATCGAGCCGGTCAGTCCGAGGATCCGCATCAGCGCCTGGCCATGTCTACTATCTAAACCGCAATTAGCTGCTCGCTCCGCAGGAACGCAAGCAGCGGCAGCAGCGGCAGGCCGAGAATGGTGAAATGGTCACCCTCGATGCGCTCGAACAGATGGATGCCGAGCCCCTCCAGCTGATACGCGCCAACGCTGGTGGTGACGGCATCGCCGGCGGCGTCGAGATAGGCCGACAATTCCGCCTCACTCATCTGCCGCATGGTCATGCGCGCGACCGAGACATCCTCAAAGACGATCTTGCCATCGCGCGCGACAGCCACGGCAGAATTCAGCTCGTGGCTGTTGCCCACGAGATCGCGCAATTGCGCCAACGCCTGCGCGCGGCCGGCGGGCTTGTTGAAGAGACGGTCGCCGAGCGCCAATGTCTGGTCGGCGCCAATCACGTAACTTCCCGGGCGATTGGCTGAGACGGCTTTTGCCTTTTCCTGCGCAAGCAGCAGCCCGATGTCGCGCGGGCTTGAAAGCTTGGACGCCGTCTGAATACCGCGCTCATCGATGTCTGCGGTGACCGCCTCAAATTCGAGCCCGGCATTCGCCAGCAGCATTTTTCGCGCGCCGCTCTGCGAAGCCAGTATCAACGGAGACATGCCGCGCCAGAGACCCATGTTCGAAGGCTATTCCCAAGACTACTCAGAAGGCCGGTTACGCTGGCGATCGCTATAAAGCTTCATGATCGCCGCTGCGGTTTCCTCGATCGAACGTCGCGTGACGTCGAGCAGCGGCCAGTCATGCTTGGCACTCAGCTTGCGTGCAAACGCGACCTCCTCGGTGACCGACTGCCTGTCGGTATAGCTGTCGCTGCCGGATCCGGATTCCGCGCCCATGGAGAGCAGGCGGTTCTGACGGATCTGGATCAGGCGCTCCGGCGTCGCATGCAGGCTCACCACCAGCGGCCGCGTCAGCGTTTCCAATTGCGCCGGCACGGGAATGCCGGGCACGAGCGGCACATTAGCGGTGCGGATGCCGCGGTTGGCGAGATAGATCGATGTCGGCGTCTTCGAGGTGCGGGACACGCCAACCAGCACGACGTCGGCCTCCTCGAGCCCGTCGACGTGCTGACCATCGTCGTGGATCATCGTGTAGTTCAGCGCGTCGATGCGCTTGAAATATTCGGCGTTGAGGACGTGCTGCGCGCCGACGCGACCTGTCGTCCCGGAGCCGAGATAGGCTTCGAACAATTGCATGACCGGGCCGATGATCGAGAGGCTCGGAACATTGATCGCCTTGCACTTGTCCTCGAGCCGGGACACCAGGTCCTTCTCCAGCAGCGTGAACAGCACGATGCCCGGCGCTTCCTCGATCTCGTCGAGCACGCGCTCGAGCTGCTTCTGGCTGCGCACCAGCGGATAGACATGCTCGACCGGCGTGACGTTCGCGTACTGGGCAGCGACGGCGCGCGCGACCGTAATCAGGGTCTCACCGGTGGAGTCAGAGACGAGGTGCAGATGGAAATAATTGTTCGAGGTCGGCACAAAAACTCTTTGAATTTCGTTGGGGCAGTTTGTGGATTTCTGTGGAGCTTAACCCCTCCGAAAGGGATGCGCGACGGCTGGGGCGGGATAAGTGCCGATTTTCTTCACACCACTGCCCTTCAGAACAAGTCTGACGCCCTCGGATCGGAGAAGCGGGATTTCGCGGACAAGCCTCTTGATAAGCTGCCTACAGAACGGCGCAAGCCTTTGAAGCAGCCGTTCTTATCCGGGCAGCCGCAGATCGTCCGGGATATGTTGATGGATGTGAACAAGCGCGTGCGACCGTGCGGACGGCATTGTGTGAGTCCAATCCACGGTCACTCAGACTCAAACCTTTAAGAATCTAAGATTCTAGATTTGAGGAAGGCGCTACGGACGGATATGTGTGCAGGCGAGACCTTAACGAGTTCTTACTATCCCCAGCCCGCCCTGCGGCTGGTCGCAAAGTCAGGCACTGGACATGTTTGAAGACGTCTATCTCTGGATCAAGGCGCTGCACGTCATCGCGGTCATCGCCTGGATGGCCGGCATGCTCTATCTGCCCAGGCTGTTCGTCTATCACTGCGAAGCCGAGATCGGCTCGAAACAGTCCGAAACGTTCAAGATCATGGAACGGCGCCTGTTCAAGGCGATCATCAATCCTTCCATGATCGTCACTTGGCTCGCCGGGCTTTATCTCGCCTGGGCTGGCCATTGGTTCACTTTCGGCTGGCTGCACGTAAAACTGGCAATGGTGCTGGCGATGTCTGCGGTCCACGGCTTTTTTTCCCGCTGGCTCAAGGACTTCGCTGCCGACCGGCGTCCGCACAATCAGAAATTCTTCCGAATTATCAATGAGGTGCCGACCGTCCTGATGATCATCATTGTCATCATGGTGATCGTGAAGCCGTTCTAGGCAGGAAACGTGAACGATCGCTCAGCGCTTCAGCTTGCGGAGTGGAAAGCGATTTTCTATATTGGCGATATCCCACCCAACGCAGGCGGATGTGGTTGTGTCTGAGCTCTTTTGAAGGCCGGACACCGCATCAGGTTTGAAGCCCCCACCGGCACTTAACCTTGCCAGACCTGCGGACCTTACCTTCTCACGTCCGCATTTCAGAGCCTCCTCGCACCCCCCTTCCCAAGGTTACCCCACAGGACCACCCCAATGCGGGAAATTAAACTCGAAGACCTCAAGTCCAAAACGCCGGCCGAGCTCGTCTCGTTTGCGGAAGAGAATGGGGTCGAGAACGCCAGCACCATGCGCAAGCAGGAGCTGCTGTTCGCCATCCTGAAGCAGCTCGCGCTCGCTGAGACCGACATCGTTGGCCAGGGCGTCGTCGAGGTGCTCTCCGACGGCTTCGGCTTCCTCCGCTCGCCCGATGCGAATTATCTGCCGGGCCCGGACGACATCTACGTTTCGCCCTCGCAGATCCGCCGTTTCGGCCTGCGCACGGGCGACACGATCGAAGGCCATATTCGCAGCCCGAAAGAGGGCGAGCGCTATTTCGCGCTGCTGAAGGTCAACACGCTCAATTTCGAGGATCCGGAAAAGGCCAAGCACAAGGTCAATTTCGACAACCTCACGCCGCTGTTTCCGAACCAGCGTTTCCGTATGGAAATCGACGATCCGACGCGGAAAGACCTGTCTGCACGCGTGATCGACATCGTTGCGCCAATCGGCAAGGGCCAGCGCGCTTTGATCGTCGCGCCGCCGCGCACGGGTAAAACTGTGCTGATGCAGAACATCGCGCATTCGATCACGCACAATCATCCCGAATGCTATCTGATCGTGCTGCTGATCGACGAACGTCCGGAAGAAGTCACGGACATGCAGCGCTCGGTGAAGGGCGAGGTCGTGTCGTCGACCTTCGACGAACCGGCCGTGCGCCACGTCCAGGTCGCCGAGATGGTGATCGAGAAGGCCAAGCGACTCGTCGAGCATGGCCGCGACGTCGTCATCCTCCTCGATTCGATCACGCGCCTCGGCCGCGCCTACAACACCGTGGTGCCGTCATCCGGCAAGGTGCTGACCGGCGGTGTCGACGCCAACGCGCTGCAGCGCCCGAAGCGCTTCTTCGGCGCCGCCCGTAACATCGAGGAGGGCGGCTCGCTGACCATCATCGCGACCGCGCTGGTCGATACCGGCAGCCGCATGGACGAAGTCATTTTCGAAGAGTTCAAGGGCACCGGTAACTCGGAACTCATCCTGGACCGCAAGGTCTCGGACAAGCGCACCTTCCCGGCCATCGACATCTCGCGCTCCGGCACCCGCAAGGAGGAGCTCATCACCGACAATCAGGTGCTGAAGAAGATGTACGTGCTCCGCCGCATCCTGAACCCCATGGGCACGATGGACGCGATCGACTTCCTGCTCGACAAGCTGCGGTCGACCAAGAGCAATTCGGAGTTCTTCGACTCCATGAACACCTGAGTCAGGGTGCAGCAAGACATCAGAGGGCGCCTTCGGGCGCCCTTTTTGTTGCGCGGCTTTGCTGCGGGGAAAGTGCGGCATGGCGAGGGCCTTGGCCCCGAAACCGAATCTCTCGTAAGTTATTGATATATATATCGATAATGATTGACTTTTGGCCTGCCGAAATTGTCTCGGGCCGAGAATTTCGCAGCAAAAGCTAATGTTTGTGTTGCGGTGCAATATGGACTTTGTTGCGGCTCAGCCCGCAGCAAAATCGTCGTTCGGGTGGTCCGGAACGAGCCGTTTGCCTTTTCCCCTCCAGCCGGACAAATAGGCCATGCACCCGCGAGACCAGACCATCTTTGCGTTGTCGTCCGGCCGTCCGCCGAGCGCGATCGCTATCGTGCGCATTTCGGGTCCACAAGCCGGTCTGGTCGTGACGACGCTCGCCGGCAAACTGCCGGCACCCCGGCAGGCCGGCCGCCGGCTGCTCCATGACGGTGCGGGCCAGCCGATCGACGATACGGTGGTGCTCTGGTTTCCGGGGCCGGGCAGCGCGACCGGCGAGGACGTCGCCGAATTTCATGTCCATGGCGGCCGGGCGGTACTGGCGGCGCTCTTCGCTTCAATTTCTATAATTCCGAATATTCGCGCAGCTGAGCCAGGTGAGTTCACGCGACGCGCGTTCGAGAACGGCAAGCTCGACCTCACCGAAGCCGAGGGCCTCGACGATCTCATTCATGCCGACACCGATCGTCAGCGTCGACAGGCACTGCGACAGTTGCAGGGTTTGCTTGGCGATCGCGCGCGCGACTGGCGCGAGCGTATCATCGAGGCGTCTGCACTGATCGAGGTCGGCATCGATTTTTCGGATGAAGGCGACGTGCCCGCGGAATTAAGAGCGCCGGCCGTGAAGGCGATCAAGGCGCTGCACAACGAAATCGCAAAGGTCCTTGCGGCACAGGGACATTCTGAACGCCTGCGCGAGGGCCTCGTGGTTGCGATCGCCGGCGAGCCGAATGTCGGCAAGTCGACGCTGATGAATCAGCTCGCCCGCCGCGAGGTCGCGATAGTCTCGCCGCATGCCGGCACCACGCGTGACGTCATCGAGGTGCAGCTCGATCTCGATGGCTATCCGGTCACGGTGATCGACACCGCCGGCATCCGCGAGACCGAAGATCCGGTCGAACAGGAAGGTGTGCGTCGCGCGAAGGCGCGAGCCGGAGGCGCAGACCTAGTGCTGTGGCTGGTCGAGGGCGAGCGCGCCGTTGATCCGCACACGACAGGGCCGGTCTGGATCGTGCGCAACAAGATCGACCTGGGAGGAGCCGGCCCGCAGGGGGAGTTCGGAATCTCGGCGAGCCGTGGCGACGGCATTCCCGAGCTGGTCGACGCCCTCATCAAATTCGCGGCCGAATTTTTCGGGACCACCGAGGGCGCGTTGGTCACCCGAGCCCGGCAGCGAGATCTGTTAGCTCGGGCCTCTGACAGCTTGCGCCGGAGCCTGGACCTTGTAGAAGACGGCGAAGAGCTGGCCGCCGAAGAGTTGCGTGCCGCTGCCTATGCCCTCGGCCGGCTGCTCGGCCGGGTGGATGTCGAAGACGTCCTCGGGGCCATCTTCCAGAAATTCTGCATCGGAAAGTAGTCCTAGTTCTACAATGTAGAACTAGCGCTTGTTCCATTTCTTGTGTTTCACGTGAAACAGCAAGGAAACGCCACCCGATAGTTCCAGTACGTTTCACGTGAAACATCGACGAGTTCCGTCGTTGTGATTGCTGCGAAGGTCGTGGCAGTCGTCCGAGCTGCTCCATCCGCATCATTGAGAGGAGCTCTTGCGACGAAGCAATCCAGACTGCCTACGAGAAAGGATTCTGGATTGCTTCACTGCGCTCGCGATGACGGAGTGTGCGGCGGTAGCCGGTATGAACGACCGAAATCTTTGCCTCCAGCTCGGCTGTTCTGTTTCACGTGAAACACCAATCATCCGAATGTTCTTCCTACTGTGCATGGGGTTGTTTCCACTAAAGCCGGGGCGGACACCACCACCCCTGTTTCACGTGAAACATCCGCCTCCACCCAGTTTCTACTTCCGGCTTTCCCGCCTCTGAGCTAGAAGTCCGCCCATGCGTACAGAGCGGGATAGTTTCGACGTCATCGTCATCGGCGGCGGCCACGCCGGCTGTGAAGCCGCGGCTGCTGCTGCGCGGACGGGTGCAACCACCGCTCTTGTGACGCACCGATTCTCGACCGTCGGCGCCATGTCTTGCAACCCCGCCATCGGTGGTCTCGGCAAGGGACATCTGGTTCGCGAAGTCGACGCCCTCGATGGTCTGATGGGGCGCGTCGGCGACGCCGGCGGGATCCAGTTCCGCGTCCTCAATCGCCGCAAGGGTCCAGCCGTCCGTGGTCCGCGGGCCCAGGCCGATCGGAAGCTTTACGCCGCAGCCATGCAGGCCGCGATCCAAAAGACCTCGGGTCTTTCGGTCATCGAAGGCGAGGCCGACGAGCTGATCGTGGTCGATGGCCGGGTCACCGGACTGCGCCTGGCGGATGGCCGGGAGCTCCGGACAGGTGCTGTTGTCGTGACGACCGGCACCTTTCTGCGTGGTCTGATCCATCTCGGAGAGAAGAATTGGCCCGCCGGCCGGGTCGGGGAGGCCCCCGCGATGGGTCTTTCGGCTTCCTTTGAGCGCGCCGGCTTCACGCTCGGGCGTCTCAAGACCGGGACGCCGCCGCGTCTGGACGGCTCTACGATCGACTGGTCCGCGGTCGAGATGCAG
>JAEWHT010000244.1 GCA_023387695.1 Pseudomonadota bacterium | reverse complement strand
CGCCGGGCTGGCAGCGTCAGTTCTGCATCGCGACCTGCTTCATCGCGCTCGGCCTGTTCCAGAAGGTTGTGATCGCCGACAGCATCGCGCATCTGCTCGATCCGATCTACACGCAGGCCGCAAGCGGACCACTCGCAAGCGGCGATGGTTGGCTCGCCTTCTGCTTTTCTTTCCAGATCCTGTTCGACTTCTCAGGTTATTCCGACATCGCGATCGGCCTTGGCCTCCTGTTCGGCGTGCAGCTGCCCTATAATTTCAACGCGCCGCTGCGCTCGACCAACATCCAGGATTTCTGGCAGCGCTGGCATATCACGCTGATGCTTTTCCTGCGCGACTATGTGTTCTATCCGCTGGTCAATCTGCGCTTCCTGCCGCGGCGCTTTCTGCCGGTGCAATTCTTCGGCGCGATGCTGATCACCATGGCGCTGTGCGGTTTGTGGCACGGCGCGAGCTGGGCCTTCGTGCTGTGGGGCGTGCTGCATGGTGTCGCGCAAGTAGTTTGTTCGTTGTGGCGGCGCTATGGCCCGCACTGTCCGTCGTGGCTCGGCTGGGCGCTCACAGTGCTGTTCGTGCTGGCGACCGGCGTGATCTTTCGTGCGGGGTCGGTAGAGGCGGCCTGGCATGTCTTCGCCGGGCTAGCGGAGCCGTTGCCGCTGGCACGACGCGACGAATTGTGGCCGCTGGCTCTGGCGCCGCTCTTCGCATTCCTGCTGCCGGCGAGCCAGGACATCGTGGCATTCTTCACCCGCCGTCCGAACGTGGTGATGGCGGGTCTGCTCGGCGTCGGCATTCTGGCTTTGCTGATTCAGATCGGCGAACGAGGGATACATGAGTTCGTCTATTTCCAGTTCTGACGCCTCGCCCGGATGGGGGCGCTGCCTCGCCGCCTGCTTCGGCACGCTTGTGCTGGGCGCAGCGTTGTTCGCTGCCTTCGTGATTCTCGCCGATCCCTATGACCGTGGCCGGTTTGGTGCCTTGGACGTCGTCGGTGTGAGGGACCGCAATCCCTGGACGGCCAATGTCAGCCGGGCCCGCGACGCGCAATTCGACTCCGCCATTCTGGGCAATTCCACCGGGCAATTGCTCGAACCCGCGAGGCTCGACGAGGCAACAGGCTTACGTTTCGTTCAGCTCGTTGCGCCGGGAGCAGATCCGCGCGGCAACCTTGCGATCCTCGATTTCTTTGCCAGGCACCACCGGACGGTCCGCGCCCTGGTGTTCTCGATCGATCTTTCCTGGTGCAGCAGCGTTGTGTCGCCGCCGGCGCAGGATCCCTTTCCGTACTGGCTCTACGAGGACGGAACAATGCGCTATCTCGGCCACCTCTTTACCTGGGCGGCACTCGATCGCTCCGTTCAACGCATCGCTATCGCTCGCGGTTTGCGCCAGCGGGGCCGTGCGGATGGCTTTTCCAACTACGAGGACATATGGCTGCCCGGTGTGAAGCATCCCGATGCTGCTGAGCCGGTGAGGGCGACGCCGTTCACGGGAAAGGTCGCGGATCCCTTTCCCTACGCCGACATGCTGGCCGCTGCGATCGGAAGACTTCCACGCGATGTAGCGGTCGTACTGGTGATGCCGCCGACCTTCCACACGATTGTGCCTGTTCCAGGCAGCCGTGAGGCCGCCGTTCACGCAGCATGCAGGGAGGCATTTCGTTCCATCATCAGCGGGCGCGCAAACAGCAACCTGATCGACTATCGCGTCGACAACGCACTGACGCGGGATCCTGCCAATTTCGCCGACCTCGTCCACTATCGCGCGATCATCGCCCGCAAGATCGAACGGGGCATTGCGGACAGCCTGCGCGCAGGCGAGGCGGCACAGATCAATTTCTGAAGCCTAGCCGATTTCCTCAAATCCGCCGTCGAGCCAGAGTTTGCGCGCAAGCTTGCGCTGGATCTTTCCGCTGGTGGTCTTCGGCAGCGCGCCGGGACGGATCAGCGCGATGTGGCGTGCGGAGAGTTCATGGCTGTTGGCGACAGCCTCGCGGATCTGGCCCTTGATCTCGATGGTGTCGATCGTGTGGCGGGCCGTACGTTCGACCTCCTGGACGATGACGAGGTCTTCCTCGCCATGTTCACCCGGCACCGAGAAAGCCGCACCGCAGTTTTCACGTAGCGCGTTGTCCTGCGCTTGCACCGTGCACTCGATATCCTGCGGATAGTGATTGATGCCGCGGATGATGATGAGATCCTTGATCCGTCCGGTAACGAACAGCTCGCCGGCGTGGTCGAGAAAGCCGAGGTCACCGGTGCGCAGCCATCGGCCGTCCTCACCCGCGATCTCCGCATTCAGCTCGTCGCGCGTTGCCGCATCGTTGCGCCAATAGGCGCGGGCGACATTGGCGCCGCTGACCCAAATTTCGCCGATACGGTCGGCCGGAAGCTGCACGCGGCGCTCGGGGTCGACGATGGCGATGGTCTCGCCCGTCAGCGCACGGCCGCAGCCGACCACGAGCTGGGCGTCGTCAGGGTTGGCCGGCGCCTCAGCCGCGTGCGCCTGAAGCGCTGTGCGGCTGATGTTGCGCGTGACGTGGCCGCCACCACGCGTTCCGCCTGAAATCAGGAGCGTCGCTTCCGCCATGCCGTAGGCGGGATAGATCGCGTGCGGATCGAACCCATGCGGCGCAAATGTGTCGATGAAGCGCGCAATGGTCTCGGCGCGCACCGGCTCTGCGCCGTTGAGGGCGATCCTGAGCGAAGACAGGTCAACGCCTTCCATCTGATCGGCGCGGTAGCGGCTGACGCAGAGATCGAAGCCGAAATTCGGGCCGCAGGCGACCTCCGCGCGATAGTGCGAGATCGCGCGCAGCCAGCCGAGCGGTCGCTGCATGAACGCGTTCGGCGCCATCAGCACGCAGGTCGCGCCGACATAGAGCGCCTGCAACGCGTTCAGGATCAGCCCCATATCGTGATAGAGCGGCACCCAATTGACGTAGGTCGATTGCCTGGTGTTGCCGAGCGCGATCCGGATCATTTCGAGATTGGCGAGCAGATTGGCATGGCTCACCATCACGCCTTTCGGCTCGGAGGTTGAACCGGAGGTGTATTGCAGGAAGGCGATGTCGTCGGGCGCGAGCTCGGGCAAGTCGACCGCCGCGTTGGCCGCTTCGGCGAGACCGACCTCAATCCACCGGATATTTTCCTCCGAGAATCGTTCGCGCAGATCGCCGCGCAGGGCGAAAGCGGACGTGGTCAGCGCCAGCGCCGGCGTGCAATTGGCGAGGATTGCGGCGCTGGCGTCGCGGGCGCTGTTTCGCCGTGGCATCATCAACGGCACGGCGATGATTCCGGCCATCAGGCAGCCGAAGAACGCCACCATGAATTCGATACCCGGCGGAAACACCAGGATCGCGCGGTCCCCGGGCTGCGCGGCCGCAGTCAGCCGTGTCGCGAGGGCGCGCGCCGTATCATGCAGTTGGCGGAAGGTGAGGGCTGCTTCCTCCGTCCCGCGATCAGAGACGAAGACATAGGCGCGATCATCGGCCTGTTCCGCCGCGCGCCGGGCCAGTAGCGCCACAAGCGAGCGGAGATTGTCCATTTGGGTGACCGGCTTCAGCCGCCCTCAGGCAGCGGAGCGGAGGGCGCGCTTGTCGGCGAGAAATCGCGACAGCGCCTCAACGGTAGGGTGGTCGTAGAAGTCGTCCGTCGACAGTTCGAGGTCCAGCTTCTCTTCGAGCTCCATCATGAGATAGACGAGCATCGCCGAATCGAGGCCGAGGCGGCTGAACTTCGTGCCGGTGTCGACGCGGTCCCTGGAAATTCTCAGGATATTGGCTAGGGCGGTAACGCAGAAATCCGAAACCTGCTCGCGTGTCATGTCATGTCCCAGAAACAATTGGAACGACAATACGGGTGACCTTCTGGTTGTCAATTTGGCCCAAACGCCGCGGCGTTGAAGGTTGGGGACTGTTGCTTTCCTGCGTCGTCTATTGCTCATTTCGCGCACAGGTGGGGCAATTCGGGGCGGTCGACAGGGGGCGCGGTCGCCCGTATCCTCCGAAAATTGCAGTTTTGACGCGCGTGACGGGATTTTTGCATGAGCCGCGCCCGCTTGTTCGCCGCCCTTTTCGTCGCGGCCCTGACCCTATCCGACCCGGCCGCAGCCCAGCGCGGCAATGATTTTGATTCGCTGCTCGCGCAGATGAATGCAGCGACGCAAAGCGGGCACTGGGCCGACGGGCTGGCGGCCGCCCAAAAGTTGGAGATCCTGGTGCGGCGTCGGCAGGGCGCGGACAACATGAACTATGCCGGCGTGCTGCATAACGAGGGCATGTTCCTGCACAATCTCGGCCGCTTCGGTGAAGCCGTCGACAAGCTCAATGCCGCGCTCGCCATCAAGCTCCGCAATAACGACGTGGCGTCGACGCTGCGCACCTCCAACACTCTGGTCGGGTCGCTTGGCATGCTCGACCTGCGGGCCGAGGCGACGACAGTGGCTGAACGGGCGCTGGCACTCGGGACCAGCGCATTCGGCGCCAACGACGTTCGCCTCTCGGACACGCTATCCGCGCTCGGCGGATTGGCGCGCGACAAGGAGAACTACAAGCAGGCAGCCGGCTATTTCGAGCGCGTGCTCACCGGCTTGCAGGCCGCAAATGCTCCGCCGGTCGACGTAGCTTCCGCCATGGACAATCTCGGCGATGTCTATGGCCTGCAGGGACGCTTCGACGACGGCGAGCGGATGCTGAAGCAGGGGATTGGCTTGCTCGACCGCAGCTTCGGCAGCAATGCAGAGGCCGCGCCGAACTACGACAAGATGCTCAACGATCTCGGCAACCTCTATCTCGATGCCGGGCGCTTGTCAGACGCCGAAACAACAATGCGGCGCGCGTTGGCGGTCACGCGGGCACGCAGCGGCGATGCGCATCCGAACGCCGTGGCCACCATGGGCAATCTCGCCACGGTGATTGAGCACGAAGCCCGCTACGCCGAGGCCGAGAAGCTCAATCAACAGGTGCTGCAGGCCTATGAGCGGATTTATGGCCCCAACCATCCGACCACAGCGATTGCGCTGAACAATCTCGCCAACGCCTATTCGGCGCAGGGCAAGAACGAGGCGGCCGCGGGCCTGCAGCAGCGTGTGCTCGCAATCTATGAGAAGGCATTTGGTGCCGACAGCCCCGATGTCGGACGTGCCCTCAACAATCTCGCCAACAGCTATGCGAGTCTCGGCCGCAACGATCAGGCGCTGGGCCTCTATCGCCGCTCACTTGCCGTAATGGAGCGCAAGTTCGGCGAAGGCAGTGGTCCGAGCGCGCTTGCAGCGGGTTCGCTCGGCCGGGCTCTGATGGATGCGGGCCAGACGGACGAGGCGCGAGCATATCTGGTGCGCTGTCTCGAAATCGACGAGCGCGTGCTTGGCCCGACGCATCCACAACTGATCAAGGACTTGCGCGCCGTCGCGCTGCTTGACCTCAAGACGGGTAATTTGGCCGAGGCGCGGAGCCAGCTCGACCGCGGGCTCGCGATCGCACAGGACAAGCTCGGACCAACTCATCAGGACACGATCGCAGACCTGATCAATCTCGCGGATGTCGATCGCCGCGAAGCCAAGTGGTCGGACAGTCTCACTCGCCTGCGCCTCGCCGCGACTGCGCTCAACGGACAGCGAAATGTGCAATTCACCCGCTTCACCGAGCTTGATCCCTGGTTGATCGATGGGATCTGGCGTGTCGCCGACGGCAAGCCAGACGCTGCGGCGAGGGATGAGGCTTTCGGCGCGGCGCAGCGTGCGCATGAGACCACGGCAGGCGCGGCCCTGTCGCAGATGGCTGCCCGCTTTGGCGCCGGCAATGACGCGATCGCGGGACTGGTGCGGCGGCAGCAGGATCTGAAAGCGAGCCTCGAGACACTCGGCAAGCGCATCACGACGGAGCTCGGGCAGGCCGACGGAAAGCGTAACGACACGCTGCTCGCGAGCCTGCGTGCACAGGCAACGCAAACGCAGAAGTCGCTCGACGATGTTACCGCGCAGCTCGACCGCGGCTTTCCAGCCTATGCCGAACTGTCCAATCCGCAGCCGCTGTCGATCGCGCAGACGCAAGCGCTGTTGAAGCCGGATGAAGCGCTGGTGACCTTCGTCCTGCTCGGCGACAAGACCTATGCTTTCGCAGTCACGCGCGAGGCCAACGCGCTTCGCCAGATCCCTCTTGGCAGCCGTGAGATCAGCGATCGCGTCGCTCATTTGCGACAAGGGCTTGCCAATCCAGAGACCGCGCAAGCGTCGTTTGATCTCGATGCGTCCTTCGAGCTCTACAATGCTTTGTTCAGCCAGATCACGGCTGAGGTCGCCGGCAAGCCAAAATGGCTGATTGTGCCAGCGGGTGCGCTGACCAGCCTGCCGTTCCAGGTGCTGGTGACCAAGAAGCCAGATGTCGCATCAGCCGACCGCTACCGGCAGGCGGCCTGGCTGCTCAACGAGCGCGCGATCACAGTACTGCCCTCCGTGCCCAGCCTGCGTGCGCTGCGCAGCTTTGCCAGGGAGTCGCGCGCGCAAAAGCCGTTCATCGGCTTCGGCGACCCCGTGTTTCAACAAGCGCCCGGCGACAAGCGCGCAGCGCGCAATGTGCAACCCTACCAGAACTATTATGAGGGCTCCGCTGTCGATCTCGATCGGCTCCGCACCGGCCTGCCCGCGCTGCCGGAGACCGCGGGCGAGCTCCAGGCCGTGGCGAAAGCGCTCGGTGCGTCGCCGCAGGATGACGTCAAGCTTGGAGCGGCCGCGACCGTGACCAACGTCAGCCAGTTGCCGCTGGACCAATACCGCGTCGTCGATTTCGCGACCCATGGGCTTGTTGCGGGTGAGGTCAACGGCCTCAGCGAACCCGCACTGGTGCTGACGCTGCCGGACAGGCCAACCAGCGACGACGATGGCTTGCTCACGGCGAGCCGCGTCGCAAAGCTCAAGCTCGATGCCGACTGGGCGGTGCTGTCGGCCTGCAACACGGCCGCGGGCGACACGCCCGGTGCAGAAGGCCTGTCAGGCCTCGCGCGGGCCTTCTTCTATGCTGGTGCACGCGCGCTGCTGGTTTCGCACTGGCCGGTCGATTCGGATGCTGCCGTTCGTCTGACGACAGGAGCTTTCTCCGAACTCACCGCGCATCCCGGCATCGGCCGCGCCGAAGCGTTGCGGCGCTCGATGAGAGCGCTGATTGCGGATCGGTCGTCATCGCGCAATGCCGATCCGGCCGTGTGGGCTCCTTTCGTGCTCGTCGGCGAGGGCGGTTGACGACGGCCGCAGAAAGCCGAAACTGGTCTGCAAAAAGAAGACCGGGAGCGATTTACATGCGGCTCATTCTCATCGCAACGATGGCGGTTCTGATGGTTGGACAGGCGGCAGCCAGGGATTTGTGGTCGGGCGCGAGCCTTTATGCCGACGTGACGCGCTACGCTTCCTTCGGACTGCATCGTTTCGGTTCGCCCGGGGATCGTGCGACGGCCGACTGGATCGCAGGCGAGCTGTCCGGGGCCGGCTATGCGATCAGGTTTCAGCCCGTCGTGCTCGGCCGGCAATATGTCGTCGAGCGGGCGAGCGCGGAAGCGGCTGGCACGAACGCCGAGGCGACGCCGTTCTGGTGGCCGCCGGAGGACAAGGCGAGCTTTCATCTCTCCGCGCCGCTTGCCCGTGATGGCGATGTCGCCGGGAAAATTCTCTGGGTCGATCTGCCGTTTGATCGCGGCGCCTATCTGGGTCCCGCGCATCGCGCGGCGATCAACGAAGCGGCAGCCAAGAAGCCTGCCGCGATCCTGCTGATGATCGGCAACCCAGCCGACGATCGCTTTGCCTACAATGTCACGCAGGAGGATGCGTCCTGGCCAGTGCCGGTGATGGTGGTCGGCGCCAAGGCGCGCGGCGCATTTGAGCGGGGACTTGCGTCAGGAGCGCCCGTCACGTTCGACGTTGCCGGGCATTACGAGCGCAACGTGTCCGGTCGCAATGTCATCGCCGAGACCGGCATCGGCCGCGGGCCGACCATCGTCGTTTCCACGCCGATGACGGGCTGGTACAGCTGTGTCTGCGAGCGCGGCCCCGGCATTGCCAATTTCCTCGCGCTGGCGCGCACCGCGGCGGCGGAAAAATGGCCCGCGCATTTCGTCTTCATCGCAACCGCCGGCCACGAGATCGGCCATGGCGGCATGGAGCTGTTTTTGAAGGACGGCGCGCCGCCGCCGAAGGAGACGCTGGCCTGGATCCATTTCGGTTCGTCGAACGCCTGCTACGCCTTTGCAGAAGGCGCGCGCACCAGCCGCCCAGAGGAGGAGCGATACCTTGTGCTGAGCAAATCAGCCGTTGCGCTGACCGACGAGGCCTTTGCCTCAGTCGCGGCAAAACGCCTGGTCACTGAGAAGCAGGCGGTCGGCGAGCTGCGTGACGTTCACGCGGCAGGCTACGCCAATTTCTTCGGCATGGCCGGCCGCCATCAGACCTTCCACACGCCGGCGGATGATCTCAATGCGACCGGGCCCGAGATCCTCGAGCCGGTCGCGCGCGCGTTCGTCGATGCTGCGCGGAAGATCGTTGAACGCGGCGACGCCGCGTTCAAATAGCTCACAAATAGCTCAGTTCTGATAGTAGCCGCGCGGTTGATAATACTGCCGCGGCTGCGGCTGATAATAATAACCCTGCTGCTGACTATAGGCCGGGTCGTAATTCTGCTGTGCTTGAGGCAGTTGCTGGTAGACCTGCGTGCCATAGGGGCGGGGGATCGGATGCGGCGCCGGATAGCGCGCGCCATTGTCGCTGCCGTCAGCGGGATAAATGTAGTTGCTGTCCTGCTGCTGCATGTAGCGCTGCCCAGGCTGCATCGGCGGTGTCAAATTCACGGGATCGCCTGACGTGGCATATTGCTGATCAGCCGGCTGCTGGCCGCGGGCAATTGCATTGTTCGCGCGGCCGCGCGGGTTGCGCGCGAGCGCTACCTGCGCCGAGCCGGTCAGCGTCACCGTGGTGTTGAGCACGCCTTGCTCCTGCACCAGCGCGTAGAGCGTCGAAGCGTTCTGGCGCGACAATCGCACGCAGCCATGCGAAGCGGGCGTACCCAATCGTCCAACCGAGTCGGTGCCGTGGATGGCGTGCCCGGCCTTGGTGAAGAAGATCGAGTGCGGCATCGGCGCGTCGTCGAATTCCTTGGAGTAGTGATCCTCTTCCATGCGGAAAGCGCGGAACGAGCCGCCTGGCGTTTCACGCGAGGGGATGCCGGTCGATACCGGCCAGTGGTAGCGCGCCACGCCGTCGACCGCGACAGTCATCTGCTGATTGTCCTTGTCGACGGTAATGTCGACCTTGGCTTGCGCTGCGCCCGCGCTCAAAAGCATCAACGAAGTGAACGCAATGAATAAAGAACGCATCTGACGTCTGGCCTCCGGCCTGTTCAGGTTAGAGAATGATCCGGAAAGGCCTGTCGCGGTTTTCCGAAAAGATCATGCTCAAAACAATAACACCGCGGCTCTCCGTCCCCCGGCATGCAATATGTCTGCAATCCGGCTTTCGTTCCAGCGGCCTGCCCAGCCATCGTTAACGCGATGCCGGGCGTAAGCAAGACCGCTTTGGGCCGCGCATGTCCCTGCGGTGCTGACATTTTCGCGATTGGGAGGTGCGTTCACAACGCCGACAATTCGTCACAAAGGCGCAACCATTTGGCCTCTCGGCGCGTTGATCGTGGCCTGCCAGACAGGCGGCTTTGGCCGCCATTTACCCCGTTAGGACTGAAGATGAACAAAGCCCGTATTGCCGCCGCGCCCTTGTCGGCCGGCCTTCCCGTCCGCCTGTTGTTCGCAGCCGCCGCTGCCGTTCTCGCGCTGTCGACGCTGCCGCATCCCGGTCATGCCCAGGGCATCGTGCGCGGGGCCCAGGAAGGCTCCTATGAAGGTAACCGGATCGCCGGGCCCGTGGGCGGCGCGGTTGGAGGTGTGGTCGGCGCCGGTGTCGGCGGTGCCGTTGGTGCCGTGGACGGCATCCTCGGCATTCCCTATCACGGCCATCGCCACTGCCGCGGCTACTACGACGGCTATCACCACTTCCGCTGCTACAGGTGAGTCCACCGCCGTCATTCCGGGGCGCGCGTAGCGCGAGCCCGGAATCCATCTGGCGGCAGGGACAGTAGATGAATGGATTCTCAGATGCGCAATTGCGCATCAAAGCTCGCGACTTCGTCGCGCCCCGGAATGACAACTGGGATCAGTTCTTCAGCCGATAACCCGTCCGGAAGATCCACCAGATCACGGCGAGACAGATCGCGAGAAATGCGACCGTCATGCCGATGCTGACGGAGATGCTGACGTCGGCGATCTCGTAGAAGCTCCAGCGGAAGCCGGAGATCAGATAGACGACCGGATTGAGCAGCGCCACGGTGCGCCAGGTCGGCGGCAGCATGTCGATGGAATAGAAGCTGCCGCCGAGGAAGGTCAGCGGCGTCACCACCAGCATCGGGATCATCTGCAGCTTTTCGAAGCCGTCGGCCCAAATGCCGATGATGAAGCCGAACAGGCTGAACGTCACTGCCGTCAGCACCAGGAAGGCCAGCATCCAGACCGGATGGTGGATGTGCAGCGGCACGAACAATCCGGCAGTCGCGAGGATGATCAGGCCGAGGATGATCGACTTGGTGGCAGCGGCGCCGACATAGCCGAGCACGATCTCGAAATACGAAATCGGCGCCGACAGGATCTCGTAGATCGTGCCGGTGAATTTCGGGAAGTAGATGCCGAACGACGCGTTGGCGATGCTCTGCGTCAGCACCGAGAGCATGATCAGGCCCGGCACGATGAAGGTGCCGTAGCTGACGCCTTCGACCTGGCTGATGCGCGAGCCGATCGCGGCGCCAAACACCACGAAATAGAGCGAGGTCGAAACGACCGGCGAGACGATGCTTTGCAGCAGCGTGCGCCAGGTGCGCGCCATTTCGAACAGATAGATGGCGCGGATGGCGCGGTGATTCATGACGTCCTCACGAGGTCGACGAAGATGTCCTCGAGCGACGATTGGGTCGTGTCGAGATCGTTGAAGCGGATGCCGGCGGTGCGGAGGTCGCTGAGCAGGCTGGTGATGCCGGTGCGCTCGCCCTTGGTATCGTAGTCGTAGACGAGCGTCGCGCCACCGTCGTAGAGGTCTAGCTGGTATTGGCTGAGGCTCTCGGGAAGCGAAGTCACCTTGCCCTGCAAATGCAGCGTCAGCCGCTTCTTGCCGAGCTTCTGCATCAGGGTCGCCTTGTCCTCGACCAGCACGATCTCGCCCTTGTTGATGACGCCGATGCGGTCGGCCATCTCCTCGGCTTCCTCGATGTAGTGCGTGGTGAGGATGATGGTGACGCCGGATTGCTGCAGGCCGCGCACCACTTCCCACATGCCCTTGCGCAGCTCGACGTCGACGCCGGCTGTGGGCTCGTCCAGGAACAGGATCTGCGGCTCGTGTGAGAGCGCTTTCGCGATCATCACGCGGCGCTTCATGCCGCCGGAGAGCGTGATGATCTTGTTGTCCTTCTTGTCCCAGAGCGAGAGGTCCTTCAGCACCTTCTCGATATGATCCGGGTTCTTCGGCTTGCCGAACAGGCCGCGGGAGAAGCTGACGGTGGCCCACACGCTCTCGAAAGCGTCGGTGTGCAGTTCCTGTGGCACCAGCCCGATCAGCGAGCGCGCCTTGCGGTAGGAGGTCTGGATGTTCTCGCCGCCGACGAGGACCTTGCCCTCGCTGGGATTGGCGATGCCGCAGATGATCGAGATCAGCGTGGTCTTGCCGGCGCCATTGGGGCCGAGCAGCGCGAAGATCTCGCCGCGCTTGATGTCGAGATTGACGTTCTTGAGCGCCGTGAAGCCGGACCCATAGGTCTTCGACAGATTGGCGACGGAAATGATGGAGGACATGGGAGCCGGTGGGGGTGGGGGGAGGCGCCGGGACTCTGCACCCTGGCGGGCGGAGACTGGCGGAGCCCTGAAATAGGAATGGCCTTGCCCGGCCGCAATTGCCTGGGGAAAAATGGTCTCAAAACAGGCGCTTCGATGGCAGGTTTCGGGCAAGTGTTGCGCGATGGTCACGGGTTGCGGCTAAGATCGCTGTTCACGCGGCTCTTTGTTGCGTCTGCGAGCAGGCCGTGGCTACGATTCCGCCCAATCGCGAAGCGTTTGTCCCCAGGGAAAAAATCTATGAGACCGAACGGCCGTCACACCGCCGGCGCCAGCCAGTTGTCCGCTCTCCGTATGTGGGCGATCTGCCTGTTCCTGCTGTCAGCTGTTGCCATCAACCCGACCACTGCGAGGGCGGCTGCGCCGACCCAGGCGGCCGCAACGACGCACGTTTATCTGCTCCGCGGCGTGCTCAACATCTTCTCGCTCGGGCTCGACACGATCGGCGCCCGCCTCGAGGCGCAGGGCGTCCCGGTGACCGTCGCGAACTTCGTGTCCTGGTCCTCGCTCGCCGATGAAGCCGCGACCGCTTACAAGGCCGGCCGCGTCAAGACCATCGTCCTGGTCGGCCATTCCTCCGGTGCGACTGCGCTGCCCGACATGATCGCCAAGCTCAACCAGCTCGGCGTCCCCGTGAAGCTCGCGATCGGCCTCGACTCCGTGTTCAAGACCAAGCTGTCGACCGGCGCCGAGCGCTACATCAACATCTATATCGGCGACGGTCCGGGCGAGCCGGTGCGCGCAGCATCCGGCCTTCGCGGCAAGCTCGACAATGTCGACGTGCGCGGCAGCGGCGTTGGCCACATCACCATCGACAAGAACGAAGCGATCCAGCGCCGCGTCATCGCGGAGATCGACGCCGCGATCGCCCGCTCGCGCGCTCCGGCTACCGTGGTCGCAGAACCTGGTGCGGCTCCGCGGCCTGCGCGTGCTGCAGCCGCTGTGGCGCCAGCGCGAAACTGAACTCTTTGGCCAGCAAGGGCTGACATCATGACGCCGCCGCCGATAGTGTCGGCGGCGGCGTTGTCTCATCCAGACATGGATTGCCGCGAACTACTTCTTTTCAGGCACCCAGGTCGTGCTCGCCTTGTCATATTTGAAGCCAGGCGCTTCTTTCAGCGTGTCCTTGGTTTCGTCGATCGTGAGCCACCATTTATCATTCTTCTTGGCGGTCTTGACGGCAGTGAAGGGCACGATGACGTCCTTCTCGCCGACGCCCAGGAATCCGCCGACGCCAAGCACGAGGCCGGTGATCTTGCCGGCTTTGTCGACCAGCACGTCGTCGACGTCGCCGATCTTGCTCTCCTTGGGATCGTAGACAGCCTGCTTGTAGTAGTTGGTCACCGTCCAGCTCTCGGCCGGCGCCGACTTCACGGTGGTTGTTGCAGCATGAGCGGCGGCCGCAGTCACAACGGCAAACGAACAGGCGATAGCGAGCTTCTTCATCTTGGTCCTCCTCAACCAGTTACCGCGATGTGAACGGGAAGATTCTGCAAAGGTTCCTTGCGCTGGGCCTCGGCGGAACAGAGCCTTCAATCCCATGTTGTGATAGCAATGTTCGCGCGGTGGGGCTGTGAGACATGAGAGAATTTTCGTGCCCGTCGTGTCGACACGTCGTGACGTTCGAGCAAGTTGCATGCGCGAACTGCGGCGTCGCGCTACTCTTCGATCTCTCATGCGTTGGCATGGTATCGCTCTCGCGCAGACGGCCTTGCCGCAATCGCGATCTCATTAGTTGCAACTGGAGCGCCGAAGGAGAGGGCTTGTATTGCAGCTCCTGCGAGCTCACCCGTACGATACCGAACCTCGATAGCGCCAGAAACATCGTGTTGTGGCGGAGGATGGAAGAGGCCAAACGGCGTCTCCTCTACGACCTCGCTCGTCTCCGTTTGCCGCTGACGTCACGAAGCGGAACAGCAGTCGCGTTCGACATCCTGTCCAATGAGATCAGCCCTATTTTGACAGGGCACCTGTCGGGCCTGATCACGCTCAATCTTGCGGAAGCCGACGACGTCGAGCGCGAATCCCGCCGCGTTGCATTCCGCGAGCCATACCGCACTCTGCTCGGCCATTTCCGGCACGAGATCGGTCACTTCTACTGGGACTTGCTCATCGACCAGACCACGCTTCACGGCCCTTTCAAGCTGATCTTTGGCGACGAGACCCAAGACTATCAGGCAGCGATCAACAGCTATCATGGCCGCAGCGATCGTTCATACGATCGCGCGGGCTTTATCAGCGAGTATGCCACGTCCCATCCTTGGGAGGATTGGGCTGAGACCTTCGCGCATTTCCTGCATATCGTTTCGACCCTTGACTCGCTGTCGGGTCTGCCGCTGTCGTTGGAGGAGCGTGCCCGACAGACGCTGAAGGATCCCTATTTGGAAAGCGACTTCGAGGCTCTGCTGGCGTTGTGGACGCCGCTTGCTCGCGGGATTAACGAGATCAATCGGTCACTCGGAATGGGTGACGCTTATCCCTTCGACATTTCGGCGGCCGTGAAGGGCAAGCTGCATCTCGTCCACATGTCGATCAGCGCGTTTCGCGGGCAGCAGAGGGTCCTAGGAACATGATGGGCGGCAGAGAGTACGTCAGATCTGGGTTCCGTGCCCCAAAAACCACCCAATCGGTGGTCACTAAGCGCCTCGGTGGGGGCGCTTGCCCCCCGTGGTGGGACTGCAGGACTTGATGATTGATCCAAGGCGACTTGTGGTGTTGGCAGCGGTCGCGCTGCTCGCCTTGAACCCCGGTCTGGTTGCAGCCTCGCCTGCCAAGCCGAAGCCGGCTGCGGCTCCAGCCGTCGCGCTGCCGCCTCCTGCGCCCCCGCCGGCCGAGCCGTTGCCACCGCCGAAGATTTACCTGTTCCGCGGCGCCATGGGTCCGTTCTTTTCGACTGGCATCGACCGGCTCGAAGAGAAGCTGACGAAGGCCGGCTTCTCGGCCGACGTCTACGAGTTCACGCTGTGCCGGCTGATCGGCAACCGCGCCATCGCTTCCTACAAGGAGAGCCCGGCGCCGATCGTGTTGATCGGCCATTCGATGGGGGGCCTGTGCTCGGTCCTGATCTCCGAGATGGCGGCCAAGGAAAACGTCCCGATCAGCCTCGTCATCGCCATCGATCCCGCGCACGCGACCGACGACGTGCCGCTCAATGTCGAGCGTTTCATCAATATCTTTCTCTCCGACAGTGTGCTCGGTGGTGGCGACGTGGTCGCGGTGCCCGGCTTTCGCGGCCATTACGCGAGCTACGATTTGAAGCTGAACAAGCGCGTCACGCACATCAACATCGAGAAGTCGGACGACATCCACCGCCAGATCGTCGAGATGGTGACGCAGCTTCCGCGCATCCAGCTGCAGACCCAGGCCGACGCGGTGCCGCTGCGCTATCAGGTCCCCGCAGATACGCTGGTCGAATTGTGGGACAGTGGCGTGCGCATCCCGGTTCGCGCCGGCGACACGATGGAGAGCATCGCAGCGACGCATCGCGTTCCTGTTTGGACCATCGCGCAGAGCAATTCGCTTACGGAGAACGCCACGCTTACGCCTGGCCAGTCCATCGTCATCCCCCGGCATTTGACGCCGCCAGAGCCCGTGGCGGCAATGGCGGTGCCGCAGGGGCGGCGATAAGACGCCTCCCATGCCTCGCCCTACGGGGGCCGCGGTAGCCATCTTGATGTAGATGCCGCCCGGGTGGATCGAGCCGTGGAGGCTTGGCCTGTGGGTTGATACGGCGCAGCGAGAAGCATCAGAAACAATGCCCTTTCCGCGGCGTATCTCGCAGCTGGCCGGCCATTTTCGGACCCTTCCATGACGAGGCGTCCTTCCGTCGAGCAAACACGCCACCGCCATGTCCTTCGGCCGCACCTTTTCAAAAACATTTCGAACGTCGGGAAGTTATCTGACATCTTAGTCAGCCTTGGGCGCTCGCCGTCTGGAGCGCGGTTGCGTTCCCGATTGCCGTGTTTGGAGATTTGAAAGCGAGCGGAAGGGTGCAGGCCGAGAATTTTTCGATCGCGGCGCGCTCTTCCGACAGGCGCCGCTCGATGAACCGCCGCTCGAACTCGGTCAGTTCGGTCTTGAGCAAACGCTGATAGCGGCCAATGTTATTGCGGTGCGCGCGCAACAGGGCGAGTTGATCATCAATCATCGTCGTGATCCCGTTGTCTGTGATTGTCTAGGCTGCGAGGCCGGTTCGCGAGACGGATCTCGTGCGCATCGGCTTGCCACCCGGAGGTCCCTTCGGATGGTGATCGAGCGAAGCGAGGGCTTCGAGAACTTCGTCGATGGTGACCGCCTTGTCCGAACCGGGGAGTTCTCTCAACACCGGGTTTGAGGTGACGCTGGCTGCGTCCGAGGCCCAGGATGCCAGGATCGCCCGCTTTTCTCCGATCGACAAATCTGGATCCGCCACGACGTCGCGCGGATGATCGTAGACGGAGCCGGGATGCAATATCGCGTTCAGGTCGATGATGTTGTCGGCATGATCGATCATGAGAGGTCCTCCTTCTCCTTTCGCTAAACCTCTGGTCTGCAATACGGTCCGAAATGGACGGCCAAGGTTGATCCCGCCCGGAGATCGGGCGGGAGTACCAAGCCTCCAATCGACGAAGTTCAGGCGGCCTTGCTCTCGAGCTGGTGCACGGTGCCGGCAGCCACGCCATTGATGGGGATTCGCCGCGGCTTCATGGCATCGGGAATTTCCCGCATCAGTTCGATCTTCAGCAGGCCGTTCTCGAACGCGGCGCTCTTCACCTGGACATAGTCGGCGAGGTTGAACTGCCGCTTGAACGGACGCGCGGAAATGCCTCGGTAGAGATATTCGCGTTCGGCCTTGTCGGCCTTGTGACCCTCTACGGTCAGTGCGTTCTGCTCGGCAGTCACCGAGATCTCGTCGGGCGAGAAGCCCGCAATCGCCAGCGAAATCTGGTAGCGATCGTCGCTGACACGCTCGATGTTGTAGGGGGGATAATTGTCCTCGCTGGCACGCTGTGCCGTCTCAACGAGGTCGAAGAGGCGATCGAAGCCGATGGTCGAACGCCAGAGGGGAGAGAAGTCGTAAGTGCGCATAGCCAGATCCTCCAAGGAGCAAAATGGATACGAGCGGCACTGGAAAAGACCGGTGCCCGTCTCAATCTTTCCCGACCCATCAGGCGCCGGGAATGCCACCTCTCGGCGGCAACGGAAAAATAAAAAAACACGATTTTGGTTTCAAGAGGGGGGACGAAATTTTTTGAGTCCCGCCTCTTGGTAAACCGGCGAACGATCGACTGCTCGCTTTCGCGGTGCTGGATCCATTCAGTCCCTACACGTTCGAGCCGTGGATCGCGTCGATCACGGCATCGGTCACTTCCCTCGTCGTGGCCTTGCCGCCGACGTCGGGCGTCAGCACGCCGGCCGCGCAGACACGCTCGACGGCTTTCATCAGCCGGGCCGCGGCGTCCTTCTCGCCGAGATGCTCGAGCATCTGTGCGCCGGTCCAGAACGTCGCGACAGGGTTGGCGATGCCCTTGCCGGTGATGTCGAAGGCCGAGCCGTGGATCGGCTCGAACATCGAGGGGAAGCGGCGCTGCGGATCGATGTTGCCGGTCGGTGCGACGCCGAGGCTGCCCGCGAGCGCGCCGGCGAGGTCGGAGAGGATGTCTGCGTGAAGATTGGTCGCGACGATGGTGTCGAGGCTCTTCGGATGCAGCGTCATGCGCACCGTCATGGCGTCGACCAGCATCTTGTCCCAGGTCACGTCGGGGAATTCGGTGGCGACTTCAGCTGCGATCTCGTCCCACATCACCATGCCGTGGCGCTGCGCGTTCGACTTGGTCACCACGGTCAAAAACTTGCGCGGACGCGACTGGGCGAGCTGGAAAGCGTAGCGCATGATGCGCGTGACGCCGACGCGGGTGAAGACGGCAACTTCCGTGCCGACCTCTTCCGGCAGGCCCTTGTGCGCGCGGCCGCCCATTCCGGCATATTCGCCTTCCGAATTCTCGCGCACGATCACCCAGTCGAGATCGCCGACGCCGACATTACGAAGCGGCGAGGCGACGCCGGGCAGGATCTTGGTCGGTCGCACATTGGCGTATTGGTCAAAGCCCTGGCAGATCGGCAGGCGCAGGCCCCACAGCGTGATGTGGTCGGGCACGTCAGGCGCGCCGACCGCGCCGAAGTAGATCGCGTCGAACTTCTTCAGCTCAGCGAGGCCATCGGCCGGCATCATCACGCCGTGCTTCTTGTAATAGTCCGAGCCCCAGTCGAAGGTCTTGACGTTGAAGGCGAGGTCGCCGCTGCGTTTTGCGAGGGCCTCCAGCACGCGGATTCCGGCCGAGATGACTTCGGGGCCGATGCCGTCGGCGGGAATGGCTGCAATCGAATGGGTGCGCATGAGGATGCTCCGTTTGGGGTGTCAGTGGGATTGAGGGACGGGTTCGACGGGCGCGGTCTGCGCGCGCGACAATAGCAGGGTCAGGACCGCCGAGAGAACGAGCAGGCCGCTAACGAAGTAAAGCCCGCCGACAAAGCTGCCGGTCTGGTCCTTGATCCAGCCGATCATGGCGGGTCCGACGAAGCCGCCGAGATTGCCGATCGAGTTGATGGTGGCGATGCCGGCGGCAGCCGCGGGGCCGGAGAGGAACAGTGTCGGCATGCTCCAGAGCGGCGGCTTGGCCGAGGAGATGCCGATGTTCACCAGCGTCAGCGCGATCAGCACCGCGACCACGCCGGACGCAAGGCCGGCATAGGCAAGGCCCGCAGCCGCGATCAGGCAGGCGATCACGACGTGCCAGGTGCGCTCGCCGGTGCGGTCCGAATGCTGCGCCCACAGCACCATGGCGACGACGGCGGCCGTCGCCGGCAGTGCATTGAGGAAGCCGATCTGCAGCGAGGACAGGCCGAATTGCTTGATGATCTGCGGCGCCCAGATGCCGAGCGTATAGAGACCGGCCGAGGTGCCGAAATAGATCAACGACAGTGCCAGCACGCGCGGATCGGCAAGCCCGCGCCAGATGCTGTGGCTCGCGGTCGCCGCCTTGCTGGTGGTTTCTTCGTTCATGGTCTCGACCAGCCAGCGGCGCTCGTCCTCGGCCAGCCATTTGGCCTTCTCGGGCCGGTCGGTGAGGAACGCCAGCACGACGAAGCCGAGCAAAACGGCCGGCACCGCTTCCAGCACGAACAGCCATTGCCATCCCTTGAAGCCGAGCAGGCCGTCCATCTCCAGCAGCGCGCCGGAGACCGGCGAGCCCAGCACGGTCGAGAGTGGTGCGGCCGCCATGAACAGGGCAGTCACCGCGGCGCGCTGGCGTGCGGGGAACCAGTAGGAGAGATAGAGAATGATGCCGGGGAAGAAGCCGGCCTCTGCGACGCCGAGCAGGAAGCGCAAGGCGTAGAAGCTGTTCGCGCCTTGCACGAAGGCCATCGCCGCCGAGACCAGGCCCCAGGTGATCATCACCCGCGCGATCCAGATCCGCGCGCCGACCTTGTGCAGGATGATGTTGGAGGGCACCTCGAACAAGAAATAACCCCAGAAGAAGATACCGGAGCCCAGGCCGTAGACGGTCGACGACAGGCCGAGGTCCTTGTTCATCGTCAGCGATGCGAAGCCGATATTGACGCGGTCGATGAAGGCCACGAAGTACAGCAGCATGATGAAGGGAACGATGCGCCAGCTGATCTTGCGCAGCACGCGCGTCTGAATTTCGCTCGCCACCCTGGCCTCCCAAAGTTCCGGTTCTTGGTTATGGCGGCGGACCCTGAGGTCTACGCCGGTCATGAACCTAGGCGGGGGCAGGCGTCGCACTCAATTGGCGCTGGTTTATACAAAAAAATGATATAATCCTCGTAAGACAAGACGAGAGGACCCGGGATGGAATTGCATCAGTTGCGATGCTTCGTGGCGGCGGCCGAGCAGCTGCATTTCGGCCGCGCAGCGCAGCATCTGCAGATGCTGCCGTCCGCGCTTGGGCGCCAGATCAGACTGCTGGAAGAGGATTTGGGGACGCGGCTGTTCGCGCGCACGACCCGTGCGGTGTCGCTCACTGAGGACGGTACGACGCTGCTGCGCGATGCCCGCGCCATCCTTGCCAGGGTTGAGGCCGTCGAGAGCAATTTGCGCAACCGCTCGCGCGAAGGCGCCGCGCGGCGGCTGCGGGTCGGCGCGATCGACAGCGCCGCGGCCGGGCTGCTGCCGCTGCTCTTGCGCGACTTCCGTGCCGGACATCCCGAGGTCGCGGTGCAGCTTCTCGAGGACAAGACCATTCGTCTATTGCCAAAGATCCTGACCGGTGCGCTCGATCTCGCCTTCGTCCGTCCGCCTGACCGGGCGGACAAGCGGCTCGAATTTCGGCCTCTGCTTCAGGAGACCGCGATCGTGGCGTTTCCGCAGCGCCACGCACTCGCATCGCGCAAGTCGATCACGCTCGCCGACATCGCCGACGAGGCGATGCTGGTGCCGGATCGTCGCTCGCGCCCGCATAGCCACGACCTCACGATAAAGCTGTTCGAGCAGGCCGGCTTGACGCCGCGCATCGTGCAGGTCGCCGACGAGAAGCAGACCATCATCAATCTGGTCGCTACCAAGCTTGGCGTCGCGATCGTGCCGCGCTGGACCACGCGGATGGCGGTGACGGGCGTCCGCTTCGTGCCGCTCCGGCCAAAGCAGAGCGGCCCTGTCGGGCGCCTGCCGCTAGCGGCGGCCTGGCTGCGCGGCTCACGCGATCCCGCCCGTGATGCCATGCTCGCAGTGCTGGAGGCGCGCCTGCGCAGCTATGCGCGGGAGGCGTGAGCGGTTATGACTCTGGCCTGGACAAAGGAAGCGATGCGATGACTGCACAGAAGGCCTCGAACGAATTGCGGGTGGCTATTGCGGGCCTGGGCTCGATCGGTACCAAGATCGCGACCGCACTCGATCAGGGCATCGAGGGGCTGAAGCTGTCAGCCGTGGCTGTCCGCGATCCTGCCAAGCATCAGGCGTTTCTCGCCGGTCTGCGCCATCAGCGGCAAATCCTGCCGATCGATCAGCTCGGCGATGCCGCCGATCTCGTGGTCGAGTGTGCACCAACCAGCCAATTGCGAGCGATCGTCGAGCCCGCGGTGAAGCGCGGCAAGTCCGCGATCGTCGTCAGCGTCGGCGGGCTGCTCGACAATTACGACCTGATTGATCTCGCCCGCGCCAATGGCGGCCGCATCCTTGTGCCAACAGGTGCGCTGATCGGGCTCGATGCCGTCAACGCCGCCGCGGTCGGCACCATTCATTCGGTGAAGATGGTCACGCGCAAGCCGGTCGACGGGCTCAAGGGTGCGCCCTTTATCGTCGAGAACAAGATCGACATCGACAATCTGCGCGAACCGCTCAAGCTGTTCGAGGGCAGCGCACGCGACGCGGCGAAGGGCTTTCCGGCGAACGTCAATGTCGCCGTTGCGTTGTCGCTGGCGGGCATCGGGCCCGATCGCACCCAGATGCAGGTTTGGGCCGATCCCACCGTGACGCGCAACGTTCATCGCATCGAGGTCGAGGCCGACTCCGCGCGGTTCTCGATGGGCATCGAGAACATCCCGTCCGAAAATCCCAAGACCGGGATGATTACGGCGCTGTCCGTGATCGCGCTGCTGAAGAAGCAGCGCGCCACGCTGTGTGTGGGGACGTAACTTTTAGGCGCCCGTCACGCGCCAGATCACGTTGCCGACGTCGTCGGCCATCAGCAGCGACTTCTTGTCTGGGCCGATGACGACGCCAACCGGGCGGCCGTAGGATTCCTTCTCGTCCGGCGACAGGAAGCCCGACAGGATGTCGCGACCGGGGCCGGAGGGCTTGCCGTTCTCGAAGGGGATGAACACCAGCTTGTAGCCGGACAGCGTGCTGCGATTCCACGATCCGTGCTGGCCGATCACCATGCCGTCGGGGAATCCGGGCAGAGTGCCGGCGGGCATCCAGCAGAGGCCGAGCGAGGCGGTGTGGCCGCCGAGCGCGTAGTCCGGCTGAAGCGCCTTGGCGACCATCGCGGGATCCTGCGGCACGCGGTCGTCCACCGTCTTGCCCCAATAGCAATAGGGCCAGCCGTAGAAGCCGCCATCACGCACCGAGGTCAGATAATCCGGCGGCGTCTCGTCGCCGAGGCCGTCGCGTTCGTTGACGACGGTCCAGAGCACGTTCGTGTTCGGCTCCCAGGCGAGCCCGACGGGATTGCGCAAGCCCGCACCAAAGATGCGATGCGTGCCGGCGACGAGGTCGAGCTCGTAAACCGCGGCGCGGCCTTCCTCGACCTGCATGCCCATCTCGGCGATGTTGCTGAGCGAGCCGACGCCCGCATAGAGCTTCTTGCCGTCGGGGCTTGCGAGCAGGCTGCGCGTCCAGTGTCCGTTCGGCTTGAAGGTGGTGAGCCGCTTGCCCGGCGCGGTGATACTGTCGGCATTGGCGACATAGGGGAAGGCCATCACGCCGTCGGTGTTGCCGACATAGAAGGTGTTGCCGACCAGCGCCATGCCGAAGGGCTGGCTGAGATTCTCCATGAAGGCGCCGCGGACTTCAGCAACACCGTCGCCGTCCTTGTCGCGCAGCAGTGTGATGCGGTTGGCGGAAACGCCGAGTGCCGCGGCCCGCCGCATCGTCGCTTGCATCGCATAATGGAACACGCTGCGCGGCGTGCCGGCGATCTGCGTCGCTTCAGCGATCAGCACGTCGCCGTTGGGCAGCACCTCGATCCAGCGCGGATGGTCGAGATCGGTCGCAAAAGCGTTGACCTTGAGTCCGGGAGCAACCGTCGGCTTCTGGCCCGCGCTCCAGCCGCGTGCGGTCGGCATCTTCAGCGTGGGCAGCGCGCCCTGCGGCTTGGCTTCGGGAATGGCCGGCGCCTGGCCCCAGGCCGGCGCGGGCGCAGTGCCGGAGAGTTTGCGCCATTGCAGTGCGACGCCGCCGACGAGGGCGACGAACTGCGCGAAGATACTGGAAAAGGTCATGAGAAGCCCCTGTCGAACCTGCGGCACGGTCCGGATCGCACCAAGCCCCGCGCGGGCCTATGCCTGATCGTCGATCTCTCCAGATCTCCGATGGAACGTCGTCGTGCCTTTTTGCGCGCGCATCCAACTGGCTGGCGGTAAAAAGGTCAACCGGGGCGGAACTCGATCAGTGTCTATTCCGATGGAATAGCTGCTGATCGAATTTGCATGGGGACGTACCGGGACAGTTCCCGCGCCGCCTTCACTACGGCGACGTGAACGGGATGATCATCGGCACGCGGCGGCAATAGGCACCGTAGGCCTCCTCGCCGAGCTCCTTCGACAGGAACACCTCTTCCATCCGCCCCTTCTGCCACATGCCGAGCGAGATCAGGATCGCGCCGAGGATCGTCGTGACCAGGCCGATCGCGATGCCGGTGACGAGCATGCCGAAGATCAACCCGGTGTAGATCGGGTGACGCACGAGGCCATAGGGGCCGGTGTCGATGACGCGGTGGTCTTCCTTGTGGGTGATGGTGTTGGACCAGAATTTTCCGAGATGCAGCCGGGCCCACCAGGCGAAGGCGATGCCGGCGATCGAGAGGATCGCGGCGACGGCGATGCCGGTGTCGCCGAGCACCCAGAGCGGCTTCCAGCCCAACGCTGCCGCAATCCACGGCGTGTACAGGATGCCGCCGACCAGGATCGGCAGGCGATAGCGCTGCGACTCCAGCGTCATGACCTGCTTCTTGGTCTGGCCCTGCCAGAACGAAGCGCCGACCCAACTGGCGAGAAAGCCGACCCAGATCAGGGCCAGCAGTTCGGTCGGCCAGGCCGTGGTCCACCCACCCCAGGCCACGGAGAGAAGCTTGCTGAAATCGAGGGACATGCGGAAAGGTTCTTTGGTTTGGGCGGCAGATCAGCTCGCGCGCGAGGAGAGAGCGTGATGCTTGATGGCGCCGGAGGGCTGCTGGCCGCCGCGGGCGAGCAGATGGGTGATGGTTTCGCGCAGCACCGGTTCGATCGGACGCGGCGCATAGCCGAGTTCGTTGCGGGCCTTGCCGATCGAGAGGTCGCTTGCGGCGAGCGCGATGCGCACGCCTTCGCCGGTGCCGTTGGGGGCACGGCGCGTGATGTGATCGGAGATCGATTCGAGCATGATGGCCGAGAGCTCGGCGAGCTTGCCGGGAACGACGACCGGATATTGCCGCCGTCCGCTCATCGCCGACATCATCCGCAGGATCTGGCCGAGCCTGACGCAATCGCCACCGAGGATGTAGCGCTGGCCGATGCGGCCGCGCTCCATCGTCAGCACCAGGCCCATCGCGACGTCGCGGACGTCGACGAGGTTGACCAGGAAGTCGAGATGCGGCTGCACCTTCTTCTGCAGGAAGTACCAC
>JAEWHT010000164.1 GCA_023387695.1 Pseudomonadota bacterium | reverse complement strand
GTCCCCTATACGGCCGGAACCATGACAGATCAAAGCTCGAGAAGCCCGCCGTCCCCATTTTCGTCGGCGAAAGCCAGAAGCGTGCCCTTGGCGTTCCAGGCGATCGCGGCCACCGCTGGCGTGCCGTTGCGGCGAACCAGGATCTCCGCGCCGTCTTCCAGCCGCACCATCAGCACGGTGCCGTCGCTGTAGCCGCAGGCCAGAATGTCGTTCTTGGGGTGGCAGGCGACCACGGACACGCGGGCCTGCAGCGGCGCGAGCATTGCGGGCTCCTTGCCCATCGGGCCATCCTTGCTGGCGAACGGCCAGATGATGACGGTGTCGGCACCCGAGGTCGCGAGCCCCTTGCCACCCGCACTCCAGGACATCGAGCGGACACGGCCGGGATAGCCGGTCATGCGCATGTGCCTGTTATCGGCGAGCCGCCAGCCATGCAGCGCCGACTCGTGCATCGAGGTGACCAGGAACTTGTTATCCGGGCTGAAGGTGACGCCGAGATGCGAGCCGGCCCAGGGCAGGAATTCGGCCGATCCTTCCATGTTCGGAAACCACAGCGTCGCGCCGTTGTAATGGGCAATCGCGAGCCGCAAGCCTTTCGGTGCGAACGCGAGACCGCCGACGGTCGAGGGCACATCAAGCGACTTTTCGTCGTTCTTGCCGCTCTTGACGGTCGCGGTCTTGCCGGCCGACCACGCGTAGGCGCCGTCGGGATGCAGCGCGACGGCATCGATCCAGCGCCGCTTGGGATCGGTCGCGAGTAGCGTCACCTCGCCCTTGGCGTCGAGCGAGACGACCTTGCCATCGTCGCCGCCCATGATCAGACGCTTGCCGTCGGAAGCCGTCGAGAGAATGCCGCCGCTGTGCACGGCGACTGACGTGATCTCGCCCTTGGGGTCGACGAAGGCGACGTTCTCCTCACCGCCAACGAAGGCAGCGCGGGGTCCAAGGAAATGCGCCGACGTCACGCTTATCCCGAGCGCAACCGGTTTGACGCGGTCAGTGACGGAGACGATCGAGGCGGAATCGGGGGCCGGCGTGAACTCTTTCATCACGAGACGATGCAGCTCTCGAAGCCAGTGCGAATGAGCTCTTCCGGCAATTCGCGGCCGATGAAGACGAGCCGGCTCTCACGAGCCTCGCCCTCCTTCCACTTCCGCTGATGGTTCCCCTCCAGCATCATGTGAACGCCCTGGAACACGTAGCGGTCGTCGTCGTCGTGGAAGGCGAGGATACCCTTGGAGCGCAGGATCTTGCCGCCCTCGACTTGCACCAAATTCTGCAGCCAGGGCATGAACACGTTCGGATCGAGCGGCTTGTCGGTCTTGAGCGAGAGCGACTGCATGTCCTCGTCGTGATAGTGCTTCAGGCCGTGACCGTGATCATGGTGATGATGATCATGGTCGTGATGATGGTGATGATCATGGTCGTGATCATGATCGTCGGCCACGAGGAAATCGGGCTCGATGTCGAGGATGCGGTCGAGATCGAACGCGCCGCGGTCGAGCACATCGGCCAGCGCTACCGAGCAGCGCTCGGTGCGGTGCAGCTTGGCATAGGGGTTGATGCCGCGGATGCGGGCCTCGACCTCGGCAAGCTCAGGCTTGGTGACGAGATCGGTCTTGTTCAGCACGATGACGTCGGCGAAGGCGATCTGGTTCTTGGCCTCGGGCGCATCCTTCAAACGGTCGGACAGCCATTTGGCGTCGGCAACCGTGACGACCGCATCGAGGCGCGCGTTCTTCTGCACGTCCTCGTCGACGAAGAAGGTCTGGGCGACAGGTGCCGGATCGGCAAGGCCGGTGGTCTCGACGATGATGGCGTCGAACTTGCCTTTGCGCTTCATCAACCCGTCCATGATGCGGACGAGGTCGCCGCGCACGGTGCAGCAGATGCAGCCGTTGTTCATTTCGAAAACTTCCTCATCGGCGCCGATGATGAGGTCGTTGTCGATGCCGATCTCGCCGAATTCGTTGACGATGACGGCGTATTTCTTGCCGTGGTTTTCCGACAGGATGCGGTTGAGCAGCGTGGTCTTGCCGGCACCGAGATAGCCGGTCAGGACGGTCACGGGAATTTTGGAGGCGGTCGCTTCAGACATAAGAACTCCGGACGTAGGCTGGTCGCGCGACGCGAGGCGGGGTGGCCCCTGCCCTAGTGGTCAAGCGCGCTGGTCAGGGCCTTTATATTGTGCCTGACCATGTCAATGTAAGTGGGTGCAGGCCCCTTTTCGCCGGTCAAACCGTCCGAAATCAGGGTCCCGCCGACCTTTGCGCCGGTCTCGGCCGCGATCCGCCGGATCAGGCGGTCGTCACTGATATTTTCCAGAAAAACGGCTGGAATCTTCTGGGTCTTGATCTGGCCGATGATGGTGGCGATGTCGCGTGCGCTGGGCTCGGTTTCGGTCGAGACGCCGAGGGGGGCCACGAACTGGACGCCATATTCGGCGGCGAAATAACCGAAGGCATCGTGGGTCGAAATCACCTTGCGCCGCTCGGCCGGAATTTTGTCGACCGCGTTACGGACCTCACGATCCAACGCATCGAGTTGGTCCAGATAGGCCTTTTCCCGAGCACGGAAGAAGTCTGCATCGTCCGGGTCGGCGGCTGCCAGCGCGCTGGTGATGTCCGTTACGTAGATTTTGGCATTCGGGACGGACTGCCAGGCGTGCGGATCGGCGGCCGAACCGAGCTTCAGCGGCGCGATGCCGGCGCTCGCGGTGATTACCTGCGCCTTGCTGCCGGCGGATTGCACGAGACGCGGCAGCCAACCTTCCAACCCAAGCCCGTTGACGATGACAAGCTTCGCCTCGGCGATCCGCTTCGCGTCTCCCGGCGCCGGCGTGTAGACGTGCACGTCGCTGTCAGGGCCGACCAACGTCGTCAGATTGATCCGGTCGCCGCCGATCGTGCGGACGAAATCACCGAGGATCGAGAAGCTCGCGACGACACTGAGCCGTTCCGCCGCGTGCAGCGGCGAGGTGATCAGCAACAAGGCCAAGAGCAGAAGTGAGCGCATCGCCGTCACGCTTCCAGATGGCGGCCAGGAAACAACTGCCGGACGATACCGCCGACGCGGCCAAACAGGACGGAGACGATGTAGAACGCCGTCGCCACCAAAATGATCGCGGGACCCGAGGGCACGCGCGTCTGAAATGACAGCACGAGGCCGGCATAGCCGGAGAGCGCGGCAGCGACGACCGCGATGCAGATCATCACGGTGAGATCGCGCGACCAGAACCGCGCAATGCCGGCCGGCAGGATCATCAGGCCGACCGCAAGCAGCGTGCCAAGAGCCTGAAAGCCGTTGACGAGATTGATGACGACCAGCGCGAGGAAGGCGAGATGCGCGGGGCCGCCGGCACGGCTCACCGTGCGCAGGAACAAGGGATCGACGCTCTCGATCACCAGCGGGCGGTAGATCACCGCCAGCAACAGCAGCGTCACCGTGGCGTTGAAGGCGACGACAAGCAGCGTCTGGTCGTCCATCGCGAGGATGTTGCCGAACAGCACGTGCAGCAGGTCGATATTAGTGCCCTTGATCGAGACGATGGTGACGCCCAGCGCGAGCGAGGCCAGATAGAAGGTCGCGAGCGAGGCGTCCTCCTTCAGCCCGGTCGAGCGCGCGACGACGCCGGCGAGGATCGCCACCGCAAAGCCTGCGATCAAACCACCCGCCGTCATCGCGAACAGATTGAGGCCGGAGAGCAGGAAACCGACGGCAGCACCAGGCAGGATCGCATGCGCCATGGCGTCGCCGACGAGGCTCATCCGCCGCAGCATCAGGAACACGCCGATTGGCGCACCCGCGAGCGACAGCGCGATCACGGCGGCAAGCGCGCGCCGCATGAATTCGAATTCGGTGAACGGGCCGATCAGCGCGTCATAAATCATCTGCAATCACGCCGCCCGCGAGCGCCCGTCCTCGGCACAGGCCGTGGCGCTGTCGTCGAAGGCCTCGCACATCCGCATCGCGACCATCAGATTCTCAGGCGTCAGCACCTCCGCCGTCGGTCCCCAGGCTACGGGGCCGCGCGCGAGCACCAGCGTCTCGCTGAAATGGGTGCGTACCATTTCCATGTCGTGCAGCGCGGCGAGCACGGTACGGCCCTCGCTATGCCAATGCTTCACCAACGCGAGCAGATCGGCCGTGGTCTTGCTGTCGATGGCGTTGAAGGGCTCGTCGAGCACGATCAGGCGCGCGTCCTGGAGCAACACGCGCGCGAACAGAACGCGCTGCATCTGCCCGCCCGAGAGCGTTCCGATGGGGCGGTTCTCGAAACCATTGAGGCCAACGGACGCAATCGCGCGAAGAATCTTTTCGCGAGCGGCCTTGCCGATGCCGCCGAACAAGCCAGTGCCGCGCCACAGCCCGGTGCCGACAAAATCGAACACCGAGATCGGGAAGGTGCGATCGATGTCGGCGCTCTGCGGGAGATAGGCGATGTCGCGGGCATCTAGCCCGCCGAGATGGATACTGCCGTCGAGCGGTTTAAGGATGCCAACGATACCGCGCAGCAGGGTCGACTTGCCGGCGCCGTTGGGGCCGATCACCGCGACCAGCGCGCCGGGCGCGACTTCACCGTTGAGATGGTGGACGGCCGGATGGCGGTCGTAGCCGAGCGTGACGTTGTGGAAGTGAAGCGCTGCCATGGTCACCTCATCGCCAGCCAGACGACGCCCCAGAGCACGGCACAGACAGCCACTGCAGCCGAGAGGCGGCCGGCCATGGTCATGCGCAGGATCGACCAGGGCGCGTCCTGGGCAGGATGCGGAGAGGCTGCATCGTGGACATGGGCATGGGTGTGGTCGTGCCCATGCGAATGGTCGTGCGCGTGAGAATGGCCGTGGGAGTGGCCATGCGCATGATCGTGTTGGTGGGCGTGGGACGCGGCGGGAACCATGCCAAAGACGTTATATTATAACATTACGCCTGTCCACGGCGCCTCAGGGCTTGCCGATCACCATTGCGATGCCTGCCGCCAGGAACGGGAACGGTACCGAGACCGCGCAGCGAAACCAGACGAAACGAGCCGGCATGAACGGGATTTCCCACAAAATCACGCGCTGGAACG
>JAEWHT010000124.1 GCA_023387695.1 Pseudomonadota bacterium | reverse complement strand
TCTCCATCTTGTCGCCGACGGCCTTGCGGATCTTCTCGAACGGCTCGATCGCCTGTTTCATCTGTGCAGCCGTGATGTAGAGACCCTTGTTCTCCTGCGCCGCCGGATCGAATGGCCAGATCTTCATTGCCGAGATGCCACTCTCCAGCAGGCTTTCGGCCAGCGCATCTGCGCGGTTCATGAAGCCGTCGAGGTCTTCATAGGGGCCTCTGTTGGCGCCGAGATTCCAGTTCGCGACCGGGCTGATATTGGTCGAGCGAACGTACTGCGTGCCGGCGCAGGTGTTGTAGATGCGCTGCTTGTCGCGGCAGAGACCGCCGAGCATCTGGTGCACCGGCTGATTGCAGACCTTGCCGAACAAATCCCACAGCGCAATGTCGATCGCTGAGGCCGCACGATATTCGACGCCGGTGGACGACTGCGCCATCGGCAGGTTCAGCATGTCGCGATGGATGGCTTCGATGTGCAAGGGATTGCGGCCGAGCAGGCGGCCCGCAAAAGTGTCGTGGATCTGCGCTTCGACGGCGCCCGCACCATAGAAGGTCTCGCCGAGGCCGATCACGCCGCTATCTGTGTGAACACGCACCCAGATGACGTTGGAGAATTCCTCGGTGCGAAGCGTCTCGATCGACGTGATCTTCACGGCAACTATCCTCCCATCACAGGCGCCTCGCGCCGGTCTTGTTATTTCGCACCGCAACATCGTGCGGTCGGTGAGGATGTCTTACGCCCGCTTGTAATATATCACAACATGTTTTAAGGGTGCCACAAATAAGGCGCCGCCCTGCGTGCGACAGCACAGGCGGACGGGAGGTCAACATGGCACGGCGCAAACGCGTGCTCGAGGTGGTGAGAAACGACGACGACGGCGAGGGCAGGCCCTCGCGGCGCAACCGTCTCAACTTCTTCGAGCTGGCCTATCAGAAGATCGAGGAGCTGCTCGTTCATTGCGAGCTCAAGCCCGGCCAGTTCATGACGATGCTGGAATTGCAGCAGATCACGGGCTTCGGCCGCACGCCGGTGCATCACGCGGTCAATCGTCTCTCCGCCGACACGCTCATCATCATCCGTCCTCGCCACGGCCTGCACATCGCACCGATCGATCTCGCGCGCGAGCGCATGCTGCTGGGTTTGCGCCGCGACATGGAGCGATTTGTCATTCGCCTTGCGGCCGATCGCGCCAGTCTCTCGCACCGTAATCAGGCGCTCCACATCGAACGTCTGCTGCGCGAGCGTCGCGCGACTTTGACCCTCGACGAGTTCAACAACATCGACCGCCGCATCGACGCGCTGGTGCTGGAAGCCGCGGGCGAGCCGTTCCTGGTGCATACGCTGCGGCCGTTGCACACGCTGTATCGCCGCATCGGCTACATCCACCACCGCTTCATGCCGGGACAGACTGATTTGTCCGGCACGATCGACCATCATCTCGCCATTCTGGCTGCCGTTGCCGGCCGCCGCGTAGAAGACGCGGTGAAGGCGAGCGATGCCCTGATCGACTTCATGGATTCGATGTTTGCGGGCATGGAGGCGGGGATCGATCCGCGTCTGCTCGATTGCAGCATCGAGCCGCTGCTCGGCGCGTAAATAGTTTTGAAGAGAGGACCAAACATGTCAACGATGGCTGCGCCACAACCGACCGCGAGCGAAGCCGCGGTCCGCTACCTCATCACCAATTACAGCCCCAAGGGCAACAAGGTCGGCTGGCTGATGATGGCCTCGATCCTGGTCGAGGCCTGGGATCTCTATTCGATTGCCTTCGTGCTGATCTTCATCAAGGAACAGTACAATCCCGATCCGCTGATGCTCGGCCTTGCTGCGGCGGGCACGCAAGGCGGTGCGCTGATAGGCGCGCTGCTTGGCGGCTGGCTGTCGGACAAGATCGGCCGCCGCGTGATGTTCCTGGTGACCATGGTGATGTTCATCGTGCTGGCGCTGGCGCAGGCTTTCGTGCCGAACGTGACCTGGCTGATCGTGATCCGCTTCCTGCTCGGCGTCCCGCTCGGCTCCGATATCTCGACCGGCTACACTTACATCATGGAATCCATGGCCAAGGGTGAGCGCGAGGTCATGGGCAATCGCTGGCAGTTCATGTTTGCCGTCGGCGAAGTGCTGACCATCGGCGTGATCGTGATCTTCCTCCTGCTCGACATCCATCACGAAACGCTGTGGCGCGTGACGCTCGGTCTCGGCGCTTTGCCGGCGCTGATCATCCTGGTCATGCGTCACGACGTGCCGGAGACGGCGGTGTGGTTGGTGCAGAAGGGGCGCTATCGCGAGGCCAAGCAGGTCGCGCGCGAGATGTTCAACGACGACCTCGCCATGCTGCCCGACCAGGACGTGCAGGTCCCGAAGGTCAGCACGCGTGCGTTCCTCGCTGATCTCAAGCAGGACCCGATCCGTTGGCGTGCCACGATCTATGGCTGGATTGCCTGTTTCGCGCAGGGCAGCGAGTTCTCGACCTTCGCGTTCTACCTGCCGGTGCTGTTCGTGATGGTCGGCGTGTCGAGCGTGCTCGGCATCAACCTCGTGACGATGGCGCTGTTTTGCTTCGCCGCGCTGTCCGGCTGGGTCGGTCCGCTGTTGACGCCGAAAATCGGCCACCGCGGCATCGCGATCGCCGGCTTCGGAATCGTGCTTGCTTCGCTCTTGGTCGCGGCTTTCGCGCTCTATACCGACAACAAGATCCTGCTGCCGTTCGCGGCCGCCGCCATGCTGTGGGGCCATTATTGGGATGCGTCGAACTGCATGACGATCCCGACGATGGTTGCCAAGCCCAAGTACCGTGGCACCGCCAGCGGCTTCGCCTACATGTTCGTGAAGCTGCCGTCGTTCCTGGCGATCTTCCTGTTCCCGACGGTGTTCGCCGCGGTCGGGCAGGCCAATGCCACCCTGATGGTCGCGATCTTCCCGCTGATCGGATTGCTCGCTGCGATCTTCATCCTGCCGGAAGTCTACGGTTACGAGAACGACTGACGATGAATGCCCGGTCGCGGCCATCATGGCCGCGATCGGGCGTTTCTCGCTAGGGGCTCAGGAAGACGGAATCGATCCCAGTCGCCGTATGGCTTAGCAAGCCGATCGCCTGAAGCTGGGCACCGTGGAAGTCGACCTGCACAATAGCGAACAGGGCCAGCAGCACTACGGCTGTAAAGACGAGCATCGGGTGGGATGCCTCGCTAGATGTTGCAAAGCCGAAAAGCGAGCGACGCAGAGAAAAGCTCTGCGGTAATGCCTTGGATTGGATTTGCATGATGACCTTCCTTGCCGCGCTTGATCCGCGCGACAAGGGAACACTAGCAGCGGTGTCACCGTGGGCATTGATGCACCGCAAACAGCGCGCGATTAGTGGATTGCGGCCGCGAGTGCAGCGATCAGGGCCGGCGGCGTCACCAATAGTCCGAGCTTGAGGAACGGCCAGGCACCGACCTCGATCTTCTCCCGCCGCAATGCCACCAACCACAAGATGGTCGCGAGTGACCCCGTCACTGACAGATTGGGGCCGAGATCGACACCGATCAGGATCGCGCTGACGACGGGCGCGGGCAGGTGATCACTCGCGGCCACTGAGCCCGCGACAAGTCCGACCGGCAAGTTATTTGCGATGTTGTCCGCGATCGCGGTGGCGATGCCGACGCTCCAGGCGGCCTTCGGCACGGATTGCTCAACCGCCTGATGCAGCAGCGCGCTGAGCTGGCCGATCACGCCGGTCTTGACCAGCGCTTCCACCATCACGAAGAGACCGCCGACCAGCGGCAGTACGCTCCAAGACACGCCGCGCAGTACGGGCAGCGGCGACTGCCGGCCGATCAGCAGCACGATCGTGGCCGTCACCACGCCGCAGATGAAGGTCGGCAGGCCCAACTGCTTGTCCAGCGCGGAAGCCGTAACCAGCACGACGCCAATCGCGACAATGCCGACCGCGGTCAGCTTGCCGCCGCGACTGAGCTTTGGATGCGGCACACTGTGCGCGATCGCTTCTTCCTTTAATGCGCGGTGCTGGGTCAGGCGCAGCACGACGTAAGTCAGCACGATCGAGGCCGCCGAGGGCAGGGCGAACAGGCGCAGCCATTCGGAGAGCTGCGGCATGTGCGCGCCGAAGACGACGAGATTGGCGGGGTTTGAGATCGGCAGCACGAAGCTCGCGGCATTGGCGATGAAGGCGCAGACGAACAGATAGGGCAAAGGCTTGGCGCCGGCTGCGCGCGTGGCGGCATAGACGGCCGGCGTCAATACGATCGCGGTGGCGTCGTTCGAAAGAAGCACCGTCACCACCGTGCCGACGATGTAGATCAACAGGAATAGCCGCTGCGGCGAGCCGGCAGCGTATTCCACCGCAAGTGCGGCAAGATAATCGAACAGGCCTTCGAGCCGCGCGAGCTCCGCGATCAGCATCATGCCGATCAGGAAGAGATAGACGTCGACGCCCTTCTCGATGCCAACAAGCGCATCCCCCCAGGGCAGGAAGCCAAGCAGCACCAGCGCACCCGCGCCGAGCACGGCCCAGATCGCCTCGGGCAGGCGAAAAGGGCGGATGATGACGCCGGCGGTCGCGACGACGATGATGCTCCAGGCCCAGATGGCGTCAGACGGCACGTTCAATCCATGACTTTGAATGAATTCATCTGGCAGCGATAGCCGATGTCGACGACCCTGTCTCCCCCGGGCGGCCGCCGGACTGTTGCCGGCGGCCTCGTCGTCCTGGCTTCGCCGCGGTTCAGTGCGCGTGGGCCTCGTGGCCGTGTTTCGGCCTCTTGTCCTTCGGCTTCTTCGCTGGCTTCAACCTGTCGAGGTCGGGTCCGAGTTCGTGCGCGTGGATCACTCGGCCATGCTTCGTCGTGAGTCCGTCGCCGCGGGCCGCGAGTTTCGCGCCGGGCGCAAGCAGGGCCGCAAAATGCTCCGCCTCCTTGGGGCCGATACGCAGCACCGTGCCGTCAGACAGCAACGCCCCGCGCAATTCGCCTTTCGGGCCAAATAATGAGAGCTCGACGCGGTCCTGGACGGACATCGGCTCGTGCTTCACCTTGGGATGCTTGCGGTCGTGGTCCGGACCCTCGTCGACGATCTCGCGTCCGTCAGCAGTGATCACTGAAACTGCCGCAAGAAGCTTGGCGCCGCGCGGTCGCACGCCGCGCACGCGAACCTTGTCGCCGCATGCGACGTGGCGGGTCAGCTTGCCTTCCATGTGCGGCGGCGTGTGAACCAGGGTGGTCGCCTGCTTGTCCTTCATGACGAAGCCGTCGACCTCGCCATGGGGGTTGAGCACGAAGCGCTCGATTGTGCCTGCGACTTCCGGCAGGCTGTCGGGATCGATCCAATGCATATTGTCCTCATTTCTCTGTTGCAGTTTTGAGCGAAGTGTCAGCCACGCGGAGGCGGGGGCGGACCGAAGCCGGGGGGCGGCGGCGGACCGCGACGGTCGGGTCCATCCTTCGGCCCTGGCGGACGCGGGCCGCGTAGCTCTGTCATCTGCTCGGGCGTGGCACCGATGGCGCGAACGTCCACGACCTTGCCGAGCGCGGTGTCGAGCATGTCGCCGCGCGCCGAGACGGTCTGGCCCTGGCGCAGCAAATCCTGCATGCGCTCGGCCTCCGGCGGCGGCAGACGCAGCGTCGTGCCGTCGTCGAGCAGCGCGCCGTTCACTTCGCCGCGCTTGCCGTGCAGCTGCTCGGCGATCCTGCCGCTGACGACTTGATCATCGTTTGCGGCGCGTCGATCCGGAGGCCCATTATCGACCACGCTCTTGCCGGTTGCGACATTGGTGATTGACGCCGCGTCGACCAGTGGCAGTGCACGGGCGCGCAGGCCGCGCACCGAGATTGCGTCGCCCGGATGGATCGCGAACACAGTCTGGGCGCTGAGGTGAGGCGGCAGCTTCACCTCAGTGCCGTCGGTGAGAATGACGCCATCGATGTCACCCCGCGGCGTCAGCGTGTACTGCTTGACCGTCCCGCGCGTTTCCGGAAGCTGCGACGAATCCCACATCGGGCCCGTCGCCTGCGAATACGCGGCTGCACCGCCGCCGATCGCCGTGGTGGCGAGCAGCATCCAGAACACCGCGCGCATGCGTGTCGTTTTCATGGAACAACTCCTTTCGATATCGCGACCTCGTCGCTTGCATCTCCTTGAGCAAGCGATATGCCAGCCGCCGGATGCTTGATTTGAAAGGGTTTATTCCTGCAGGGATGACATCAGGCGTCGTCTTTCCCGACGGCTTGTGTCAGCTTTTCTGACATCTCGACGAGACCATAGCGCTGCATCTTTGTGTAGAGCAGCTGGCGGTTGATGTTGAGACGGCGCGCGGCCTCGGTGCGATTGCCGGCGCAGACATCGAGCGCACGCGCGATCATGGTTTTCTCGAGTTGCGCGACGGCTGCAGGAAGATCCGCATCTGAGCGTGCCGGGTCGGTGACCACTTCGTGCGTGCTGGTGTCGATGTCGTCAGGTCCGATCACATCCGCGCGCGTCATGATGCAGGCCCGTTCGATCACGTTGCGGAGTTCGCGGACGTTGCCCGGCCAGGAATGGCGCTGCAATTTGTCGATCGCGGCCTGGCTGAGATGCTTGTGTCTGATGCCGCTCGCGGTGGCGCGGGCGAGGAAGTGCCGCGCGAGCGGCAGGATATCGTCGGCGCGGTCGCGCAGCGGCGGGATTGCGATCTGCACCACATCAAGCCGGTAATAAAGATCCTCGCGAAATTCCCCCGTCGCCGTCAACCTGGCGAGGTCGCGATGGGTCGCGGCGATGATGCGCGCATTGGTGCGCACCGGCTTGCCGCCGACCGGTGTGATGACTTGCTCCTGCAGGGCGCGCAGGATCTTTGCCTGCATCGGAAGCGGCATGTCGCCGATCTCGTCAAGGAACAGCGTGCCATTGGCCGCATCGCGAAAGGCGCCCGCGCGGTCGGCGGTCGCGCCCGTGAACGATCCCCTCACATGCCCGAACAGCTCACTCTCGAGCAGGTCTTCGGGGATGGCCGCACAATTGACCGCGACGAACGGGCCGTCCTTGCGCTTGCCGTGCACGTGGAGGGCACGCGCCACCAGCTCCTTGCCAGTGCCGGTTTCGCCGAGGATCAGCACGATGGCGTTGCTGTCGGCGGCAAGGCCGATCGCCTTCTGCACGCTACGCATCGGTTCGCTCGACCCGATCAGGCTATCGTCGCTCTCGGCATCAGGGCCGGCGACCGCCGACATGCGTTCGGGCAGACGGCTGAGCAGGTCTTTCAACTCTGCGCGTCCGATTGGCTTGCTGAGGTGATCGAAGGCGCCGATGCGCATCGCCTCGATCGTGTTGGCGGCGCTGGCGAAGGCCGTCAGCACCACGACAGGCGGGGCGTCGCGGCTCGCGCGGATCCGGCGAAGCACCTCGATGCCATCCAACCCGCCAGGCATGCGCAAGTCGAGCAGCACGACGTCGGTATCGCCGTCGAGCGCGGCCAGGCCCTCGCGGCCGGACGCGGCGAGGCGAGGCGTGTGACCGAGATCGGTGAGCGCTTCGGCGAGACCTTCGCGCAGCGCCGCGTCGTCGTCGACGATCAGGACGGTCGCCATGGCACTTCGATCTCGAAAACCGCGCCGCCGACGTTCCGCACGAGGCGAACATAGCCATGATGATTCCGGGCAATCTCGCGGACGATGGCAAGCCCGAGACCGGTGCCGTCGGCACGTCCTGTCACGAACGGCTCGAATAGGCGCTCGCGCACGTCCTCCGCGATGCCGGGGCCGGTGTCGGCCACCCGCAATAGCAGTCGATCGTCGCGCCGGCCTGCGTCCACGGCGATGGTTCCGCCGGCCGGCGTGTTCTGGATGGCGTTGATGATCAAATTGTCGAGGGCTCGCTGCATCAGGGACGGGTCCAGCTGCGGTAACGGCGAAGATGCGGGCCCGGTTCCCGCGGTCAAACTGATGTCCCGGGCCGCGGCGAGCTCGCGGTGGCTCTCGATCGTGCTTGCCAGGAAGGTTTGGAGATCGACCTCTGCGAGCTTCGGCTCGCGCGCCTGCGTCATCTCCAGGAGGTCGCGCAACAGAATGTCGAGCCGGTCGACCTGCTGCAGGATAGCGGTCAGGGCCGCTTCGCTGCGCGAGCCGTCGGTCACGGCCAGCGCGTTTTCCGCCTTCAGGCGCATTGCCGCGATCGGGTTGCGAATTTCGTGGGCGAGACCGGCCGACATCCGACCGAGCGCTGCGAGCCGCTCGGCGGCGGTGGCACGGCGGCGCTCGTGCGCGAGGCGTTCACCGGTGTTGTTGAGCGCTTCGACCAGCCGGTCGAGCTCGGGGGCTCCTGTTTGTGCCAGCTTGGGCAGATCGATCGCGCCGTCGCGGCGATCGTCGAGCGCCATCTCGATCTGGTTGATCTTGCCCGACCAGACATAGAGCAGGCGTGCCAGCCACGCGGCCGAGCCGAAGATGGTCAGCGCCAGCACGACGAGGCCGGCGAGAAGCTGATTGTAGGCAGGGCCTTCCGCCGTGAAGGCCCGTGTCATGGTCCATCCGGTGACGCCTGCCAATGGGCCACGGAGCGGGCAGGCATGGACGATCAGCACCTGGGAGCGGCCCGGCTGCCGGATCGACGTCGCGCGCCCGGATCGCTGTGCCTCGGCATTCACCTCGCGGATGGTGTTGAGCTCGGCGACGGGAAGGTCAGTCTTCGGACCGGTGCCTTCATAGGTCGGGAAAGCGTAGGCGAGGGAGCCGTCGTCGGCTTGCCAGACGCCGCCCTCGACGCCGGTGGCACCTGCAAGCGCCGTCCGCGCGACATCGGTCAATTGCCCCTTGAGCTGATCGTCGATCGGCCCGCCCTGCCAGCCGCTGACGAAGAACTGGTAGCGGTCGGCGAGGTCGCGACAGGCGCGCGCGACCAGCTCTTCGGACCGGGCGAGCCGCGCGTTGGCGGTTTGCTGAAAGGATTCGAACAGCAGATAGCCGCTGGCGATACCGGAGACGACCAGCATGATCCAGAGGGCGAGCAACCGAGAGCGAAGCGAGCGCATGCGTTGAGAACGCGCTGGTGCGCAATCGGTGCCCTAGAACTTCACCGCCAGCAGGACCGCACCGGCGCCGATCATGGTGATGCCGACCCAACCTTGCGCGGTCGGACGTTCACCGAGAAAGGCGAACGCAAAGAGGGCGACCAGCACGACGCTGAGCTTATCGATCGGCGCCACCAATGTGGCGGGACCGAGCTTCAGGGCGCGGAAGTAACACAGCCAGGACGCGCCGGTTGCGAGCCCCGACAGCACCAGGAACAGCCATGTCCTCGACGAGACCGCCGAGGGCACAGCGAACTGTCCGGTGAAGAACAGCAGCACCGAGAAGGCGAGCAGCACGACGATGGTGCGGATGAACGTGGCGAGGTCCGGATTGATGTTCTCGACGCCGACCTTGGCGAAGATCGCGGTCAATGCGGCAAAGCAGGCTGACAGCAGCGCCCAGGTTTGCCAGGCGGAGAAGAGGGCGGGTTTCATGTGGATATTCCCTAGCGAGCCACCGACAGCTTTTCCATGATCGCCTTGCGCAGGATGCGCGAGAGCGATTCCACTGAGTATGGCTTCTGGATCAGCTCGAACCCGCGATGGGCGTTTTCGGCGAGTACGTTGCTGTAGCCGCTGGTGAGCACGACGGGCAGGCCCGGATAGCGCTCGCGGATGATGCCGGCAAGCTCGACGCCGTTCATGCCTGGCATGATGACGTCGGAGAACACCAAATCGACGGCGAATTCGTTCTCGCCAAGAATGGCGAGCGCCGCATCGGCATTGGCAACGCGGCGTGTGATATAGCCGAGGTCTTCCAGCAGTTCTGTCGAGAACTGACCGACATCGTCATTATCCTCGACCACCAGCACGCGGTAACCGCGCCCGGTGGTTGAGCCCTCGCTGATGAGCGAGGCCGCTTCCTTATCGACGGTGGGGCTTTGCACCTGCGGCAGATAAATCGTGAAGATTGCGCCCTTGCCAAGCGTGCTCGTCACCGCGATATCGCCCTCGGACTGTTTTGCAAAGCCGAAGGCCTGGCTGAGGCCGAGGCCGGTGCCCTTGCCGACCTCCTTGGTGGTGAAGAACGGCTCGAAGATGGCATCGATATTCTCGGGCGCGATGCCGCTGCCGGTATCAGCGACCGAGATCGCGACATAATCGCCGCCACGCGCCGATTGCGCCCGCAGGTGCGGAATGCCCTGAACCTTGCGTACTGAAATCGTGAGGCGGCCTTCGCCATCCATGGCGTCGCGGGCGTTGATGGCGAGGTTGATCAGCGCGGTCTCGAACTGCGCGATATCGGCAACGGTGAAGCAGTCGGCATCGTCGATCTCGACGACGATCTCGATCCGTCCGCCCACCAGCGGCCGCACCAGCTGAGCCACGCCTTCGACCTGGCTGGAGACATTGAAGATCTGCGGCTTCAGCGGTTGCCTTCGCGCAAAGGCCAGCAGCTGTGCGGTCAGTTTTGAGGCGCGCTCGACGGTGTCGGAGATCGCATCGACATAGCGGCGGCGGCGCTCTTCCGCCAACTCGCGCCGGCGCAGGAAGTCGGTCGCCGAGCGGATGATGGTAAGGAGGTTGTTGAAATCGTGCGCGACGCCGCCGGTGAGCTGGCCGATCGCTTCCATCTTCTGCGACTGTCGCAGCGCTTCCTCGCCGCGGCGACGCTCGGTGATGTCGACGGCCTCCGGCACCGCGCCCGTGATGTTGCCGTGGCGGTCGAGCACCGGGCGCATGCCGAACTCGAAATCGCGTTCGCCGATCGGCAGCCGCAGCCGCATCTCCATCCGCACTGCTTCGCCCTTCAGCACGGTGTCAAACGCCTCGCGGACGACGGCACTCATGCCGTGCGTACCGGTGAACCAGGGCGTGTCCCAGAACGGCTTGCCGACGACATCCGCTGGGATTGCCTTGACGCCGTCGAGGGCGGTCTTGTTGGCGTAGAGCAGCTCGCCCTTCAAATTGACCAGGCCCTGATACTGGTTGCTGGTCTCCAGAATGGCGCGCAGTCGTGCTTCGTTGGATTCGAGCTCGGCGGTACGTTCGGTGATGCGCTCTTCCAGGGTCTCGTTGAGCTTTCGCAGTTCGATCTCGGCCTGCTTGGCGACGGTGATGTCGTGGGCGACGCCGATGAAGCCGATATGCTTGCCGGTCGGGTCCCAGCGCGGCTGCGATTCCGAGCGCAGCCAGCGCCATTCGCCGGATGCATCCTTGTAGCGCGCCTCCAGCACGAACGGCTTGAGCGAGGCTTCGCCTTGCACGGATTGCTGCAACACATGCGGCAGGTCGTCCGGATGCAACACCTTGCGCCAGTCGAAGGCGATGGCTTGCTCATAGGGCAGGCCGACGAAATCGACATAGGCCTGGTTGGCGAAGGAG
>JAEWHT010000122.1 GCA_023387695.1 Pseudomonadota bacterium | reverse complement strand
ACCTTGTTCTCCAAGAACCTGCACGTGATCGGTCTCTCGGTCGGCAGCCGCCGCATGTTTGAGGGGATGACCGCTGCCATCGGACGCAACGGATTAAAGCCGGTGATCGACCGCGTGTTCGGTTTTGGCGCCGTGCCGGACGCCTTGAGGCTGATGCAGAAGGGTGGCCATTTCGGCAAGATCGTGGTGGAGTTCGACTGAGGCGACGTGCCTCTGCCGCGCACCTGGGATCACCACCATGCCCCTCTGGACCTGCGAAACCTGCGGCGCGCAATTCCCCGATCGCGCGAAGCCGCCCGTATCCTGTCCGATCTGCGAGGACGAGCGGCAATATGTGAACTGGAAAGGGCAGACCTTCCTTACGCGCGAGATGCTCGCCGAGCGCCACCGTCTCGTCTGGCGCGACGACCTCGGCCTCACCGGCATCGCGCTCGATCCGAGCTTTGCGATCGGCCAGCGCGCGCTGCTGGTTCCCGATGGCAACGGTTGCCTGATGTGGGACTGCATTCCGCTCGCGACAGCGGAGGCGATCGCGCATGTCAAATCGCGCGGCGGACTGACAGGCATCGCGATCTCGCATCCGCACTACTATGGTGCGCTTGCCGACTGGAGCGAGGCGTTTGGCGGGGTGCCGGTCTATCTTCATGCCGATGATCGCGAATGGGTGACGCGGCCGCATCCGTCGATCGTGCACTGGACCGGCGATCAGCATCGCATTTCGGACGATGTGCTGTTGCTCCGCACTGGAGGGCATTTTGCCGGTGCCACCATGCTGCACCACGCGCGCGGTGCGGAGGGCAAGGGTGCGTTGCTCACCGGCGATATCGCGCAGGTGACGATGGATCGCCGTTTCCTCAGCTTCATGTACTCCTACCCGAACTATATGCCGCTCAACGCCAAGGCGGTGCGACGCATCGCGGCCTCGGTCGAGCCGCTCGCCTTCGACCGCATCTACGGCGCCTGGTGGGGCCGCAACATCGCCGCGGGCGCCAAGGTAGCGTTCGCGGCGTCGGTGGAGCGCTATATCGCTTCTATCGCCTGAACCCAGTGACAGCCAGAATCCTCGTTGCCTTCACCTAATAATGTACTATTTGTACAGTTATTATGCGCAACGCAACGATGCGTTTGCTGATCCGGCACGATCGATGCATCGTTGTTGCGGCGGGCGCGCTCTGTGGCCGCGTGAGCGGGAGTTGGACGAATGACCGGGCAACGCGAGTACGCGATCTTTGAGGCGGGCGACGTCACGCTTCGGTCTGGCGCGGTCTTCCCCGCAATGAAGCTCGCCTACCAGACTTACGGCAAGCTAAGCCCGGCCAAGGACAACGTCATCCTCTATCCGACCTCATTCAGCGCGCAACACTTCGACACCGAATGGCTGATCGGGCCGGACGGCGTGCTCGATTCTGACAGCTATTTCATCGTCATTCCAAACCTGTTCGGCAACGGCCTGTCATCCTCGCCGTCGAACTCCGGCGACGGACCGTTTCCGGAGCTCAGCTATCACGACGCGATCGCGATCCAGCACCGCCTGCTCGTGGAGCGCTTCGGCATCACAAGACTCGCACTGGTCTATGGCTGGTCGATGGGCGGCATGCAGGCCTATCACTGGGCTGCACTGCACCCCGATATGGTCGAGCGTGCAGCCGTGGTCTGCGGCAGCGCGCGCTGTGCCCCCTACAATCATGTGTTTCTGGAAGCCGTGAAGGCCGCGCTGACCGGCGATCCCGCTTTCCGCGACGGCCGCTTCGTCGAGAAACCTGTCGCCGGTTATCGCGCCATGGGGCGCGTCTATGCGGGCTGGGCGATGTCGCATGGCTTCTATCGCGATGAGCTCTGGCGCGAAGCGGGCTTCACCTCGCTAGAGGACTATCTCGTCCGCGCCTGGGACGGCGCCTTTGCACGGCGCGATGCCAATGATCTCCTAGCCCAGGTCGGCATCTGGCAGCGCGGCGATATCAGTCGTTGCGCGGCGTTCGGCGGCGATCTCGATCGGGCGCTGGCGGCGATCAAGGCGCATATGTTGCTGATGCCGGGCGCGACCGATCGCTACTTCGACGTTCGCGACAACGAGGACGAACTCGGCAAGCTGGTCAACGCGAAATCAGCGGTGCTGCATCCGATCCCGTCGCTGCACGGCCATCGCGCCGGTAATCCCGTCAACAATTCGCGCGATCAGGCTTTTCTCAAAGCCGAGATCGCAGCACTTCTCGGCAAATAATACAGGCATCCGAATATGACTGACGCGACCGCTTCCGAGCCCGGCCACCGCCTGAAGCCACTGAATCCGGCCATGCTGCGCGAATTGTCGGTACGCTCCAACCTGAGGGGAGCTGCGCAAAGCCTCAGCCACTACGGGTTAATCGTGCTGGTGGGTGCGTTGATCTGGATCGTGTCGTCGCGCTACGGCGCGCTGTGGGCGCTGCCGCTCGTGGTGGCGCAGGGTTATCTCGTCGCATTCCTGTTCATGGCGGTGCACGAGACCGCGCACAAGACGGCGTTCAAAGGCCGTGGTCTTAATCTTGCGGTGGGCTATCTCTCGGCTTTCATCATCGGATTGCCGTACGAGTATTACTGCCTGTTTCACTGGGATCATCACCGCTACACCCAGGATCCGGAAAAGGATCCGGAGTTGATCGTCGGCGTGAAGCCGGGATCCGATACGCAGCTTGCGATCGCCTATAGCGGCTTGCTTCAGGTCGCCGGCCGTCTTCGTCTGATGCTTGGCCATGCCGTCACCGGCAAGGTCGTGGTGCCCTGGATTCCCGAGAACAAGCGGAACGTCATCGTCACCGAGGCACGCGTATACCTTACAATCTATGCCTTGCTGTTCGCGCTCTCGCTGTGGTTCTCCTCGGCACTTCTGCTGTGGGTTTGGATCGTGCCGCTGGTCATAGGGCAGCTTTTTCTGCGGCCTTATCTCTATGCCGAACATACCGGTTGCGAGCGCACCCGCAGCGCCTTCCAGAATACGCGCACGACCTACACCGCCGCGCTCGTCAAATGGATCGCATGGAATATGCCCTATCACGTCGAGCACCACGCCTATCCGTCGATCCCGTTTCATGCGTTGCCCAAGCTGAACGAGATCGTCGATGGCGAGATCGTTTATCGTGGCCGCGGCTACATCAGGACGACGCGAGAGACCTGGGCCTGGTTTCGGCGACATCTGGAAGTGCGTTAACCGGCTATGCCTTCTTTGCGGTGGCGCGTCTGCGGTCCCCGTATCAGCCCGGATCATTGCGCGCGGTGTCTGCAGATTTTCGATAGGCGGCTTCACGTCACGCTAAGCGCGAAATCCTGTTGTCGCGCGCATTCGGATACCGCGGCTAGGCAGCGCCGAAAACGCGAAAAAATAAGCTCCATCGCGTCAATGACTTGGCCGTTGATCCGGATGCGCGCCGCCAGTGGTTAGTGATCTCTTACAAAATCGAGCTCTTTTCGCAGGGGCTTTTCACGACAAGTCTAGCCATCTCTCCTAGCGTCTCCAGCAAGGAGACGACATGCTCAGCCCCAATGCAGCGGCACAACGCCTGCGCTTCAAGGTGCTCGACCAGCTCGCGCGCCAGGTTGGCCGCTATGGCAGCGCGCTGTTTGGCATCGCCGCAATCGCGCTCGTCTGGATTGGCATCTTCTATGGCATGGCGGAGGATCGGGCGCGCACCGAGCGCGCCGCTCTGCAAAACGGATCAAATCTGGCCCGGGCCTTCGAGGAGCAGATCGTTCGCTCGATCAGAGCCGCCGATCAAACCCTGCTATACGTCCGTGACACATACGCGCGAGATCCAGAAAATTTCGATTTCTCTCTCTGGACCAAGAATAGCCAGTTCCTGACAGATTTCTCGTTTCAGGTCGTCGTGATCGACAGAAACGGAATAATGCGGACCAGCAACATCGATCCAAGCATCAAAGGCCTTGATTTGCACGACCGCGAGCACTTTCGCGTTCATGCCGACAGCAACGACGATTTCTTGTTCATCTCCAAGCCTATCTTCGGGCGCGTCTCGAACAAGTGGTCGATCCAGCTTACTCGCCGGATCATCGCGAAAGACGGCAGCTTTGCCGGTGTCGTCGTCGTATCGCTTGATCCGGAGTATCTTTCACAATTCTACAAGTCGATCGACCTTGGCAAGGCTGGCTCTGCAGCACTCGTTGGGCTGGACGGCGTGGTGCGCGCTCGTGGCGCAAACGGGCCGTCCGCGATCGGTATGTCGATCAGCGGCGGACCGTTGCTGGACAATCTCTCCCAGCATGCGAGCGGTTCATATATCGGGTACAGCAAAGCCGACGGCATTGAGCGCATGATATCATTTCGCAAAGCCGAGAGATATCCTCTGGTCGTCGTCATCGGACAAGCCACAGACGAGATTTTCGCGAACTACCGTCGTGACCGCGACAGTAACATCATCGCGGGTATTGTGCTGAGCTTGGTCCTCGGCTTCGTGACAATTTTGATTATTCGCTACCAGGCGGGCCTTGCGAAATCGCGCGATGCGGCCGAAGCGGGAGTGCGCGCCCGGTCTGAATTTCTGGCGATGATGAGTCACGAGATCAGGACGCCGATGAACGGCGTGATCGGCATGGCGGATATCCTGCTATCCACCGGGCTCAGCTCTGATCAGAAGCGGATCGCGGCAACCTTGCGGGATTCGGCGGACTATCTATTGCAGATCCTGAACGACGTTCTCGATTTTTCCAAGCTGGACGCTGACCGGCTGGAGCTCGAGCATATCGAGGTCGATCTTCGCAAGTCAGTGTCGGCCGTCGTTGATCTTCTCGCCCTGCGCGCCAAGGAGAAAGGGTTGCGGCTGAGCTGCACGATCGACGATTTGGTGCCACGTACGATCATGGGTGACCCGGCACGCATCCGACAAGTACTGTTCAACCTCGTCGGAAACGCCATCAAGTTTACTGAAACGGGAAGTGTTGATGTGACGGTCAACGCGAGCCCCGCAGTACGAGAGCGGTCGCGACTAACCTTTGCGGTTCGCGATACCGGCGTCGGGATTCCTGACGATGCCATTGGCCTGTTGTTCCGCGAATTTTCGCAGCTCGACAGCTCGATTTCGCGTCGCTTCGGCGGGACGGGCTTGGGGCTTGCGATCTGCAAGCGCCTCGTGACCGGTATGGGTGGCGAGATTTCGGTCGAGAGCGTTTCCGGTCGCGGAAGCACCTTCGCATTCTCGGTAGAAGTCGCAGTACGCAGCGGATCCGCCGCGCGCATTGAGCTTGACCCAGCCAGGCAGAGCCCCGTGGTTATCGAAGACATTGCGGCTCTCCGCATTCTCGTCGCCGAGGACAACATCACGAACCAGTTCGTGATCCGCAAGCTTCTCGAGAAGCTCGGTTCGAAGCCTGACGTTGTCGACAACGGCCTGAAAGCGGTCGCTGCGGTGGAGAGCGGCGCTTACGATCTGGTGCTGATGGACATGATGATGCCGGAAATGGACGGTCTGGCAGCGGCCCGCGCGATCCGCCAGCTTCCGCCACCGGCGCGAGATGTCTACATCATCGCACTCACTGCCAATGCTACGCATCAGGACGAGCTCGCTTGTCTCGCTGCTGGCATGAACGATTTCGTCACCAAACCGGTGACCCGCGACCAACTCGGTGCGGCCTTGCAGCGCAGGTCTGCTACCGAAGAGAGGAAGCTTATCGCATGACAGGGGATTTGGATTCCAGGAGTTTGGTCGTTGGAGACCTCGCTTCCAAAGACGTGGCCTTTAGAGGCTTGGCGTTTGATAGGAACACCCTCGACCAGCTGATTTCCGAACTGGGATCGGAGGATACGGCTGAGGTTCTGAGATCGTTCCTGGATGACACTGGGAACAAGGTCAGAACACTCAAGGCGGCTCCTTCGGCTGCGGTGTTGATCCGGCAGGAAGCTCATTCAATCAAGAGTTCGGCCGGTACGTTTGGATTCATCGAATTGTCGAGGTTGGCGTTGAGCGTCGAGCAGAACGCTCTGCGCATGACCCCTGATCAGCTCGAAAGCGCAGTGTCTGCCCTCAGCGACGTCTACGAGCAAACGGCTGAATTTGCGAGATCGTCTCTGCTGGCCTCAAATATGGAGATTGCGTGATGCGTGGATTTTCCCGGCAGACCGACGAAGCGCTCGGACGATTGCTGGTCCTGGACGATGATCTGGTGCAGCGCACCGTCATTGGCAAGATCGGCGCAAAGACTGGCTATGATTGCCTGGTGGTACCATCGCTGGAGCTTGCTGAATCCGTGCTCTCGAGAGAATCATTCGACGTGATGACCGTTGATTTGTCGCTTGGTGAGCGTGATGGCGTCGAGCTGCTTCGGTTCGTCGCCGACCGTGGGCTCCACGACATGTCGATCGTCGTCATCAGCGGCTGCGACGGCCGCGTCCTGAAATCAACCAGGCGCGTGGCGGAGGGGCTCGGATTGTCGGTGATCGGTACGCTCAATAAGCCGCTGAACCTGGAGGAGTTGAAGGACGTTCTGCTCTTGCCGCGGCGGAAGCGCGTGGCGGCGGAGGTTCGTTCCGCGGCAATCGACATCTCGCCGGAACGGATCGCCGCGGGCATACGGCAGGGTGAGTTCGTGGCCGAGTTCCAGCCGAAAGTCGAATTGGGCAGCGGTAGAGTGGTTGGAGCGGAGGCGCTCGCGCGCTGGCGTACGCGTGAATTCGGTATCATTTCTCCGACGGCGTTCATTCCGGTCGCGGAGCGGTGCGGGCTGATGCCGGAATTGACAGAGGTTGTCCTTACCTCTGCAATCTCGCAAGGGCGCAAGCTGATCGATCGCTATCCCGATTTCACGATCGCCGTGAACGTGTCCGGATCGCTATTAACCGATCTGACGGTGCCAGAACGGATCGAGGAGGTTCTTCGCCGGGAACAGGTGCCAGCACATGCCCTCATCGTCGAGATTACCGAAACCACTGCGATGGCGAACGTGGATCTGGCCGCTGATATTCTGGTGCGATTGCGCCTCAAGAACATCGGCACCGCCATCGATGATTTCGGAACCGGTTATTCCTCGCTTGCTGCCTTGGCCAAACTGCCATTCAGCGAGCTTAAGATTGACCGCTCGTTCGTCCATGGCTGCGAAGCGGACGAGGACATGAT
>JAEWHT010000105.1 GCA_023387695.1 Pseudomonadota bacterium | reverse complement strand
ACTACCGGCAGTATCCAACCGGCTGCACGCTCGCCTGCCATTTCTCGCCGCAGAACAGCGCCTGCACGGACTCCGGCACGCAGGGCTATCCGACCAATAATTACTGCCTGGGCTATGCGATCTCGCGCGTCAGCCAGAGCGGGTACAAGGGTCTTCTCCAGACGAAGGCCAGCAACCCCATGGGCGTTCAGCTGCCGTCGTCGATCGTCTCGGGGTTGCCGAATTCGCTCTACACAAATCTCTCGACTGTGGCGAACTGCCCCGCCGACGGCACCGACTCTTGTATTCAGCTGCGCCTGGATGCTGTCGGCTATGCCGTGAACCAATTGTTTGCGACGGCAAACGCGACAGAGAAAGTCGCAAACGAATTTCGGATCGGCTTGTATCCCTTCATTCAGTATCTCTATTCGTATTTTCCTCTCACCAGCAGCATCAACGGCTCGACGACCAATCCGTCGACCATCAACTACGCGGCGGCTAACCTGGCAACTCTGCTCGACACGAATATGAACTCCAACCTTGGATCGGGCGGCACGCATATCGACAACGCGCTATCCAGCGTAAACAGCCTGATCGTCAGTGTCGGGGATGGCAGTGCTTGGAACAATACGTTGCCCTATGTCTTCCTTGTGACCGATGGTGCACAGGATCCGCAGATGAAGGGCGTTCCCAATGGTGGCTGGTCTGGCAGCAATCATGCCACGACGATCGATCCGGCCACGTCCTGCACGCCGCTGAAGAACCGCGGCATCATCGTTTCAGTGCTTTACATTCCCTATCAAACGATCAGCCCGGTCAACACCTCCTTTGCCGGCGACGAGGATGATTACGCCAACTGGAACATCCCGAATATCCCGACGAGCCTGAAGAACTGCGCCTCGCCGGGCTTCTTCTATACCGCGAACACACCGGCCGACATCGCGGCAGCGTTGAACGCGATGTTCAATCACGCGGTGTCGGAAGCCCGCATCACCAACTAGCCCGCTGCCCGGTACTCCGGCGCTGACGCCAGGAATTTTGCATAGGCGTCGGCATTGGGTGGCTGGAAGTGTCCGGCAGGCCCGCCAAGCTTCTGGGTCTTTGCGCCGATATCGGCCATCAACTCGTCGAAATGGCGGAAGTGATAAGGCGCGACGCACAAGCCGCCATAGACGCCGGCGGCCGGCCGCTCCACGCGCTTGAAATGCAGCATCGTCTCGATGTTCTCTCGCATCTGCTGCGCCGTTGGCTGCCGTGCCAATTGCCCGTCGGCGTAGCGCACCAGCCAGTTGGCGGCGAGATCGGCGCAGAGCACGGTGCAGAACGACGAGTTGAAGCCGACGAAGCCGAGGTCGGGCAGATCGGGGTTGGCGATCAGCCGGTAGAGCCGGTACTGCCCGTCCGCATCGACGAGCTTCTGCTGATAGGCGTCCGGCAGGAAGGGGACGCCGAGCTTGTAGCCGATCGCGAGCACGGCGACATCGGCACCAATGCGCTCGCCGCCACTCATCACGATGGTGTCGCCCTCGTAATGGTCGAAGCTGCCGAATACGGCCTTGATCCGGCCATCGGCGACCATCGGATAGAATCCGGGCGTTGCGATCGGGACCGAGCAGTTCACGCCGTCCTCGATCCGCTCCTTCGGCACCATCTTGCACTTGTTGAGCTTGAGCTGTGCTTTCAGCAGGCTCTCGAGCCCGCGCCAATTGGCCCAGATCAGCGGCGCTGCGAGGCGATAGCGAAGCCGTGACATCGCGCTGATGCCCCAGCCGGCAAACATCTCTTCTTGCGCGCGGATGTAGAGGATGCGCTTGAAGTTGACGAGCCCGCCGATGAAATAGGGGATACGCCAGACCGGCTCGCGCATCACGATGGTCACCTCGCGCGCGCCTGACTTCACCGCGTTCACGGCGATGTCGGTCGCCGATTTCGATCCACCGAGCACGACGACGCGGCGTCCTTTTGCCAGTGATGAATCGCTGTATTTCGACGAGTGCAGGATCTGCCCGCCCTGGTCCAGGAAGCTGCCTTCGCCGCGGCAATGCAGCTCGCGCGGCTCGTTGAACTGCCCGGTGCAGACCGCGACGAAATCGAAATCCTCGTTCGTGGTCGTACCGTTCTTGCCTGATAGCGTGAGCGTCCAGCCCGGCTTGCCGTCGGCGCGCCGCGCCATGCCGGCGACCCCAGTGTTCAGGCGCAGCATGCGGTCGAGGCCGAAGCTTTTCGCGTAGTCGGTGAGATAGGCGTGGACCTGCGGCCCGGTCGGCCATTCCGGATAGGAGTCCGGCATGGCGCGATCAGTGTAGCGGTAGAGATCCTTCGGGCTTTGCGTCTGCACCTCCGGATAGGAGCGCGCCGGCTCCCAGACGCCGCCGAGATCGGTGCTGCGCTCGACGATGGTGACACGGTGGCCGCGGGCGGAGAACGCCTTGGCAGTGGCGAGGCCGGAGACGCCGGCGCCGATCACGCAGACATGCTTGGGGCTGACCATGGGATGGCTCGCAATCAATGTGTTTCGCGCGCAAGCGGCGTCGTTCGGCCGCAAGGTGCGGCCGGCGGACCTGCAAGCAGGTGAGAAGAGACGAAGAGGCGGCTGCCTAGTCGTTGGCCTCGGGCGGCAGGAAGTCGACCTCGTGCAGCGCCGAGATACGCACGACTTCGGCAGGGTCAGTCAGATTGTGGAGCTGGTTGAACAGCGCTTCGAGTTTCTGCATCGGCGAGACCCAGAACAGCGCGCGGCACGGCTTGTCGGACTTGTTGAAATATCCGTGCGGGATGCCGCGGGGCATGCGTACGAGATCGCCGGCATGAGCCTTGACCCATTTGCCGTCGAGCTTGAGGTCGAGCGTGCCTTCCTGCACCAGGATGAACTCGTCCTGGGTCGGGTGAATGTGCACCGGCACGAACTGGCCGGGATCGCTGTTGGTTTCGAACGCGAAAGTGGAGTCGGTGACGGCCTTGGGGAAATAGACCTGACCCAGGATGTTCCAGGTCTTGCCGCCATAGCCTGTCCCGTTCGCGGTAATGCCCTTTTCGAGTGCAGTCATGCTCGCCTCCATATGAACTCCGGCGGGTACCGAGCTTCGGCCACGTCCAGACCGCTGTCTATCCGCTAAACGAATCCGCACCCGGCTGTTGCCGTGCAGCACGACGATTTTGCGACACGAGCCCTTTTCGCGTCCGGGGAACTATTATAGGCTTAAAGCAATTCCGCGACGCGAAGCGTGGTCGACGATGTCCGCAGCCGTGCAGGAAATGAGCACAAGGTCGCCCGCAGCCGAACGGCTCGCGGACTTCGCTCGCGTCACCACCGATGATGTCGACGAAGCGGCCGAGCAGATCGGTCGCATTTTCTGCCCGCACGATCTCAAGCCGGCGCAGGCGCGCGCGCCCGGCTTCTCCGCCCGGCACAATTGCGCGACATTCGATGGCTTTTCCATCAACTATGTCGCCTATGGCGGATCGGTCAGCATCGACCCCGGCTGCCTCGATCGGTTCTTCCTGGTCCAGATCCCGCTGACGGGGACTGCGCACATTCGCGCCGGCGCCAGCGAATTCAATGCCGCGCCGGACCGGACGGCGTCGCTGCTGTCGCCGACGATCCCGACCCGGATGATGTGGCGCGATTGTGCGCAAATGATCTTGCTGCTCGATCGTCGCATGGTGGAGCAACGCGCCGCGGCGTTGTCGGGTCGGGCGATGGATACAGTCGAATTCGATCCGATCATCGATCTGGATACACCGGGTGGGTGCAATTTCCGGATCAAGCTCGACGCGCTGATGACGCTTTCCGAGCGTCTCGGGCCGTCCGGCCGGCTGTCACCGGTCGCGATGGCAAACTGGCGCGAGACGTTGGTCGATCATCTCCTCAATGGCCAGCGGCATGGCCTGTCGGATGCGATCAGGACCTTCTCGGGCCAGGCCGAGCGTCTGCCGCGCGCGCTCCGCGCCGCGAGGGATTACCTTTCCGAAAATGCCGGCGAGCCACTCGACCTCGCGCAGCTCGCCGGGACGTCCGGCATCGGCATCCGTGCACTCCAGCTCGGCTTCCGTCGTCACTTCGGGGTATCGATCTCGGAGATGCTGCTCGATATGCGCCTCGCCGGTCTCCATGCCCGGCTCGCGCAGGCGTCGCCCGACGTCTCGATCACCGACATTGCTTTCGACCTCGGCTTCACCCACCTCGGCCGCATGGCTGGAGCGTACCGCGAAAAATTCGGCGAGACACCCTCAGCCACGCTGCGGCGGCGGATGAGCTAACGCCTATTTTCGTGATCGCGTCGCGCCGTCGTCGCTCTCCTGCTTGCGCAAGAAACTTTCGACCTCGGCCTGCACCGAATAGGGCGTCGGGATCGGATCGCCGGCGGCATCGACTGCGGTGTCCAGCGAGCGGCGGAGCATGCGCGCCAGCTCGGCCTTGCGATAGGGCTTTGTCAGGAGCGGCGCGCCGATGGTGGCCTGTCCCAGGCCATGCGGGGCGTCATGGGCATAGCCCGACGTGAACAGCACCCGTAACGAGGGCCGCGCAGCCACCATATGGTCGGCGAGCTCTCGTCCATTCAACGCGCCGGCCATGACGATATCGGTAAAGAGCAGATCGAACGACGTCCCCTCCGCGGCGATTGCGAGTGCCTCGCTCGCGTTGGCGGCAGGGATGACCTTGTAGCCGAGGCTTTCGAGCTGAACCGTGACGTAGTTGCGGACGTCGCGGTCGTCCTCGACACACAGGATGGTTTCGGTCCCGCCCACGATCTTGCGCTCATCGTAGCCGGTGGGGCGAAGCACGCTGGTCTCGGCCTTCGGCAGGTAGATCGTGAATGTCGTGCCGTCGCCTTCGGCGGACGAGACCTTGATGCCGCCGCCGGATTGCTTGACGAAGCCGAACACCATGCTGAGGCCCAGCCCCGTGCCCTTTCCGACCTCCTTGGTCGAGAAGAAGGGGTCGAAGATGCGTTCTTGAATGGCTCGTGGAATACCCGTGCCGGTGTCGCCGATCTCGATCTCGACATAGTCGCCGGCATAGCCGGCGCCGACCGCGACAGCCTCGCGGACGCCGAACACGACGTTGCGCGTCGTCAGCATCAAGCGGCCGCCCTCAGGCATCGCGTCGCGGGCGTTGATTGCGAGGTTGAGCAGCGCCGATGAGAGCTGGCCGCGGTCGGCGAAGGCGAGCCAGATGTTGCCATCGAGCTTCTTCACGATATCGATCTTCCTGTCGAAGGTCGCGAGCAGCAGTTTCGCGAGCTCTTCGAGCAGGTCGTTGACGTCGATCTCGGCCGGCTGCAGCGCCTGTTTGCGCGCAAAGGACAGCAGGCTCGACGTCAACGCCGCGCCGCGATCGGCGGCTTCGCTGATCAGCTTGGTGATGGTCGCGAGCGGCGGGTTGTCCTTCACGGCATCGGCGAGGATCTCGATCGTGCCCGTGATCACGGTCAGCATGTTGTTGAATTCGTGGGCGATGCCGCCGGTGAGTTGCCCGATTGCGTCCATCTTCTGCGCCTGGATCAGCTGTTCCTCGGCGGCGCGCTTTTGCGTCATGTCCTTGACGAAAACGTTGATGATGGTGTGGCCGTCGAGGTGAAGCGCCGTGCTCGACGCCTCGATCAGGATCTCGTCGCCCTCCCGGTGCAGCAGGGTCGCCTCGAAGCGGATGCCGATCGGTGTATTCGAGAGCTCCGGCAGGAGGCGCATCATGCGTTGCCTGAAACCGTCGCGACGCGGCTCGGCGATGAGAAGGTTGACGACGTCAGTGCCGAGCGCCTCCTGGCGCGTCCATCCGGTCAGCGCTTCGGCCTGAACGTTCCACTCCAGAACGATTCCGTTTTCATCGGTTTGAACGAAGGCATCGAGTGCGGTCTTGATGACGGCCCGGGTCATCTGCGTGCTCGATTCCGCCTGTTCGGCCAATTGCGCGGCCATGCGCTTGTCTTGGGCCGTCTCGATCGCGCGTGTGCAGAGCCGTGCAAGCAGCACCGCAACGGCGGCGCTCACCAGCAGGCCTAAGATCTGGGCAATGCCGAAGCCGGGTCCGGTCACGGTGTAGGAGGCAAGCAGGGCCGCCGTGGTCACGACGACCTGCGCGGCCATCGCTGATGTCAGAAGCCCCCTGAGTTTCATTGTCTCACACCAACGACGTCAGCCGCGGACCCCCAATGTCCGCTCAGTCAAGAGGCCGGTTCCATGTGAGCTACAGGCTCCCTGAGGCGGCGTCGAGGGCAATTTCCGGCGGTATCGGGGCGAGCCGATGCCCGGGCCTCAACTGGCCGGCGAATCGGTCTGGCGCAGCGTCGTGACCCAGATCACGCGCGCGGCCTGCTGGGTCGGGTTGTCGAACATATGCGGGACGA
>JAEWHT010000084.1 GCA_023387695.1 Pseudomonadota bacterium | reverse complement strand
GGCCCGGCGTGTTCGGCGGCTATCTTAACGACGCCCACAACAAGGGCGCCTTCGTCGACAAGGTGTGGGTCAATTCGGGTGATCTCGGCCGGCTCGACGCCGATGGCTATCTCTGGATCACGGGCCGCGCCAAGGACCTCGTGATCCGCGGCGGCCACAACATCGATCCGGCGCCGATCGAGGAGATCATGTTCCGCCATCCCGCCGTCGGCTTCGCCGCGGTGGTTGGCCAGCCCGACGCTTATGCCGGTGAGTTGCCGGTCGGATACGTGCAGCTGAAGCCGGGTGCATCCGTTGAGCCGGGCGAGTTGGAGGCGTGGGTGCGCGAGCGCACGCCGGAGCGTGCGGCGGTGCCGGTGCAAGTCATTCCGGTTGATCCGATGCCGCTGACCGGTGTCGGCAAGGTGTTCAAGCCGCAGTTGCGCTGGGACGCGGCGCAGCGCGTGTTCGCCAAGGTGCTGACGCCGCTGACCGAGCGGGGCATCGATTGCAAGGTGAAGGTCGGCGCCCACGGCAGCCACGGCTCGATTGCCACGGTGACGCTTGCCGGCCTATCGCCGGACCAGCGCGAGGTCGTCGCCGGCGAGGTGCACACGCTGCTCGCGCCGTTCGTGATGCGGCACGAGGTGGTGCAGGCGTAGGCCACCGTTTGCTACCTGCGTGGAAAGAGGAGCGGTGGGTTACGCCAGCGGACTACGCTTCGCGTAGCCGCGAGCTAACCCACCCTGCGCAGCTTCTATGAGGCCGGCATCGCCGTTTCGATCAGGCGCACCCAGAACGAGGCGCCGTGGCCGAGGATGTTGTCGTTGAAGACGTAGGCCGGGTGGTGGCACGCCGGGCTGTCGCCCATGCCGACTAGCACCATGGCGCCGGGGCGTGCCTCCAGCATGAAGGAAAAATCTTCCGCGCCCATCATCGGGATGATGCGGTCGTTGACGCGCTCGGTGCCGACGATGTCACGGGCGACGTCGGCAGCGACGCCGGCTTCGCGCGCATGGTTCATCGTCACCGGATACATGCGCGAGTATTTCGTCTCGGCCGAGCCGCCATAGGCGCGGGCGACGCTCTCGGCGACTTCGCCGATGCGGCGCTCGACGAGATCGCGCACCTCAGGATCGAGCGTGCGCACGGTGCCGCTGAGTTCGGCCGTCTCCGGGATGATGTTGAAGGCAGTGCCGGCGTGGAATTGGGTAATCGAGATCACCGCCGATTTCAGCGGATCGACGTTGCGCGCGACGATCGATTGCAGCGCGTTGACGATCTGCGAGCCAATGAGAACGCTATCGATCGCCTGATGCGGCGTGGCGCCGGCATGGCCGCCTTTGCCACGGACGGTGATGCGAATGTTGTCGGAGGAGGCAAGCAGCGGACCTGGCGTGGTCGCGAAATGCCCCTCGGGCAGGCCCGGCATGTTGTGCATGCCGTAAACCTGTTCGATGTTCCAGCGCGTCATCAACCCGTCCTCGACCATGGCCTTGCCGCCGCCGCCACCTTCCTCTGCAGGCTGGAAGATCACGATCGCGGTGCCGTCGAAATTGCGCGTTTCGGCGAGGTACTTGGCTGCGCCCAGCAGCATCGCGGTGTGGCCGTCATGGCCGCAGGCGTGCATCTTGCCGGGGATCTTCGAGGCATAGGGCACGTCGGCGGTTTCCATGATCGGCAGCGCGTCCATGTCGGCGCGCAGACCGATTGCCTTGCCGGAGCCGGATTTGCGGCCGCGAATCACGCCGACGACCCCGGTGCGGCCGATACCCGTCACCACCTCGTCGCAGCCAAACTCCCGCAGCTTGTCGGCAACGATGCCAGCGGTGCGATGGACTTCGTAAAGCAGCTCCGGGTTCTCGTGGAAGTCATGGCGCCAAGCGGCCATTTCATCGGAGAGGGCGGCGATGCGGTTGACGATGGGCATGGAGAGGATCCGTTCTTCTTCGTTGGGCGGGTCAGCGTAGCGTAACTCGCTGCGGGCCGGGGATGGGAGGCGGAACGCGCCAGCCCAAAAGCTTATTACGCCGTGATTTGGCAGAGGGGGAGGGTGAAGCAAACGGCGCGACAAGGTGGCGGGGGATGATCGGTTAAACGGTATCATTGTCCGGTACGAGAACGAGCCTAGGGAGATACGAGCAAAAACTAACTATCAGTCACGGATCATTGACTGACAGATATTGAAATCTGTCAGCGAGACGTGTATATCCGTTCTCGGACGCTCCGATTGGGCGTCCCGTGGTCATCGCCTTCTGAGGGGGACCGCGGACGAATGGAGACTTAAGGCAATGACGACCGAAATCATCAATCTCACCGGAACGATCGGGCACTGGCTCAACCTCTTCGTGGCGCGCCAGATTGCGGCGCAGGCTGCAAAACTGCCTCATTAAGAGCTGAGCTTTCCGAACGACCGGTAGGGGCGCTTCGGGAGCAGCCCCGCCGCCCGAAAACTGGACCCTGAACGGGAACATGGTGCTGGCATGAACGAAGCCGTTGTTTTGACGCCGGAGCGGATACTCGAAGTCACCGAGGACGTTTTGCGGCGCTACGGACTTGCCAAGGCCACTGTGGTGGACGTTGCCCGTGCGCTCGATGTGAGCCACGGCAGCGTCTATCGCCA
>JAEWHT010000289.1 GCA_023387695.1 Pseudomonadota bacterium | reverse complement strand
AATATGTGCTGTCAGCGCTGCTTCGAGACCGCCTCCAGGCGGCCGGTCTCTCTGCCTCGGCGCGATCGGGTCTCGGCTCCAGCGTCATCTTCGAAGCGCTGAAGGCCGGCGACATCGATCTCTATGTCGATTATTCCGGCACGCTCTGGGCCAACCAGCTTCACCGTACCGACATCAAGCCTCGCGCGGAGATCGTCGCAGGTTTGAAGACAGCCCTCGCCAAGGACAACATCACCCTGCTCGGTGAGCTCGGCTTCGAGAACGCCTACGCGCTGGTTATGCCAAAGAAGCGCGCCGACGCGCTCGGCATCCACACGATCGCCGATCTCGCCGCACACACATCGACGATGTCGATCGCCGGCGACTACGAGTTCTTCTCGCGGCCGGAATGGGCGGCGCTGCAGAAGGCCTATGGCCTTCAGTTCCGCGCACAGCGCCAGATGCAGCCGGATTTCATGTATGCGGCGGTTGCCAGCGGCGAGGTCGACGTCATCGCCGGCTACACCAGCGACGGCCTGATTGCGAAATACGATCTGGTCGCGCTCGACGATCCCAAACAGGCGATCCCGCCCTACGATGCCATCCTGCTGTTGGCGCCGAAGCGCGCCGGCGATGAGCGGCTCAAGGCGGCGCTGAGCCCGCTGCTCGGCAAGATCGACATCACCAGCATGCGCGAGGCCAATCTGCGCGCCAGCGGCAACGACGCAAATTCGTCGCCGGATGTGGTGGCGAAATGGCTATGGGGGAAAGTCGGCGGGCGCTAGGTGACCGCACCCAACGCTCCGCCGGCTCTGTTACTAGACTGGCTTCTCGATCGCGCCCCCGGCGTCAACCCAATCCTTGAAGCCGCCGACGTTATAGACGTGGCTATAGCCCATATCCTTGAGCACCTTGCCTGCCAGGGCGGAACGACCGCCGGAGGCGCAATAGAGGATCACGGGCTTATCCTTGGCGAAGGCCTTGTCGTGATAGGGCGACTCAGGATCGGCACGAAACTCCAGCATGCCGCGGGAGACATTCAGCGCACCGGGAATCTTGCCGCTCTTCTCGATCTCCGGCGCATCGCGCACGTCGAGCACGAGCGCGTTGCCCTTTCCGATCATCTCTTTCGCCTCGGCCGGCGTGATCTTCGTCACGACGGCGTTGGCGGCCTCCAACATCTGCTTCACTGAAATTGCCAAATGAACTCTCCTGCGGTTCGCGGTTAATCGAGCGCTCCCATTAACCGGCGTTGCCTTTTGTCGCGTCCCTCGTTCGGAGGACGATGCGAGAAAGGTATCAAAGAAGCGTCGAGCGACGAAAGATGAAGTTGAGGGGGTAGCCGCAGGGGACTTCCGGCCACCCCCTCCTGCCCTCTCCTGGAGGAAAAGAGGGCAAAGCGTGATCAGCTCAAGCCCTCACTTCCTGTCGCTGAAACAGGACGTAGCTGAACGCAAAAAGAATGATCGTTCCCGCGACGAGGCCGACGGTCTGCGGCCACGCGATCATGACGCTCTCGCCGAAGGGCAATGGGGCGCCCATCACCGCGCCGCGAAGCTGATCGAGGAAGACAGGGCCAAGCGCGCGGGTCGTCGGCGACAGCACGGCGAGCATGGCTTCCCCGAACAGGTCATTCGGCGACAACCGCAACAGCTCCTGCGTCCATACCGCGGTCGCCGGATCGTTGAGACCGAGCAGCGCATAGCGCGGGTCCGCCGGCGCGACCGCCTGTGCAAGGGCCGGAGCCAGCATCGGCCAGAGTACCGTCAGGAACAGCCAGACGCCCAGCGAGACCAGGGCCGCGGTGGCCGCGGACCGGAACACCGTGGACAGCAACATCGCCAGCGACAGCCACACGCCCGCATAGAAGATCGACACGACCAGGAACACCAGTGATCGCGCGATTTCCTCGGTGCCCGGCGGCACGCCGAGGAAGATCAGGCCAAGACCGATCACCAGCAGCCACAAGGCAGCAAGGCTGATTCCGATGGTCGCGAGCGCCGCAAGGAACTTCCCCATCAGCAGCGCATCACGATAGATCGGCTGCGCCAGGATGCGCGACAATGTCCGCCTGTTGTGCTCGCCATTGACGGCGTCAAAGCCCAATCCGATCGCCATCAGCGGGATGAGAAAGCCGAGGACCGCGACAAAGGACGGTAACGGCGCCTGGTCGATCGTAAAGAGACGCAGCAGCAGAAACGGGTCTTCCGCAGTGTTCTGCCTGAGGCTGGTGATCGCTTCGTACAATGCGGCAAGAGCCGTGAAGACGATCAGGAGCTCAAGCATCAACATGCGGACGCTGGAGATGTGATCGGAGAGTTCCTTGACGAAGACGGTCGACAATCCCTGGAACGGTGATCCCTCACGCCGCATGACGGACACCTCCGATTGGCTGGCCCTGGAAATAGCGCGCGTAGATCGCTTCGAGGCTCGGTTCGTCGACGGACAGTTTGCGCAAGGCGCCGTCAACCGCGACGACGGCTCGGGCCGCGTCGGGCCGCACGTCGCGCTCCGCAGTCATGCGGAAGCGGTCCGCGGCGAGCGCCTCGACCTGGGTGACTCCGGGGATCATGGCAAGCCGCCGCGCGATGCCCGGACCTTCGGCTTCGACTTCCACGACAAAGCCGGCGCCGAGCACCTTGACTGAGAGCTCCGGCACCGCACCCATCAACACGCTGCGGCCGGCCTTGAACAACGCGACGCGATCGCAGATGCGCTGAACCTGGTCGAGCATATGGGACGACAGCAGCACCGTGATGCCTTCGGCCTTGAGCTCTCCAATCAATCCCAGGAACTCCTGGGTCGCCTGCGGGTCGAGGCCCGACGTCGGCTCGTCGAGGATCGCGATGTCGGCGCGTTTCATGATGATCTCGGCCAGCCCCAGCCGCTGCCGCATGCCGCGCGAGAAGGTGGCGACGCGCTTGGCCGCCACCTCCGCAAGACCAACACGGGCGAGTGCGGCTTCAATCCGCTCCGCCCGCTCGGCGCGGCCAAAGCCCATGAGCCTGGCGGTGTAGGCGAGGTTCTCGAAGGCCGTCAGTTGATCGTAAAAGCCGACGGCATCGGGTAGATATCCGACCCGCTGCTTGACCTTCAGCGGCTCGCGCCCCGGATTGAATCCGAGCACGCTGATCTCGCCCGACGATATCTCGGTCAGGCCGAGCATCATCAGGATGGTCGTGGTCTTGCCGGCACCGTTGGGGCCGAGCAGTCCGAACACCTCGCCCCGAACAATGTCGAGGTCGATGCCATCGACCACCGCCGTGTTTTCGTAGCGCCTGGTCAGGCCGCGCGCATGAATGACCGGAACGCGCGGTGGGATTCCGGTTTCGATCTGTTGCTCACTCATCGCCGTCCGAACCTCGCAACGGCCCCCAGCATCAACAACAGCGCGACGCCGATGACGCCGGCGCCCGCCACGCCCCATACGGTCGAGGTGCCGACCGTGATGCGGAACTGGCTCGACGCGGTTTCGCCCTTGGAGGTGGCGCGGATGTTGGCCTGATAGTCGCCGGCCAGCGATTTGTCGCTGGGAGTGAGCAGGGCCTGCACCTCGCTATCCTTGCCGGGCACGAGACGTTCGATCGTCGCAGGCTCGAATGTCACCTTCCAACCGTTCGGCGCAGTTCCGGCCAGCGCGACGTTCTCGGCCGGCGCCGTGCCGGTATTGGTGACGACGATCGGGATCGAGCTTTGCTTGCCCGCTACGGCACGCGCGCTCAACAGACCGTCACGACCAGATATTTGGAGCTGTGGTTCACCGACGACGTCGAGGGCAAGTTCGGTCGAGGCGGAAGCGTCTCCCGCCTTGACCGTCACCTTCACAGGGAAATGTCCGGCATCAATCGTCGTCGGCGGACGCACCTTGAGCTTGATATCCTTGGACTGACCGGCATCGATCGGGATCGACGACAGTTCCTGCGTGCCATAGGCCTCGGTAAAGGACGTTTCGAAATTGGCGGGTGCATCCGCGGCGAAGCTGGCGACGAGGTTGCGACCCGAATCGTTCTTGATCGAGAGCGTGTAGTCGAAGTTCGATTTCGGACTGCCACGCAACGACGGCAGGCTGGACTTGACGGTGAGCTTGGCGGGCAGCTCCTTCGCGAGCGACACGGCGATGGGAAGCTCGGCGCTGGTGCCCTGTCCTTCGGCCTTGACTGTGAGCGTATGCGCGCTGAGATCACTGCCGGCGGGGATGTCGAGCCGAAGCTGAAGCGCGACATTGCCGTCGGGCGCCGGCATCGCCGCGCCGACCGGCTGACCACCACCCAGCAGCGTCGCGGTCCAGCCGCTCGGCACGCCGGCAACCGAAAGCTGGTAGCGGTCCGGCGCGAGACCATAATCCTGCAACCGCAGCGAAACGTTGGTTGTGGTCCCCGGCCGCACCGTGACCGCGGGATAGTCGGTCATGAGATAGAGGCCCTTGATGTCGTGCGTTGGCTCGGCCGCATAAGCCGTCGAGCCAAGTAACATGAGGGCAAATGCAAGACGCGCAGCATCAAGCGCTCGCATGGACGATACTCCTGCAAGGAAATTGGACCAGAGATGGACAGCGCGCCGCCCGAAAGTGATGGCGACGGCTTGCCGGATCATGGGAGAAATCGTGACAAAGTTTGGGAGGCGAAGCCCCGTACCAATTACAAGTCGGTGATTTCAGGCACTTTTGTCTCAGACTTTAGTTTGAAAATCGCTCTCGCGCCGCCGAGATTAATATATCGTAATGCGATATACCGTAGCATCTCTCGCTAGAGTCCGCGGATCATTCCCGCATTGATCAGCAGCCTGTTCAATCGCCGGGCCTCGGCGCCGTCCTTGCAGCCGTAGAAGATGCCTTTGCAGCGGAGCATGATTTCCTTCTGCTCGGCGAACGACGGGTCAAGCGGTATGCCTGCGGCCTCCTGGATCACCAGCGGAAGATACGGACCGTCGACCGTGTCCATCACGACCTCGCTCTTCACCGGTTCGAAGTTGACGGCGTCGATCGCGTAATAGGTCGCGTAGAGGCGCGGATCGTAGGCATCGAGCTTCTTGCCGATCGCGCCTTCGTCGAGCCCGGGCTCGAGCAGATTGGGCGCGAACTCAGGCTGGTGATCACCATAGCGGACGATCAGGAAAGGTTCGCCCGGAAAGCTCTTCTTCAAGCCCGCAATGAAGGACTTGAACTGCTCAGCACTCATCGCCTGCCGGCGCAGATATTCGTCGATGGACGCCACGTTGCCCGGCGCCTGCCAGTTCGGCAACAGGTCGGGACGGAAGCGCGTTTCCCAGGGGAAATGATTGGCGCCGAGATAAATGAACGTGAACAGCGGCTTGTTCGGCGTCCGCTCGCCCATCAGCCGCAGCGCCTTGTCGTAGAAGAAGCTGTCGGGCTCGACATCCTTGGCGCCTAGATCATGGGAGTCGAAAAAGCGCTCGACGCCGGTGGTCATCTGAAAACTGCGCGCGCCCATGAAACCGCCATAGGCGGGATAGAGCGACATCGTGTCGTATCCGCAGCGACGCAGCGCCAGCGGCAGGCCACGCTCGACGCGCCCCGACGCAATGCGCGTCACGAAATAGGCGAAGCGACCGAACGAGCGCGAGGACAGACCGGCCAGCACGTTGTATTCGGTGAACCAGCTCGGCCCGCCGTTGCTCTCGGCCAGGAATGTCCGCTCCTTGCCATCCCAGGACTTGAAGTGGCTGCCGTAGCCAGCGGGCACCTTGATGCCCTCTGCGGCGCGGATGTCGAAGCTCGATTCATCATGGATCATGATGATGTTCGGCCGTCGGCCAGCCGGATGGCAGGCGTCTATCAGCGGCACGTTGAGCCGCTCGTTGGTCGAGGCGGCCGATTCCAAGAAGCCGTACTGCACGAAATCGGAGACGGCGGTGACGCCGGAGCGGAAGAATTTCGAGAGATAGCCGTCGTCGTAATAGCCGCGCCAGGCTTCGTCGGGATGATAGACGGAATAGCAGACGAGAGCGGCGAGGCAGGAGAGCTTGCAAGCGAGCGCAGGCAGGCGGCGGATGCGGAACGGATCGAGCCACCACAGCGCATACATCAGCGGCAGCGTGACAAGGCCGGCCCCGATCACCGACCAGCGCAGGTTCGGGAAGATCGTGAACAGGAACGCGACCGTGTCGCGATCGATCATCATCAGATCGATGAAGTTCACTGTCATCTGCACGACGTCGTGCTTGAGCCGCGACAGCAGCACCAGCACCACGACCATGGTCAGCGACAGCGCGCCTGACAGCGCCGGCCGGCGGAGCAATGTGATCCAGAAGAAGTTGAGAATGCCCCATGCGAACAGGAACGAGAGGCGCGAGCCAAAATCGGTCTCGGTCTCGTACATCAGCGCCAGTGCAGCGAAATGCGGCGCGGCCACCGCGAGCAGCCGCCAGACGCCGAGCGCGGCGACGCTCGCCAGGACGGCGGTGGTGGCGGAAGGACCTGGATTGGGCGCGGACGCCATCGACGACACGCTGAACTTGGATCCGGCGCGGTGATGCCATGGCGCCTGGCCGACCTCGAGACAGCCAGGGCGTCCGGCGCAGCCGGCTGCACCGTGTCACAAAACTGTAATGGAACAGTCACGGACAGGCAACGCGCGCGGCGGTGCGACCTTCGCTTAATGTTAGCGGGAGGCGAAAGGCCGCAGCGCAACCCCGCTTCGCCAGCCCGAGGCGCGATCGGCTACTCGATCACCTCGTCGGCCCGGGCGAGCACGTTCGGCGGAATTGTCATGCCGAGCGACCTGGCCGTTTTCAGATTGACGATCGTCTCGATCTTGGTCGAACGCTGAATGGGAAGATCGGCCGGTCTTGCCCCCTTCAGGATCCGCGCCGCATAGCCGCCGACGAGACGCGAGGCGTCGTGGGCGCTGGCCCCATAGCTCACGAGGCCGCCCAGATCGACGAACTCACGCTGAAAATACAGGGTCGGCACCCGCTGCTTCGCCGAGGCCTCGATGATCTGAATGCGATTGACGATGAAGACCGGATCAACGGTCACGAAAAGCGCCTCGACGCGGGCCTGCGCGATCTCGGCAAAGGCCTTGTCGATATCGTCCTTTTGACTGGCCTTGAGCACGAGCAGGGTTTTTCCGATGGCTTTGGCCGCCTCGTTGGCGCTTTCGAGCTGGGCCGCCGCAGTCGGACGGTTTGGATTCACCAGGACGCCGATCGTCGTTGCCGCCGGAACCAGTTCGCTGACCAGCTCCAGATTTTTGGACCCGAGTTCGCCGGCGAGCCAGGTCACACCGGTGACGTTACCGCCGGGCCGATTCAGGCTTTCGACCAGACCCGTGGACACAGGATCGTCGCCTGTGAGGAACACGACGGGAATGGCTGATGTGGCGCGTTTCGCCGCAAGCGCGGCCACGTTCCCGCCCATCGTGACGATGACGCCAACCTGCTTTTGGACGAGCTCAGCCGCGAGTTCGGGCAACCGATTGAACTGCCCCTGAGCCCAACGATAGTCGATGGCGAGGTTGCTGCCCTCGACCAGGCCTGCGGCTTTGAGGCCCTCCTGGAAGCCCGTCACGACCGTGACAAAAGTCTCCGGCGAACCACTGGCAAGGAAGCCGATCGTCGGCCGCGCGGCTTGAGCTAGCGCCTGGTTGATCCAGACAGGAGCCGTACCGGCCCCAAGAAGAAATGTGCGACGATCCATCTTTGCTGCACGCATCAAAATATCGAAGTGGGCAATAAAATATCGGCGCGAGTGTATGTGGCGCGGCATCGCGCGCCAAGACCAGGCTGAGGGGATTTCGGACCGGCGAGGCGTCTAGCGCTTCGCGATCCCCGCGATGAACAGATCGATCACCCCCTCCGCCATCTGCTCGATCTCGCCCTCCTCCACGCCCCAGCGCGGGAAATGCCCGTCGAGATTCATACGGGCGAAGCCATAGATCAGGGAGCGGCCGGCGATCAGGATGCGCTTGAGGTCCGCCGGTCGCAGGAGACCCTGCGCGGCCGCTTCAGTCAGCATCTGCTCGGTCAGCGCGACCAACTCGGCATTGTCGCGGGTCAGCTCGGGGGAGCTGCCATGAACGAAATAACGCCCCGTGGAGATGATCTCGAAATGCGCGGGGTTGCGGATCGCCCATCGCACATAGGCAATGCCAAAGGCGCGGAAGCGCGCCAGCGGGTCGGCTGGGTGAGCCTCCGCCAGCGTAGCCTCGATCTCGGCACGAAAGCGTCGTTGCGCCTCCTCGGCCACCGCCGCCATCAGGGCGTCGCGATTGGGAAAGTGCCGGAATGGCGCCCCCGGCGACACGGCAGCCCGGCGCGCGGCCTCACGCACTGAAACCTCGGCGCCCTCGGCTGCCAGTTGCAATGCAGCATCGATCAGCACGCGGCGGAGGTCACCGTGGTGATAGGGCCGAGGCTCGGATGTCTGGCGGCGGGCGCGGGGCTTGGAGGTCGAACGGGCGGGCATGACGCCTTCTAGCATCACCCCAACGTGAATGTAAGCAGCGATTACACCGTTGACGATCGCAGCGCGCCGAAATGTAATCAATGATTACATAACGGAGGAGACCGCCATGTCGCAACGTCAAAGCTGGTTCGAAGGCTGGCGGCTGCTTGCCGTCCTCACGCTGAGCCTGATCGCCTTAAGCCTCTGGATCGCCTCGATGCGGCAGTTCGAGGTCGAGGGCGTGCGCATGGTGATCCGCTTCACGGCGCGCAGCTCGCTGCTGCTGTTCTGCCTGGCCTTCAGCGCCGCAGCGCTGGCGCGGCTCCGGCCCAATGCCTGGACGCGGTGGCAGCGCCGCAATCGACGCTACCTCGGCTTAAGCTTTGCGGCCTCCCACGCCGTCCATGCGGTCGCGATCATCATATTTGCGAAAATGGATCCGGCGGCCTTTGCGCAGGCGACATCGCCGGCCTCCTACATCTTCGGCGGCATTGGCTATGCCGTGATCATCGCCATGAGCGCGACCTCGTTCGACCGCACCGCAGCGCTGATGGGGCCGCGCGCCTGGCGCGCGCTGCACCTCGTGGGCGGCTATTACCTCTGGTTCCAGTTCATGGTGTCGTTCGGCAAGCGCGTGCCGGCCATGCCTGCTTATGCAGCCTTTCTCATTCCGCTCCTGATCGTGATGGCGCTGCGCATGATCGCGATGGCCGCGCGCCCGAGCCGGCGGATCGCCGAGGCTTGATCGCGCTAACGGCCGAGGCCTTCGAGCTCGCGGGCGCGGGCCTCGGTCATCCGGCGCAGGCACTCGCCGGCATCGACACGGGCGATGGTGCCCTCGCCCATGCCGTAATAGAGGCAATTGGCGTCACGGTACTGGATCCAGAGCCGCTGCGCGGCGCGAAGCTGGTCGCGCTGCGCATCACCGGCACTCTTCATAGCCCGCTGATAAGCGATGGTCATGCGCTTGTCCCATTGCGCAGTTTGCGCTTTCAGGCACTCGACCATCTCCGCGGTCGAGCCGTCGCAGGACTTGGGATCGCCCTGATCGCCCGCTTGTGCAGCGGACGACAAAACGCAAAGCGCGGCGATGAAAATGCCTCGCATCGCTCAGGCCTGCGGCAGCAGCCCGAGCCGCTTGGCAATCAAGCGGTCGAAGGTTCGTTTCGGCAGCACGGCCCCAATCAGATGGCGCAGCCGATCCGGCGTGATCTGGTAGCGCACCTTGGGACTTGCCGAGGTGAGCGCCTCGAACACGATCTCGGCGATCCGCTCGGCGGGCAGACCGTTGGCACCGAGCTCCATCATGAACGCCATGACCTTGTTGAGCGCCGGCAGATAGGGCGAATTCTTGTAGACCGAGAGATCGGTCTCCTCGGCCTTGCTCCAGATTGGCGTCTTGACTGCACCGGGCGCGACGATGATGACGTCGATGCCGAACAGCATCAGCTCGCGGCGCAGGCTTTCCGACAGGCCCTCGACCGCGTGCTTGGAGGCGCAGTAAGGCGCCGACAGCGGATTGCCGTTCTTGCCGGCGACCGAGCTGATCATCACGATCCTGCCCTTCGGCCCCTTCAGTGACGGGTCCGCGCCGAGTAACGGACCGAATGCCTGAGTTGAGATGACAGGCCCGATGACGTTGATGTCCATCTGACGGCGAAATTCATCAGCCGACAATTCGAGCACGGGACCGGCGACGGCGACGCCGGCATTGTTGACGAGGCCTGCCAAGGTCTCGCCGCCCAGTGCCTCGCGCACCTGGCGTGCGGCGGCTAACACGGCGGCCTCGTCAGTGACGTCAAACAACAGCGGCATAAAGTTTGCGCCGAACTCGCCTGTGAGCCGGTCAGCATCGGCCTGCTTGCGGACGCTGCCGAAGACGCGATAGCCGCGCCCGATCAGAAATTTCGCAATGGCCCAGCCAATGCCAGTGGACGCGCCGGTGACGACGACAGATCGCATAGTCCTCTCCCCCCTTTTAGTGCCCCGCGACCAATGTAGGGGGAGGTCGCGCGATCGCAATGCCACCAGGTTCTCAAGCCGCGCACGGATGATCTTTTTCGAGCCGGCGCGGCGCTGCAAGAAGACGCATGAGGTGTCAGTTCTAAAGATGAAGCGGCGCGCGAACGTCGCGAGAGGCGATCAATCGTGACCTGAAGACGAGGATGAAGATACGAATCTTAGACTCTGGAGACGCAGAGCTTTTGGCGATCGCTAGTCCTGAAAAACGTCTGAGAAACGACGCGAGCCCAAGAATGTGGTTTAAGCGTCAGTTCTTGTTGCTCTGAGAGCACATCAACTCGCGAAGAATTTGAATGAAGCAGCAATGCTTCGCGCGAGAAGAAAAGAGCGAGACCGCGCTTTGCGATCTCGCTCAGATATAATCTTGAAGATTTAAGATTTGGTTTGGCGAGCGAAGCTTTTTGTTTTCGCTCTTGTCCCGGACAAGCGCAGCGAAGCGGAGCGCAGAGCCGGGACCCAGAGGCCGCAGTGGGCCCCGGCTCAGCAGCGCACCGTTGACACGCTGCGCTGCGTCCGGGGCACGCGAGCCTTAGTTCTTCGACTTGTCGACCAGCGCGCCCTTCTTGATCCAGGGCATCATGTCGCGCAGCTTCGCGCCGACTTCCTCGATCGGGTGCGCAGCGAGCTTGGCGCGGGTCGCCTTGAACGAGGTCTGGTTGACCTTGTTCTCGAGCATCCAGTCGCGGGCGAACTTGCCGCCCTGGATGTCGGCAAGAACGCGCTTCATCTCGGCCTTGGTCTCTGATGTGACGATGCGCGGGCCGGTGACGTACTCGCCGTACTCCGCGGTGTTGGAGATCGAGTAGTTCATGTTGGCGATGCCGCCTTCATAGATCAGGTCGACGATCAGCTTCACTTCGTGGAGGCACTCGAAATAGGCCATCTCCGGCGCGTAGCCGGCTTCGACCAGGGTCTCGTAGCCAGCCTTGATCAGCTCGACCAGGCCGCCGCAGAGCACGACCTGCTCGCCGAACAGATCGGTCTCGCACTCTTCCTTGAAGGTCGTCTCGATGATGCCGGCGCGGCCGCCGCCGACAGCCGACGCGTAGGACAGGCCGAGGTCATGGGCATTGCCCGAGACGTCCTTGGCGATCGCGATCAGGCAGGGCACGCCGCCGCCGCGCTGATACTCCGATCGCACGGTGTGACCGGGGCCCTTCGGCGCGATCATCAGCACGTCGAGGTCGGCGCGAGGGTCGAGCAGGTTGAAGTGAACGTTGAGGCCGTGCGCGAACACCAGGGCCGCGCCCTTCTTCATGTTGGCGTGCAGGTGATCACGGTAGATGTCGCCCTGGAGCTCGTCCGGGGTCAGCATCATGACGAGGTCGGCCCATTTGGCAGCTTCGGCGACTTCCATCACCTTGAAGCCGGCGGCTTCCGCCTTCTTCACCGAACCGGAGTCCTTGCGCAGAGCAATGGCGACTTCCTTGACGCCGGAGTCCTTTAGATTGAGCGCATGGGCGTGGCCCTGGCTGCCATAGCCGACGATGGCGACCTTCTTCCCCTTGATCAGGTTCAGGTCGGCGTCGCGATCGTAATAAACACGCATTAGTCGTTTCCTCGTTGAGGGCCGAAAATCGGCCGATGGTCAGTGTCCGAAGGGTGAAAATTGCGGATTTCGGGGGCTGTCTAGAGCATTTCGGCCCCTGAGGGAAACCCGTTTCTGCATGGAAATCCGCGACATCATGCATCCATGAAAACGGGGTAGAGAGAGGCGAGCAGCAGGAGCGCCATCAGGATATTGAAGGCGCGGACCAGCCGCTCCGAAGTCAGCACCGGTCGTAGTGCAGTGCCGAAGAAGGCCCAGACAACCGTCGAGGCCGTGCCGACCAAGAGGCTGATCAAGGTCTGGATCGCGATATTGACCGGGAACTGGGCAATCGCCGCATAGGCGGTGATGGTACCGATCACGATCACCCAGCCCTTGGCATTGATCCACTGGAACATGGCGGCGCCCCAGAAGGTCATCGGGCCACGACCGTCCTCGCTGCCCGGCGTGGTCGGGCCAGACATGGCGATCACAACAGCCAGATAGATCAGGTAGGCCGCACCGGCATATTTCAGGATGGTCTGGAGGATCGGGTACGCCAGGAACACGGTGCCGAGCCCGAGGCCGACGGCGCCAACCATGAAAGCGAAGCCGAGGACAATGCCGGCGATGTGGGGAATGGTGCGCCGGAAGCCATAGGTCAGGCCCGAGGCCAGCAGCATGATGTTGTTCGGCCCCGGGGTGAAATACATCACCACCATGAAAGCCAGGAACGCGTAGAAGAGCGAGTGGGCCATGGTCACCTCACGCAGTCTTCGCGAGCGGCTGTGGCCGCTTCACCAGCACCATCACGGCGATGCCGCCGATCACGGTCAGCATACCGGCAAGACGCAGAGGCCCGAACCGCTCGCCGAACACGATGCTCGACGCTGCTGAGCCAACGAACGGCACGAGCAACGCGAAGGGCACGACCTGTGCAGCAGGATAATCGCGCAGCAGCCGTCCCCACAGCCAATAGGCAATGCTGGTGGAGATCGCGCCGATCGCCAGCAGGGAGATCAGGCCGGTCAACGACATGTGGATCAGCGAGTGAACGGTTGGCGCCGGCCCATCCACGACCAGCGCCAGCGCAAACAGCGGCACCGCAGTCGCGAGGCAAAGCCAGGCGAACAGGTCGAACATCGGCACGCCGCGGGCACCACGCAGCAAAATGTTGCCGATCGCAAAGCTGACCGGCGAGATCATCAGCACTGCGAAAGCACTTATGCTGAAATCATAACCGACTGTTCCACAGATCATCAGCAGTCCGGCTGCAGCAATGGCGATGCCGAGCGTCTGCACCGGCGTCGGACGCTCGCCGAAGGCGATCGCCGCAAAGCCGATCGTGAACAGCGCCTGGCTCTGCACGATGACGGACGTCAGTCCCACCGGCACGCCATGGGCGATGCCATACGCCTGTGACAGAAATTGCCCGAGGAACAGCGTGAAGCTGATCGCGATCAGGAGCGACCAGGCAACCTTTGGCTTGGGAATGAACAGGCACGGCACCGCGGCGATGGAAAAACGCATCGCGGTCATCAGCTCCGGCGAAAACTCGTCGAGCGCGATCCGGCTCGCCACGAAGGCAAGCCCCCAGATGATCGCCACCATGAGGGCGATGAGGATATCGGCCGGCTTCATTGTTGTTTCCGGTTCTGCCCTGTCGTGCAGCCCTGCTTGTTCTTCTGGTCTAGCCTTGCTCGCCGGCTTTCGGTTTGCGGAGGAGATAAGTGCCGTGCATCGGCGCGTGATAGTCAACGGAGACCAGCGTGAAGCCGACATCGGTCAGCATTCGCTCCATCACCCAGCCAAATGTCGAGTATTCGTCGCGCATATGCGTCACCACGCTCTCGTGCGAGAAATCGTGGTTCTTGATCTGATAGTCGGCCCATTGGTCGACATCACGCTCGACGGCGTCGGGCATCGAGGCATAGACGATGTCGCGCAGATAGAAAGTCGCGCCGGGCTTGAGCGCGCGAAAGATCCGCGACATCGCCACGACTTTCCAGAAGTCCGGCAGATGATGCAGCGTGAACTCGCTGACGATCAAATCATAGGATTCCGGCCGGTAGGCAAAGCTGAGCAGGCCGGCAGACTGGGTGCGCACGGGTGCCTTGCGGTCGCGGGCATAGATCTCGGCGAGCGCCAGCATTGCCGGCGAGATGTCGATGGCGTCGACCTCGGCGCCCATCAGCGCCGCTTCGGTAGCGAGCACGCCGTTGCCGCAGCCGATATCGGCGATGCGCCAGCCGCGCTGGACGCCCAGCATTTTCAGTGCGGCGCGCGCCCGCAGATCGGCATCGTCGTGGGCGTCGTAGATCGACGCCACCGCGGGCTCGATGCCCATCCGGTTCCGCTCGTTATAATACCAGTCGCGCGCCAGCATGGCTCACATCCCTTCAGGCCCGCGACCGATCGCGGCAACACCGGTGCGCGACACCTCGACGAGGCCGAGCGGACGCATCAGGTCGATAAACTGGTTGATCTTGTCCGTATTGCCGGTGATCTCGAACACGAAGCTCTCGGTGGTGGCGTCGATCACGCGGGCGCGGAAAGCATCCGCCAGCCGCAGCGCTTCGACGCGGTGTTCGCCTTGCCCGCGCACCTTGACCATCGCGAGCTCGCGCTCGATCGCACGCTTGGTCAGCGTCATGTCGACGACCTGGTAGACCGGGATCATGCGATCGAGCTGGTGCTTGATCTGCTGGATCACCATTGGCGTCCCCGTGGTGACGATGGTGATGCGCGAAAGATGCTTCTGCGCTTCGGTCTCAGAAACCGTGAGGCTCTCGATGTTGTAGCCGCGGCCGGAGAACAGGCCGATGACGCGCGCGAGCACGCCCGGCTCGTTCTGCACGAGCACCGCAAGCGTGTGCGTCTCGTTCGGATCGTGACGCTCTTCGATGAAGTAGGCGGATGCGGGCTGGTTCATTGTCGTCCCCTCTTGTCTCGTCCTCACGCCTTAGCCGATTGCTTGGCCGGCGCGTCCGTCCCGACCCAACGGCGGAACAGATCGAAATCGATATTGCCGCCGGACAGCACGAGACCGACGCGCTTGCCCTTCAGCTTGGTCTTTTCCTGCAGCGCCGCGGCGAGCGCGGCAGCGCCTGCGCCTTCGGCGAGATTATGCGTGTCGGTCCAGTAGGCGCGGATCGCTGTGGCGACCTCGTCGTCGGTGACCTGGACGATACGTGCGGCACCCTTGCGGATCAGGTCGAACGCATCCGCATCCGGAATGCGCGTCGCCATGCCGTCGGCGTGCGTGTTGGCGGTCTCGGTCGTCACGATCTTGCCGGCCGCAAACGAGAGCGCGTAGGACAGTGCTTCCGTAGACTGCACGCCGACGATCTCGGTCTTCAGACCGAGGAGATCGCGCGCCATGATGCAGCCGCAGATGCCGGAGCCCTGCCCGATCGGCACATAAAGCACGTCGAGATCGGGCGCGGAGCGGAACAGTTCGAGTGCGTAGGTCGCGACACCCAAAACCAAGTCCGGATGGAACGACGGCACCATGTGAAGGCCGGAGAACTGCGCGCGGCGCTCGGCCTCTTCGCGCGCGGCCTGAAAGTCCTCGCCGTGCTCGACGAGTTCGGCCCCAAAGGCCTTCATCGCGCGGTTCTTCTCGACCGAATTGCCACGCGGCACATAGATCACCGCAGGCACGCCATGACGACCAGCGGCAAAGGCCAGGCTCTGGCCGTGATTGCCACGGGTCGCCGAGATGATACCCGGCGTGTTCGGCCGCTCACGCTTGAGACGGTCGAGATAGACCAGCCCTCCCCGCACCTTGAAGGCGCCGATCGGCGTGTGGTTCTCGTGCTTCACGACGACCTCGGTGCCGAGGCGCCCAGCGAGCAAGGGCCAGACGCGCGCCGGCGTTGCCGGCACCGCCTGCCCCACGATCGCATGTGCGCGCTCGAGCTCCGTCAGGTCGAACATGGCCTCACACCAGCGCCTTGCCGCCGGCAAACGCCTTGGCCGTGGCCTCGTCGTTGGCCTGCTCGGGCAACAGCATCTCGTTGTGCGCCTTGCCGGAGGGGATCATCGGGAAGCAGTTTTCGAGCGCCGCGACACGGCAGTCGAACAGCACCGGGCGCTTGACCGAGATCATCTCCTTGATGGCGCCATCGAGATCACCGGGCTTGTGCACCTGCAGGCCGACGGCACCATAGGCTTCCGCGAGCTTGACGAAGTCCGGCAGCGCCTCCGAGTATGAATGCGAGAGCCGGTTGCCATGAAGCAGCTGCTGCCACTGCCGCACCATGCCCATGTACTGGTTGTTCAGGATGAAGATCTTGATCGGCAGCTCGTACTGAACCGCCGTCGACATCTCCTGCATCGTCATCTGCACCGAGGCATCGCCCGCGATGTCGATGACGAGGCTATCCGGATGCGCCACCTGCACGCCGACTGCAGCCGGCAGGCCATAGCCCATGGTGCCGAGGCCGCCCGACGTCATCCAGCGATGCGGCTCCTCGAAGCCGAAGAACTGCGCCGCCCACATCTGGTGCTGACCGACCTCTGTCGTGATGTAGGTATCCTTGCCGCGCGTCGCCTCGAACAGGCTCTGGATCGCGTGCTGCGGCAGGATGATGTCGTTGCTCTTCTTGTAATAGAGCGAGTTGCGGGCGCGCCACTGCGCGATCTGCTGCCACCAGGTCTTGATGTCAGGTTTCTTCGCCTCGGCCTTGAACACCTGCAGGATGTCGCCGAGGATGTTGGCGCAATCGCCGATGATCGGCACGTCGACGCGGATGTTCTTGTTGATCGAGGACGGATCGATATCGATGTGGATCTTCTTCGAGTTCGGCGAGAACGCATCGACGCGGCCGGTGATGCGGTCGTCGAAGCGTGCGCCGACGCACAGCATGACGTCGCAATCATGCATGGTCATGTTGGCTTCGTAGGTGCCGTGCATGCCGAGCATGCCGAGCCAGTTCTTGCCCGACGCCGGATAAGCGCCCAAGCCCATCAAGGTCGAGGTGATCGGGAAGCCGGTAACCTCGACCAGCTCACGCAGCAGTTTGGTCGCTTCGGGGCCGGAATTGATCACGCCGCCGCCGCTGTAGATCACCGGGCGCTTGGCGCCGGCGAGCAGCGACACGGCCTTGCGGATCTGCGTCGCATCGCCCTTCACGCGCGGCGCGTAGGAGCGGTGCACGTCGGATTTGCGCGGCGGATGATAGGTGCCGGTCGCGAACTGCACGTCCTTGGGAACGTCGACCAGCACGGGGCCCGGACGACCCGTGGTCGCAACGTAGAAGGCCTCGTGCAGAACCTTCGCGAGATCGTTGACGTCGCGCACCAGCCAATTGTGCTTGGTGCAGGGACGCGTGATGCCGACCGTGTCGCATTCCTGGAACGCGTCATTGCCGATCAGATGCGTCGGCACCTGGCCGGAGATGCAGACCAGCGGGATCGAATCCATCAACGCATCGGTCAGCGGTGTCACCATGTTGGTGGCGCCGGGACCTGAGGTCACCAGCGCAACGCCGGGCTTGCCGGTCGAGCGGGCATAGCCCTCGGCGGCATGACCCGCGCCCTGCTCGTGGCGGACCAGGATGTGCTGGACTTCGCTCTGCTGGAAGATCTCGTCATAGATCGGAAGCACCGCGCCGCCCGGATAGCCGAAAATGTCGGTCACGCCGTGATCGATGAGCGCGCGGACGATCATCGCGGCGCCGGTCATCTGGTTCGGATCGTGGCTTTTGTCGGTCATTGTCTTGGCTCCGGATGCGCTGTTGTCAGCGGCTTCGTTCGTGTCGGGTTCGGGAAATAAAAAAGGCCCCGAAGAGGGACCCTGCACACCGCCTGTCATGTGGATGGCAGCTAGCCACCCCCGGCGGTGTGCCTGCGTACGACGGCGATAAGGAGTTTGGTAATAATGTTACGCATTGCAGGCGCTCGGCTTCCCAAAGGTTGCGCGAAACATAGCGACCAAAGCCTCGATGTCAAGGCAAAGCGGCCGCTTCCGCGCGATTTTGGCAGTGTAGCGGTGTTCCCGGGGTTCGGCGAGAGGTAATTGCGGGAACCTGAGCACAAAAGCACGTCAACCGGGATCCCAGACCGCGTCAGCGGCATCCGCGAGCCATTTGCGCGCCTCGGCCGGTTTCACCCACTCGAATTCGGGCAATTGGTGCCTAAACCAGGTAAATTGTCGTTTGGCATAGTGGCGGGTATCGGCGCGGCCGATGGTGGCGGCCTCCTCCAGGCTGAGCTCATCGC
>JAEWHT010000277.1 GCA_023387695.1 Pseudomonadota bacterium | reverse complement strand
GCGACGACCCGCTGGAAAGCGGCCTCGAAATCATCGCCCGTCCACCCGGCAAGAAGCCGGCGACGCTCTCGCTGCTCTCGGGCGGCGAGCAGACGCTGACCGCGCTTTCGCTGATTTTCGCGGTGTTCCTGACCAACCCCTCGCCGATCTGCGTGCTGGACGAAGTCGACGCACCGCTCGACGACCACAACGTCGAACGGTACTGCAACCTCCTGCACGAAATGACCAGCTCGACCGACACGCGCTTCGTCATCATCACGCACAATCCGATCACCATGGCGCGGATGAACCGCCTGTTCGGCGTCACCATGGCTGAGCGCGGCGTGTCCCAGCTCGTCTCGGTGAGCCTGTCCGAGGCCGTGGACATTCTCGACCAGAACGTGGCGTGATATTTTTAACGTCATTCCGGGGCTCGCGAAGCGAGAACCCGGAATCTCGCGCCATAACCTCTAGATTCCGGGTTCGCGACTATGTCGCGCCCCGGAATGACGGTGGGTAAAGATGATCTCCCCCACCCTCCCCGCCGAACTCAAGGCCGCGCTCGACGCCAGGCTGCAGGGCTTTTCCCGCACCGACGCCGCGCAGCGCTCACAAAAGATCTCGACCACTTATCGCGCCGGAGGCGGCTCCGGCACGATCAAGTCGGACGCGGATGCGCTCGCCTACGCGCTGGCGCGCATGCCGGCCACTTACGCCGCTGTTGCCGCGAGCCTGAATGCGCTGGCAGAAATCGCACCTGATTTCGCTCCGGCAACGCTGCTGGACGTTGGCGCAGGTCCGGGCACCGCGAGCTGGGCCGCGGCAGAGGCGTTTTCGTCGCTCCAGGATTTCACGCTGCTCGATGCCAACGCGACGCTCAGCCGGCTCGCGCTCGAACTCACACAGGACAGCACGCGCCTCGCCGATTGCCGCTATTTGCCGGGCGATGCCTCAACCAACCTCGCCGAAGTCTCGCAAGCCGATCTCGTCGTTGCCAGCTACATCATCGGCGAGCTCGGTGAGGCCGATCAGCGCAAGCTCGCGGAGACGATGTGGGCGAAAGCGCGCCACGCGCTGGTCGTGATCGAGCCCGGCACGCCTGCCGGCTATGCCCGCATCCTCGCGCTGCGGCAGCAACTGATCGCGGCAGGCGCCTTCGTCGCCGCGCCCTGTCCGCACGAAAAGCCCTGCCCGCTCACCGCGCCCGACTGGTGCCATTTCAACCAGCGCCTGCCGCGCTCGCAAGCACACCGCCAGATCAAGGGCGCAGAGGTGCCGTTCGAGGACGAGCGCTTCATCTACGTCGCCTTGACCCGCGCCCCACCAGCCGCCCGCGGCGCGCGCGTGCTGGCGCCGCCGGATGTCGGCAAGGCGGAGATCACGGCAAAGGTCTGCACTGTGGATGGCGTCGAACTCGCCAAGATCCCGCGACGTGACAAGGCCGCGTATGCAGGCGCCCGTCGCTGGCGCTGGGGCGATGCCGTTCTGTCCGAAAGTTAACCTCATTAGCCGCTTTTCGCTTGAACTCGGATGGCTCCCGATCCGACCAAGTCTTACCTTCCCTCCGCGCGGGGCTCTCCCCCGGCTCCATTTTAGTTTAGGCTGTCCGCTCCAATTCTCCTTCAGGAGTTCTCCATGTCGACCGGCTGGATCGTTCTCGGCGTCATCGTCGTTCTCGTCTTCCTGGCGTTCAGTGCCTACAACCGGCTGGTGGCACTGGGCCAGCGCGTCGGCCAGGCCTTTGCCGATGTCGACGTCCAACTCAAGCAACGCCATGACCTGATCCCGAACCTCGTCGAGACCGTGAAGGGTTACGCCTCGCACGAGCGCGGCACGCTCGACGACGTCATCAAGGCCCGCAATTCGGCGATGTCGGCACAGGGACCGGCGCAGGTGTCAGCCGCCGAGAACCAGCTCTCCGGCGCGCTCGGCCGGCTGATCGCGCTGTCGGAGGCCTATCCCGACCTGAAGGCCAACGCCAATTTCCAGCAGCTCGCATCCGAGCTCTCCGACCTCGAGAACAAGATCGCTGCGAGCCGGCGCTTCTTCAACAACGCGGTCCAGGAATACAACACCGGCATCCAGCAGATGCCCGCCGCTCTGTTCGCCGGCATGTTCGGCTTCACCAAGAAGGACTTCTTCGATCTGGGCGCGAGCCGCACCGAGGTCGAGGCCGCTCCTCAGGTGAAATTCTGATCTGAGCCGATAGGCCGGCAGCAGGGCAACGCGTCATGGCCGCGTATGGTCTCTACACGCACATCGCCTCGAACAAGTTTCGTTCGATGCTGCTGCTCGCCGGCCTGTTCGCGCTGGTCTATGTGCTGGTCTTTGCCGGCGCACTGGTCGCCGAGGTCGTCACCAACGGCAATGAGACCGTCGCCTATTACCTGAACCGCGGCTTGCACGACCTCATCGTCGCCTTCCCCTTTGCGACGATCGCGGCGGTGGCCTGGATCGTCATCGCTTATTTCTTCCACCAGTCGATGATCGACGCGGTGACCGGCGGTCATGACGTCACCCGGCAGGAAGAACCGCGGCTCTACAACCTGCTGGAAAATCTCTGCATCTCGCGCGGCATTACCATGCCGAAGCTGAAGATCATGGACTCACCGGCATTGAACGCGTTCGCGACCGGCCTCAATCCGCGGCAATATTCTGTCACCGTCACCACGGGTCTCCTGAAGGCGCTGAACGACCAGGAGATCGAAGCGGTGCTCGGCCACGAGCTGACCCACATCAAGAATGGGGACGTGCAGCTTATGGTGGTCGCCGTGATCATCGCCGGTGTGGTCGGCTTCTTCGGCGAATTGTTTTTCCGCCTGTTCACCAATTTGAGCTGGAGCTCCGGCGGTGGATCATGGTCGTCGGGCTCCTCCTCGTCGCGATCGTCTTCGTCATCGAGCGACAACAAGAATTCCGGCGGCGGCGCCATTGTCGTCATCATTATCGCGGTCGTGCTGATCGTGGTGGCCTGGCTGGTGTCGCAAGTGGTCAAGCTCGCGTTGTCGCGATCGCGCGAATATCTCGCCGACGCCGGCTCGGTCGAGCTGACAAAAAACCCGGATGCCATGATCTCAGCGCTTCGCAAGATCGAGGGCCGCGGCGAGTTGCCGGGCGCGACTTCCGCCGTGATGGAGCTGTGCCTGGATAATCCGCGCGAAGGTTTTTCCGATTTGTTCGCAACCCACCCTTCCGTGCAGTCCCGCGTCGATGCGCTGGTCAAGTTCGCCGGCGGCCACGATCCCGGTCCGCTGCCGCCGCCGGCTGACGAGACGGAACAGCCGACCGCAGACGAGCCCGAAGCGCAGGCGGATCAGCAGGACGCCCCGCCGCCGCTGCCGCAGGGCCCGTGGAACGATGCGGGCGGCCGGGCCTCGCCACCGCCCGTCCCCGCGCCGGGCGCTTCCGGAACCGCTGCCGCCAATCCATTGGGCAATCCCATCGGTAATCCCATGGGTCCATGGGGCCGCCACTGAGTGCGCAATCCGCCGTCTCTTAAGACGGTATCATTGCCTTTGGGAAAAACTTCGGGAATTGCAGCAACGGGCGGCCAGAGATTTGAATTCTCCCTTGTTTCTGCCATGTTCGCGCCCAACAGCAGACTCGCGACTATCTTTGGGATTTGGGGCCCGGCCGATTGCGATATCGCGATCGGGGGCGCGCGTTAGGGGACAGCAATGGCAAAGCCGGCAGTGGTTGTGGTGGGCGCAGACAAGGGCGGGGTCGGCAAGACCACGGTGTCGCGCACCCTGCTCGATTATTTCTCAGCCAACAATGTGCCGACGCGCGCGTTCGACACGGAATCGCCGCGGGGAACGCTGAAGCGCTTCCATCCTGACATCACCGAGATCGTCGACATGACGACGACGGCCGACCAGATGAAGATCTTCGACACGCTCAATGCCGTGAGCCCGTCGGTCACGGTCATCGACGTCCGCGCCGGCCTGCTCTCGCCCGCACTGGCATCGCTCCGCGACATCGGCTTCCTCGACGCCGCCAAGGCCGGCCAGATCACCTTCGCGGTGTTCCACATCCTCGGCCCCTCGATCGCCTCCCTCGAGGAGATCGCGGAGACCGCCGGCTTCATGACTGGCGCAAAATACTTCCTGGTGAAGAACTTCATCAATGACACCCAGTTCTTCCAGTGGGATCAGGCGACCTACAATTCCTACTTCCACCGCATCAAGGATGCGACCGAGCTGACCATCCCGAAGCTCAACGAAATGGCCTATGAGCAGGTCGAGGTGTCGTCCGTTCCGTTCCTGAAATTCGTCGCCAACAAGGGCATCCGCGACGAGGCCGCGAACTACTCCTTCGTGCTGCGCGGCTATGTCCGGCACTGGCTCGCCAACGTCTGGAGCGAATTCGACCGCATCCGCCTGACCGACATCGTCGGTTCGAAGCCGGTGACCCGCAACAGCGAAAAATAGTTGCGTAGGCCGAGCCGATACGGCTGGATTGGCCAGTAACTTGGCCTGATATAGCAGCCGATGCCAGCGACGCCCCTCTACATCATCTGCTCGCCCCGCCCGCAGGTCGGCAAGACCCTGCTGGCGCGGCTGCTCGCCGAATTCCTGCTGCTCAAGAACGGCAACGTCGCGGCCTTCGACGTCAATCTGAAGGAGCCGTCGCTGCTCGATTACCTGCCGAAGGTCACCGAGACCGCGGATGTGATCGACACCTATGGCAAGATGCAGCTGATGGACCGCGTCATCGTCGATGACGGCCTCGCCAAGGTCATCGACCTCGGCTTCCATGCCTTCGACGAGTTCTTCAAAATGACCGACGAGATCGGCCTGCTCAAGGAAGCAGCGCGCCGGCACGTCGCGCCGATGATCCTGTTCGTCGCCGACACCGACCGCGTGTCCGCCCGCGCCCACGAGACGCTGCGCCAGCAGATCCCGCGGATGAACCTGATCACCGTCGACAACGAATTCATCGTCCGCGGCGAGCTTCCGCCCGCAATGGCCGGCGGCCGGCTGTTCCGCCTGCCGGCGCTGCCCGGCTTCCTCAAGACCTATATCGACCGCCTGAACTTCTCCTTCACTGGCTATCTGCGCCAGGAGAAGGACTCCTCGACCGAGCTCCACCAATGGATCCGGCGCAATTACCTCGCCTTCCGCGAGCTCGAGCTCAGCCTGATCCTGCAACGGTCTTGAATATTTTATCCGGGTAATATTGACGGGGAGCCGTACGTTGGCTATTGAGGCGCGCAACAGCCTCTCCAACAAGGCCCATCCCCGTGAGCATCGACCGGAAAGCAGCCATCGCCGCCTACAAGGAGCGGAAGACCATTGCGGGCATTTTCGTCGTCCGCTGCGCGGTGACGGGCGAGGCCTGGGTCGGGCAGGCTCCTAACCTCGAGACCATCCAGAACCGCATCTGGTTCACCCTGCGCCAGGGCGGCCATCCCTGCCGCAGCCTCCAGGCCGCGTGGAACGCCCATGGCGAGGCCGGCCTGACGTTTGCCGAATGCGAGCGGCTGGAGGATGAGGAAACGGACTATGTCCGGAGCGCGCTGCTGAAGGAGCGCGCACTGCATTGGCGGGACGAGCTGAAGGCCGAAGCGCTCTAACGATCGCCGCGGCCGCGCCTTAGTGCCCGTCGAACGTCATCAGCGTGCGCACCGGCACGTCCATGGCGCGCAGCTTGGCGGCGCCGCCGAGCTCCGGCAGGTCGATGATGAAGCAGGCGGCGACGACGTTGGCGCCGATCTGACGCAGCAGCTTGACCGCGCCTTCGGCAGTGCCACCGGTGGCAATGAGATCGTCGACCAGGATGACGCGCTCGCCGGGCTGGATCGCATCGATATGCATCTCCATCTCGTCGATGCCGTATTCGAGCGAGTAAGCGATACGCACGGTGGTGTGCGGCAGCTTGCCCTTCTTGCGGATCGGCACGAAGCCGGCTGACAGCTGATGCGCCACTGCGCCGCCGATGATGAAGCCGCGGGCTTCCATGCCGGCGACCTTGTCGATCTTGTTGCCGGCCCAGGGATTGACCAGCTCATCGA
>JAEWHT010000264.1 GCA_023387695.1 Pseudomonadota bacterium | reverse complement strand
GTTTTTCGCGGGCCTCGACGCCTACAAGAGCCCCAACGACATGCATCTCGGGACGATTCTGGTCGTCTCCGCAGGCTGGCCTGTCTTCGCAGCGGTGGTCGTCGGAAGCACGATCGGCGATGTCGTGCATGACGCGAAGTACGGCACGGAAGGATGAGCGATCATGCTTGAGGCGTTGCTCGGCTGGATCTTCGAAGTTGTCCTGGGTGTCGTCGGGATCGTCATCGCCAAATTGTTCGGCGCCGAAAATCCCGCCGACGCGGCGGCTGCCGTGATCGGGCTTGGCTTTCTCGCCATTGGTGCCGCGGTCGTTGTATGGGGTCACTGAGCCTTCGGCCCATCGCAGACTCAAAAAGCCGCCCATGGCGTTGCCAGGGGCGGCTTGCGCAAGCTGGTCCGGTGACGGATTAGTGGCCCGTGCCGGGCTTCGTTGTCTTCGGCGGCTTGCCGTCTTCGACGCGGCCTTCGTTCCGGAGGTCACGCCCCTCTTGAGCCTTTCTCTGGCTCTCGGCCGACTTGCCGTGTTCGTTCAGCTCTTCCTTGATGTATCCTGCTGCTTCCTTGGCCTTGCCTTCAACGCTCATCGCTGTCTCCTTCTCTTGAGGGAGGTCAACTTGCGTGAGCAATGACTGTTCCTATGCGCATCATTACAAGGCGGCAATTCGCCAAAGGTGCATCTGCCGGGAACGGGTTAGTCGTCAGCGCGTACCGATACGTTGATGTCGCGGGCAGAAACCGGAAAAATGCTCCGCGTCCGACGTTCCCCATTGCGTCCGGTTGACACCCGGCAGTGCGTTGGACAACGCAGCCTGGCTCAGCCCGTTCGATTGGGCTGAGCAATTAAACGCGACGCAAGGGGAGTTCCGAGGAACTGCTTACGCGCTCACGCGCGCAGCAGCTTGTGCCGATTTCGCCGGTCGATCCGCACCGCCCTTGAGAAACCGGATACCGACTTGCTCGCCATTGATCCACACCAGTTCGCAGCGACGATAGGCCGTTCCTCTGGTCGAGAGTACCAGGAAGAACTCCTTGAGCTTGGTACGGTCGACGGTGTTTTCGATCAGCAGTTTGGCGCCCATCTGCGAGACGTCGACCATCCTGCAGGGGCGGCTCCACGTACCGTCGATGGCGACGATCTGAACCTCAACGCCGCGCGAGAAATCGACCCGTGGCGACTTTCTGTTTTCGGTGGGATTGCTCATGGTCTTGGTGCGGTTGCGAGTTGTCCTCGCAAAATCTCGCGCCGGAGTGCTGAAGATCAGGCTAATCGACGTGTCGGCCGCTGCCGGTATTTCTACCGCCGCAACCGGATTGGAGCACCGCCTACGGGCCGAGGCTTCCGGATTTCGATAGAGATCTTCAGCGCAGGTTTGCCGAGATTTGAAGTCTGCGGATAGGGCAGCGATGGCGGCGTGCCGGCTCGTCAGCACACTGTCGTCGATTGCCCGGCGCGGGAAGGCGCGGATTGCCGTGCGATCCAGGTTTCGGCGGACCGCCTGGTATTGAAGCCCCCGACCAATTGTTCGGACGTCCCGTCGGCGTGGGTCTCCTGGATCACGAAGAGTCCAGTGACATGAACACTTATGGCATATCGGCATGCGGGGTCTGGAAGCATGTGCATGTCCTGCGAAGGAGTTTCACGTGCTTCCGATGTTATACCCGTAGGGGTTGTCCGTCCTTGATGTAGATCATGCCGATCCGTATGAGGCTATCGGAATGGTGATGACACTTTGCGGTGAACGACGCAGCAGCGCTCTCAGCGATTACGCCGCAATGCGTTGTTCGGCGGGTGGTGCCGTCAGATATTTCAGCACTTCGGCATGTTCGAGATCAGGCACCGCAATCGCGGTGTGGCTGTAGCTCGCATGCGTGCGTGATTTCGCGATGCCGTCCAGGATCTCTTTGCCCTTGATGACGTGGAGGCCCATGCCGTCTCCGGACGGGAAGATCGCCAGCACTACATCGTAGGCCCTGATCACGCTTCGGAGCGCCTCGGCCTTGTCTTCGGCGACATCGACAAAGACGCGGACATCGGCTGCGAGTTCGCGCAGCTCGTCAAAATTCAGCACTGTGGGGTACTCCAACGCAACGATACTGATGAGGAGAGTGGCGGCGTTGGGTTACCAGAGTCTGAACAAGTTGCATCAAGTCCGAAGTTTCACGACGAGGTGAGGCGTGGTGTGGAAAACCCCGCGACGGGAAGCCCTGGCCAAATATCTCGGTCTATCGCTCGGGAAATGTGACGGAACTCAAGCAGAACTGCTGCTTGCGTTTTCGGCCTCGATGGGTTCTAAGCCCGGCTGCTTCGTGGCCGACCGGCGCGAACGGACGCAGCGCGCGTAGTTTTACCGCTTTCGGGCAAAGCTGCAGCGCAGCTCGCGCGCACCCCATTCAGAGGAAAATCCAGACATGGCGAAGATGACCAAGACTCAGTTGATCGATGCGATCGCCGAAGGCACGCAGCTCGCGAAGAACGACGTGAAGTCGGTCATCGAGTACATGGCGACCGTCGGCTACAAGGAGCTCAACGAGTCCGGCGAGTTCGTTATTCCCGGTTTCGTGAAGATGTCCGTGGTCAACAAGCCCGCGACCGAAGCGCGCATGGGCGTCAATCCCTTCACCAAGGAGCCGATGCAGTTTGCCGCAAAGCCGGCGAGCAAGTCGGTGAAGGCCTCGCCGCTGAAGGTCGCCAAGGACTCCGTCTAATCCAGTACTTGCGCCGTCTGCGTGGCCTGATCGCCGCGCAGACAGGCGGCGCGTGTGCCCTGAAAAGCGAAAACCCCGCCTGGGGGAAGCGGGGCTTTCTGATGGGGTGAAGCCTGGGGGAAGCTTCATTGATTAGACGCGCCAGCGCCGAAAAAGTTCAGCGCAAAATTCCCAAATCTCGACAGCTCCTGAAAAAGAAAAACCCCGCGCTTGCGCACGGGGCTCTCTCGCTGACGGCGATGGGATTTCAGCGCCTGGCCGTCAGCCATCTCAACTCAAGACCTAACTTAAGGTTGAAAATCCAAAAAGCAACAGCGCCGCGGTGACGGAATATGTTCGTCATGCGGCGCTGCCGTATAGACTGGGCGCTGAAATTCCCCAGCTCACATATGTCCACGGCGCGCCGAAAAGGTTCAACGCGACATGCACGGGAACTTTGCGTGAGGGGCTGGACTTTTTGTTCTCATTTTGTTCTAGTGAGTCATCCGCTTTGGAGGTGATTCATGACCGTCGAGAAACAGCGCGAAGTGATCCGGCTCTGGAACCAGCTCAGGAAGGTCGAGGGGCCGGCCGCGGAGGAGCTCCGCATCCAGATCCTGGAATGCTTCTCGGAGAAGGGCAGCGCCAAGCGCGCAGCGTGAGCATTCTCCTCGTGAGGCAATGTCGATCTGATCTGATGTGACGGCACGTCGCTTCATCGATCATTAGGAAACGCGTCGCGCTGATTTGGGCGACTCCGATTCGTTCTCTGGGAACGAAATGGAGTCGGATGCAGAACGGGTCGTGCTTGTTCGAGTCCCGGCTTGGGTTCTGTGTCAAAACGAGTCAGCGCGACGCGTCGCTTCATCGTGTTGCCTCTGCTGATGTCTGATGACATCGCGTACTTTTTTTGCGTGCAGTGATTTGTCGTTCATTTGCATACGAACGAATTGTTAAGACTTGCTCCGCGCCGATTTCGTCGATTCCGATTCGTTCTTTTGGAACGAAATGGCAGTGAAGCCTGAACAAAGATGGTCGGGGATCGCGGGCGCGCAGCGGCTTCTCTGAGGTGGCTCAGGACGCCTGAGGCGCTCGCGCGGTGTCCTAACGAAAGTTTGCGGGGATCGCGATAACCCTATTCGGTTAGGTTAAAAGCCCAATCGCGTTGCGCTTGCCGCGCGTTGGGATAGGTGTCTGGCAAAGACAACAAGAAAACCGATTTTATTGCCATGACCCCATTTCTAGAACCGCCATTTTTTCAGGGCGACCGCCAGACCTATCGCCGCGTCGCCGTCGTCGGCACGCTGTTCTGTCTCGCTTTCGTGGTGATCAGCTTTTCGCTGCGGCCGCAGGTCGAGGACACGCACGTCGCGGTCAAGGCCGACCGCCTGGTGCGCACCGCAGGACAGCCGCCGCAGGCGAACTGAGCGCCGTCGGTATCCTCGCGCCCGCACGAAAAACCCCGCCGGCACCGCGGAGATGCTGACGGGGTTCTTCGTGCTGGCGCCTCACCCGGATGGCGGAGGCTCCCGCACTTGCAGTTCCAATCGGCTCGTCCCGATTTCGTTCCCGTCGCGTGGCCATTTTTTCTGCGGCCCAGGGTTCCATGAGGCGCGAACCTTTGCGGACGGCCGGCGTTGTCCTCCCAAGTTATGAAGGAGGAGATCATGAAGAAGACACTCGCAGTTCTTGCCACCGTCGCTGCCGTCGGCGTGACCGCGATTGCGGCGCCGGCCCCTGCGCAGGCGCGCGGTATTGGCCCGGGCCTGGCGTTCGGTCTTGCTGCCGGTGCGATCACCGCAGGCGCCGTCGCTGCGTCCCATCCGTACGGCTATTACGGACCGGGCTATGGCTATTATGGCGGCCCCGCTTACTACGCACCTGGCCCGTACGCCTATTATGGTGGACCGTACTATCGTCACCACCACTACTACCGTCACTGGTAACGGCTGAGGAATCGAAAAGCCCGGAGCGATTGCTCCGGGCTTTTTTCGTGCGCACGCATTCTGCGCGATCGTTACGGCCAGAGCGAGGGCCGTTCCACCTTGCGGACGTTGTCGAGTGTCGAGACGAAATACTCTTCGCGCTCGCGCTTGAATTTTTCCTGCGTGGCACGGAAAGCGGCGACACGAGCTGCGATCTCTTCGCGTTCGCGGATCTTGCGTTGTTCGTCCTCGGTCATGTCAAATCCCCACTCCACTTGAGTATGTGTACATTTTTGAACTCAAGCACTGCCGCCGCAATCACGTTGAGTCGCGTCAACACATGCATTGGCGCTTCTGATTGGGGCGTCAATGGGGAGGCGGCATTGCAGGATTGTGAAATGCGTTGGTCGGAAAAAATTGCCGACCAATTGCGCGCGTCGTCGCGAATTTGTTGTGCGCCAGTGGATAACAGCGTCAATGATCTTGTCGCTTGCAAATGCTGCAGCTAGCGCGAATTGAATCGGGAGGCGGCGAGTGATTGCGTCGGACCTTCAGAGCGGCGTCGAACGGCTCGGCGACCTGATCGCGAGCGCGAAGATCATCGTGCCGTTCACCGGCGCCGGCATCTCGACCGAATGCGGCATTCCCGACTTCCGATCACCGGGCGGAATTTGGACGCGCAACCGTCCGATCCAGTTCGACGAGTTCGTCGCCAGCCAGGATGCGCGCGATGAATCCTGGCGCCGGCGTTTCGCGATGGAGGAGGTGTTCGCTGCGGCCAAACCGGGCCGCGGTCATCGTGCGCTCGCCGCACTGCATCGCGCCGGAAAGATCCCGGCCGTGATCACCCAGAACATCGACAATCTGCACCAGGCCTCGGGCTTTGCCGCGGACCGCGTGATTGAACTTCACGGCAATACCACTTACGCGCGCTGCATCGGATGTGGGCAGTCCTATCAGCTCGACTGGGTGAAGCGCCGTTTCGACGCCGACGGCGCCGCGCCGAACTGCACCGCATGCGACGAGCCGGTAAAAACCGCAACGATCTCATTCGGCCAGGCGATGCCCGAGGACGAAATGCAGCGCGCGACCGAGCTGTCGCAAGCCTGCGACCTCTTCATCGCGATCGGTTCCTCGCTCGTGGTG
>JAEWHT010000262.1 GCA_023387695.1 Pseudomonadota bacterium | reverse complement strand
CGACATGGAAGAACGGCGCGGCACGGTTGGCGCCGATCAGCCTGACGCCGCGGTTGAAGCAGAGATAGGCGAGCGTCGAGGGAAACACCGAGACGTAGAACAGAGTGAGCAGGTTCGGCCCGTCGAGCTTCATCACGGGACGCGCCGACAATTCCCAGATCTCCAGCGGAATGAGGCACGCCGCACCGGCACCGAAAGTGAAGGCGAGGAACGACAGGCCGTGGATCGGCGGCCGCTTCAAGGTCAGCACCGAATAGAGCGCGAAGATGATCAGCGCGACGATGAAGATCAGGTCGCCCTTGTTGAAGGCGATGTTCGACAGCGTGGTGAAATCGCCGTGCAGCAGGATGATCAGCACGCCGCACATCGATAGAGCCACGCCGAAGGCTTGCGCGAGGGTGAGGCGGACACCGAGAATGACCAGCGACCACAGCGCCACGACCAGCGGGGCGGCCGACTGCAGCAACAGGGTGTTGAGCGCCTGGGTATGCTCCAGCGCCCAATATTGCAGGGTGTTGAAGGCGCCGATGCCGGTGATCGACAGCACGATCATCAGGCCGAGCTTTTCGCGGATGGCAGGCCAGTCCTGCGCGAGATGCTTCCAGGCGAACGGCAGTACCAGCAGGAAGGCGAAGGTCCAGCGCAGGAACGACAGCGTCACCGGAGGGATGTGGCCGGCGGCCATGCGTCCCACGACCGCATTGCCGGCCCAACACATCGCGGTGATGCTGAGCAGCAAATAGGGCTGGTTGGCGATCCAGCTATGACGGGTGGATTCTGCGCTCGTGGTCTGGCCGGTGGCGGACATTGGTATTGTTATGGCCCCGCGTGGAGTGCGCCAAAGCCGCCGGCCCGGTTGCGTTGCGGGCCGGTCCAGACCCGGCACGTTCAAAGACACGGAAATCGAGGCTGCATCAACAGGGGCGGGCGCATCGCGACCATGCAGCGGGAGACGCCAAGCCTAGCGCTTTGGTCGAGGTCTGCGCATGGCCTGGAAAGATTTCCGGATTTTCCGGGGATATCAAAGGCTTGGATCGCGCTTTGGGTCCTGAAAAAGCCCCGTTCTTGCTTGCCTAGAGAGGCCGCTTCCTTTATCCGGTGGGGCTGCCTCGCGTGCGAACGGCCTTGGGCCGGGAATCGGGCTGGGCACTAGGCATGATCCCGGAAAAGTGGGTACCGGTTTTCCGATTGGATCATGCCACTTAAGAAGAATTCTTCGAAGGATTACCCGCGAATGGCCAATGTTGTCGTCGTCGGCGCCCAATGGGGCGACGAAGGAAAGGGCAAGATCGTCGACTGGTTGTCGGAGCAGGCGGACATCGTCGCGCGCTTCCAGGGCGGCCATAATGCCGGCCATACGCTGGTCATCAATGGCGAGACCTACAAGCTGGCGCTGCTTCCCTCCGGCGTGCTGCGTCCGTCGAAACTGGCGGTGATCGGCAACGGCGTCGTGTTCGATCCGCAGGCCTTCCTCGATGAGGTCACCAAGCTGCGCAACCAGGGCGTGGCGGTCGGCCCGGAGAATCTGCGCGTCGCGGAGAACGTCACCCTGATCCTGCCGCTGCACCGCGAGCTCGATGCGCTGCGTGAATCGTCGAATTCGGCGACCGCGATCGGCACCACCCGCCGCGGCATCGGACCCGCCTACGAGGACAAGGTCGGCCGCCGCGCGATCCGTCTGATGGATCTCGCCGACCTCGACACGCTTCCGCACAAGATCGATCGGCTGCTTGCACATCACAACGCGCTGCGTCGCGGCCTGAACCTGCCGGAGTTCGACGGCAACGCGATCCTGAAGGAATTGAGCGCGCTGGCGCCGCAGCTGCTTCCCTATGCGGAGACCGTGTGGCGCCTGCTTGATGCCGAGCGGCGCGCCGGCAAGCGCATCCTGTTCGAGGGCGCGCAGGGCGCGCTGCTCGACGTCGACCACGGCACGTATCCTTACGTCACCTCGTCCAACACGGTCGCGGCGCAGGCGGCGACCGGAACGGGTATCGGTCCGAACGGCGTCGGCTACGTGCTCGGCATCTGCAAGGCCTATACGACCCGCGTCGGCCAGGGGCCGTTCCCGACCGAGCTCCTGAACGAGATCGGCGAGGAGATCGGTCGTCGTGGCCGCGAGTTCGGGGTCAACACCGGGCGCAAGCGCCGCTGCGGCTGGTTCGATGCCGTGCTGGTTCGCCAGACCGTCCGGACCTGCGGCATCAATGGCCTCGCGCTCACCAAGCTCGACATCCTCGATGGCTTCGACACGATCGAGGTCTGCGTCGGCTACAAGCTCGACGGCAAGGAGATCGATCACTTCCCGGCCGGCGAGGGTGCCCAGGCCCGGGTCGAGCCGATCTGGGAAACCATCGAAGGCTGGAAGGAGCCGACCGCCAACGCGCGGTCCTGGGCCGACCTGCCGGCCCAGGCCATTAAATATGTCCGCCGGATCGAGGAATTGGTGGGCTGCCCGGTTGCATTGCTTTCCACCAGCCCCGAACGCGAGGATACTATCCTGGTGCAAAACCCGTTTGAGGCTTAACGATCTCTTACCAGGACGCGGGTATAGTTGAGTTGAAATGGCTGATTACTATCCGCTGATCGCCCGCGCTATTGCCGCCCTGGACCCCAACGCTCCCGGTGAGAGCCGGCGCGCGCTCTATGAGCGGGCGCGCACGGCCTTGATCGCGCAGCTGCGCAGCGTGCAGCCGCCATTGTCCGAATCCGAGATCACCCGCGAGCGGCTGTCGCTGGAAGAGGCCGTCCGCAAGGTCGAGTCGGAAGCCGCCCAGCGGGCCCGCGAAGCTTCGCGCCCCGGTGGTGCCGCCCGTGGCGGTGGTGGCAGCGGCGATGCGTTCCGCCGGGCCAGCGCCCGTGCGGCCGACAACCCGCCGGCATCTGCTC
>JAEWHT010000259.1 GCA_023387695.1 Pseudomonadota bacterium | reverse complement strand
CAAGGCCGTCGAACAGGCCCTCAGCCGAGGCGGTGGCCTCTCGGTGGCGCGCTTTGCATTCGATCCCGGCAATCCCCGCGCCCAACTGGATGCCGCACGCATCCTCAGCCGCCTGATGCGGCAGATGGACTTTGGCGCGGCACAGAAGGACGGTTCCGTCATCGTCGTGTTCGCGGAGACTGACTTCCGCACGGCGCACATGATCGCCCGCCGTTTGTCGGCGGTGATGAAGCACACATCGAATGGCAAGCACGAGATGCGCAGCGATCCGGTGGTCAGTGTGGATTCGCTGTCGCCGTCGGATACGGCAAGGTCGCTGCTGGGACGGCTGTCGGCGGATGCATCGCGGGCAGCGTCGTAGTTTTTCTTCTCTGCCCGATTTTTTTGCGGGTCACCGCTTCGAGGCACCCCGACATCGCTTTGATCCGACGAGATCCAAAAAACAACCCCATGCAAAGTAGCCGTCAATTACCAATGCGAAGAATTTGCGGATTTTACGAATCCGTTTGACTCGTCGGGCAAAACACCGGCATAATGGCATCATCGAAATAGGTCAGTTGGCCCGCGCGGAGAAATCCGCCGCGGGCTTTTTCATTTTATGCAGGAGACTTGCATGCCGACGATTGAGAAAAAACCTCTACCGCCGATCGGCTCCGGGTTTGTCACGATCCATCCGTCAGATAAGGAGGACATCACGAGCCGTGCGCGAGACGTCATAGAACACTACATGTCTGGCAAAGGCTCCTGGTGGGACGAAGGACCGAGAAAATCTGCCCAAGAGACCATCGACGACCTGAAGCGATTCAAGGATAGCGTTCTCACGTCCGAACAATATATCGACGACCCAGGCTCGGTACTGACCTCTGTAAAGGAGATGATTGACGGCGCGATTGAACAGACCGGTCAGGCAATCCCGAATCTAGAGAATAACGGCCCTGGTGAAATCCGTCCCAGCGATCCGAGGGATTCGATCAACCGCGCCATCCCGCCAATCCTCGCGCCACCAACAAATGGCAGAACGCGGATACTTGCGGCGCCGACAGTCTCACCGGAAATCCCTGCAGCGCCCAGTCCTGACATACGGATTCTCCGTCGCATCGTCAGCGGTTGAGATTTGTCAGGCTGACTAGACATCACGCCAGCGTGCATGGCGCAGAACCTTCGAATGTTCTTGATATGTTCATGTCAATTGGCTACAATTTGCCGAAGAGAAACAGCGGAGGATCGGGGACGAGATGTTCCGTTCGATAATAAGGCTGGCGCAATTCGCGGCGACTTTCATGGCCGCGATCCAATTCATGACGTCTTCCGCCCACGCCAAGAACTACACGCTTGATTATCGCATTGAAACGCCGAACGACGACGATGTCGGTTCGGCCTCCTGCCCGTATGGCATGTGCCGTGTCGGGATCAAGAAACTGAACGTCACGCTCATCATCTTCCTGTACCGTGATGACCTCCGCCACGCGCGCGTCGAAATCGAAGGCAGGCCCGGGTGTTGCTTCTTCGAGCTGGGCGCGCGAACGCAGCGGATCGTGCTCGATGATGATCCGCAACCAAGCCACCGCTTTTTTACCGGTGCCGCAGCGCAGGGTCTGCTGCTCGTCCAGAATGAGCCGGCTGGAATCCTCTCCCTGAGATTCCACCTCGACTGATCAGCTGGCGTGCTGCTGTTGAACACCGCAAAATCGCTGCGGCGACGGCTGTCGTCGGACGCGTCGCAGGCGGCGTCGTAAAGTCTCGTGCCCCGGGCGCAGCGCAGCGCCCTTCGCGATGCGCTGCAGAACCGGGGCCCATGTTGCAGCAATCCGTGCAGCCCTCTGGGTCCCGGCTCTGCGGAGCGGCACTTCGCGCCGCACCGCGTCCGGGACACGATAGTCGCTACGCCGCCTTCTTTTTCTGCGCGAGCTGCGCCAGCTGCCGCATGATCTCCGTTGTCCCCGCGAGGCGCTCTTCCGGCGTCTCCCAGTCCTGCAGGAACACCACCTTCATGTCGGGGCGCACCTTGGCGGCCTGGCCGTAGCTGCGGATGAACGACACCAGGCGATCGGGATAAGCGAATGAATTGTCGCGGAAGGTGATGACGGCCCCCTTTGGGCCGGCGTCGATCTTCCCGACATTGGCCTGGCGACAGAACGCCTTGATCGCGGCGACCTTGAAGAGATAGCGCACCTCGTCCGGCAGCACGCCGAAACGATCGCGCATCTCGGCACCAAAATTCTCGATCTCCTCCTCGCTGTCGAGATCGGCCAGGCGCCGGTACAGCGACAGCCGCACCGAGAGATCGCCGACATAATCCTCGGGAATGAGCACGGGCATGCCGATGGTGATTGTCGGCGACCAGCGATCGGCGGCGGGCTCGGAGACGCCGGCCTTGAGGTTGACGATCGCCTCCTCCAGCATCGATTGGTAGAGCTCGAAGCCGACTTCCTTGATGTGGCCGGACTGCTCCTCGCCGAGCAGATTGCCGGCGCCGCGGATATCGAGGTCGTGTGAGGCGAGCTGGAAGCCGGCGCCCAGCGTCTCCAGCGACTGCAGCACGGTGAGCCGGCGCTCGGCCTGCGCCGTGATCTTCTGCTGCGCCGGCAGCGTGAACAGCGCATAGGCCCGCAGCTTGGAACGACCGACGCGGCCGCGGAGCTGGTAAAGTTGTGCAAGCCCGAACATGTCGGCGCGGTGCACGATCAGCGTGTTGGCGTTGGGAATATCGAGGCCTGACTCGACGATGGTCGTCGACAGCAGGATGTCGAACTTGCCGTCGTAGAACGCGGTCATGATGTCCTCGATCACGGCGGGCGGCATCTGGCCGTGCGCGACCGCGACCTTCATCTCCGGTACGTGCTTGTCGAGGAAATCCTTGACCTCGGCGAGGTCGTCGATGCGCGGTACCACGTAGAAGGCCTGACCGCCGCGATAACGCTCGCGCAGCAGCGCCTCGCGGATCATCAAGGGATCGTGCGGGGCGACGAAAGTGCGGACCGCGAGGCGGTCGACCGGGGGCGATGCAATGATCGAGAGCTCGCGGACGCCGGTGAGCGCCAGTTGCAGCGTGCGCGGGATCGGCGTCGCCGACAACGTCAGCACATGCACCTCGGCACGCAGTGCCTTGAGCCGCTCCTTGTGGGTGACGCCAAAGTGCTGCTCTTCGTCGACGATGACGAGACCGAGATCGCGGAACTTGATCGCCTTGCCGAGCAGCGCGTGGGTACCGACGACGATGTCGACCGAACCGTCGGCAATGCCCTTCTTGACCAGGTTCAGCTCCTTGGTCGCGACCAGGCGCGAAGCCTGCGCCACGTTCACCGGAAAGCCCTTGAAGCGCTCGGTGAAGGTTTTGGCGTGCTGGCGCGCGAGCAGCGTTGTCGGCACGACGACTGCAACCTGCTTGCCTTCGAGCGCAACGGCAAAGGCCGCGCGCAGCGCCACTTCCGTCTTGCCAAAGCCGACGTCGCCGCAGATCAGGCGGTCCATGGGACGGCCGAGCTCGAGATCCTTCAGGGTGGATTCGATCGCCCCTAACTGATCCTCAGTCTCGTCATAGGGGAAGCGCGCGCAGAACTCATCATAGAGGCCCTGCTGCACCGGCAGCTTGGGCGCCTCGTGCAGATGGCGCGCGGCCGCGATCTTGATCAGTTCGCCCGCGATCTCCCGGATGCGGTTCTTGAGTTTGGCCTTGCGGGTCTGCCAGCCGGAGCCGCCGAGACGATCGAGCTCGACCGTGGTCTGGTCGGAGCCGTAGCGCGACAACAGCTCGATGTTCTCAACCGGCAGGAACAGTTTTGTCTCAGCGGCATAATGCAGCTCGAGACAGTCATGTGGCGCGCCGGCGACGTCGAGGGTCTGCAGGCCGATGAAGCGGCCAATACCGTGATCGACGTGGACGACGATGTCGCCAGCAGTGAGGCTCGTCACCTCCGAGATGAAATTGTCGAGCTTGCGGCTCGCCTTGCGCGGGCGCACCAGGCGATCGCCGAGAATGTCCTGCTCACTGATGAGCGCAATCTCGTCGGTCTCGAAACCGCTTTCGAGGCCGAGCACGGCCAGCATGGTCTCGTTGCGTGGAGTCGCCTGCACCGTGCGCCAGGCGTTGACGCTGGTGGTATGGGTCAGCTTGTGGTCGCGCAGCATCGAGGTCATGCGGTCGCGTGAGCCTTCGCTCCACAGCGCGATCACGACCTTCTTGCGCTCAGCCTGCAGCGCCATCACATGGCTGACGACCGCCTGGAACACGTTGACGGTGGTGTCGTTACGCTCCGGCGCGAAGTCACGGCCCTTGCGCGCGCCAGCGTCGACGACGCTGGTCCCGTCGGTCGGCACGGAGAACGCCGTCAGCCGCGCCAGCGGGATTCCGCCGAGGCGCTTGCCCCACTCCTCATCGGTCAGATAGAGCCGGTCAGGCGGCAACGGCTTGTAGATCGCGCCGCCGCCGGGATGCTCCATGGCATCGCGACGGGCCTCGTAATAATCCTGGATCTGCTTGAAGCGCTCGCGGACGGCGTCCTCGGCCTGCGGCTCGATCGCCATGGTCGCGCCTTGCAGATAATCGAACAGCGTATCCATTCGGTCCTGGAACAGCGGCAGCCAATGCTCCATGCCGGGATGGCGGCGCCCCTCGCTGACCGCCTCGTAGAGCGCATCGTCACGCTCGGGCGCGCCGAACTCGGCGACATAGCCCATGCGGAAGCGGCGGATGGTGTCGGTAACGAGCTGGAATTCGGAGACCGGCACCAGATCGAGCGCGCGCATGTCGAGCAGCGTGCGCTGGGTTTCGGCGTCGAAGGTGCGGATCGATTCCAGGCTGTCGCCGAAGAAGTCGAAGCGCACGGGCTGCTCGAGGCCTGCCGGAAACAGATCGAGGATGCCACCGCGCACGGCGTATTCGCCGGGCTCGCGCACGGTCGACGAACGGTTGTAGCCATTGTGCTCGAGCCAGGCGACGATGGTGTCCATCGGCACGACATTGCCGGGCGCAACCGACAGCGCCTGCGCCGCGACCAGTTCGCGCGCGGGCACGCGCTGGACGACGGCATTCACCGTGGTGAGCACGATCAGCGGCTTGTCGCTGCCGGTGAGTGCGGCAAGGCGCGCCAGCGTCGTCAGGCGCTGGGCGAGTATGCCGCCATGCGGCGAGACGCGGTCATAAGGCTGGCAATCCCAGGCCGGAAAGGTCAGCAGCGGCAGATCGGGCGCGAAGAATTGCAGCGCGCGTTCGAGCTGCTGCATCCGCGCGCCGTCGCGGCAGACCACGGCAAGGCTGACAGCCGGCTTCTTCGGCCGCGCCGCCAGCGCCCGCGCGAGGTCGGAGACGATGAGGCCTTCGGCACCTTCCGCGACATTGGCAAGCGTCACCTCGCGGCCGGGCGTGAGCAGCTCGGCCGGCGACTGCATACCCTGCTTCATAGGTCGCCGTCCGTGATCGGAAACGCCTTGATACGGGCGAACAGTGGCCCGGTGACATGAGCTGGCAGCACCTTGTCACCAGTGATGGCCGCATAGAGATCGGGATCGGACTCTTCAAGCAGGGTCTCGAGTTCGGTGAGCTCTGTCTCGGACAGATTGGCGATCTCGGCATCGGCGAAGCGGCCTAGGATCAGATCCATCTCGCGCGTGCCGCGGTGCCAGCAGCGGAACAAAAGCCGCTTGCGCCGGTCGTCCAGCCCTTTGCTCGATCGTGTCGTTCCCGTCATGTCTCAAATCCAGTCAAACGCCGAAAGCCCGGACGTGCCGGGCCGCCGTGATATAGCCACTCGAACCGGACGTGTCAGCCCTCGATTTGGCATGGCCGCACCCGTGCCGGCGCCCGCGAAAAAAGACGTGGATGCCCGGCATAAAGCCGGGCATGACGGGCCGAAACGATCCTAGATTCGCATCCATGCGCCCCAGCCTGCTCAATCCGCTGTTTGCTCCTGTGACCAGCCTGCCCGGCGTCGGTCCGAAGCAGGACAAGCTGCTGCAATATCTGCTCAGCCGGAGCGAGACGCCGCGGCTGGTCGATCTGCTGCTGCATCTGCCGAGTCAGGTGATCGACCGCCGGGCGCGGCCCAAAATCCGCGACGCGGTCCAGGGAACCATGGTGACGCTGGAGGTCACCGTCGACCGCCACCGCCCGCCCCCGCCGCGCAACGCACGCGCGCCGTATCTGGTCTATGCCAGCGACGATACCGGCGACGTCGTGCTGACGTTCTTTCGCGCCAAGCCCGGCTATGTCGAAAAGCTGCTGCCGATGGGCGAGAAGCGCTACGTCTCCGGCACGCTGCAGATGTACGACGGCATCCCGCAGATCGTGCATCCCGACCGCGTGCTCGACGAGGAGGCGATCTCAAAGCTCTCGGGAATCGACCCCGTGTATCCCCTCACCGAGGGCCTCGCGCTCGGCTCACTGCGCCGCGCGGTCGCACAGGCGCTGCAGAAGCTGCCGGCGCTGCCCGAATGGATCAGCCCGGAGGTGCTGCGCCGCTGCGATTTCCCGCCGGTCACAGAAGCGCTCAATCGTGTGCACCAGCCGGTCGAGCTCACCGACATCCTGCCTGAGAAGCGCTACTGGTCCCGCCTCGCCTTCGACGAACTGCTCGCCGGCCAGCTCGCGCTCGCGCTGATCCGCGCGCAGCTGCGGCGGCCTGCCGGTGTGCGCAATGCCGGCGACGGCCATCTCCGTAACAAGATCATCGACGCGCTGCCCTATGCACTCACGACCTCGCAACGCGATGCGGTGGCGGCGATTGCCAATGATTTGAAGCAGCCCGTGCGCATGCTCCGCCTGCTCCAGGGCGACGTCGGCTCCGGCAAGACCGTGGTGGCGCTGATGGCGGCGGCGGCCGTCGCTGAGGTCGGCAAGCAGGCCGCGCTGATGGCGCCGACGGAAATTCTGGCGCGCCAGCACATCAAGACCATCGCGCCGCTGGCCGAGCGCGCCGGCCTGCGGGTTGCGATCCTCACCGGCCGCGAAAAGGGCAAGGAGCGGCGCGAGATCATCAGCCAGCTCGCCGACGGCGAGATCGACCTCCTCGTCGGCACCCATGCGCTGATCCAGGACGACGTCATCTTCCATGATCTGGCGCTCGCCATCGTCGACGAGCAGCACCGCTTTGGTGTGCGCGAGCGGCTGGCGCTGACCTCGAAGGGCGAAGCCGTTGATGTTCTCGTGCTGAGCGCGACCCCGATCCCGCGCACGCTGGTGCTGACTTATTTTGGCGACATGGACATCTCTGAGCTCCGCGAAAAGCCGGCCGGCCGCCAGCCGATCGACACCCGCGCCGTCGCCATGAGTAGGCTCAGTGAGGTCATGGACGGCGTCGGCCGCGCGCTCGAGTCCGGCAAGCTCGTCTACTGGATCTGCCCGCTGGTCGAGGAATCCGAAGCCGAGGGGACCGAGCATCTCACCAACGCGACCAAGCGCTTCGAGAGCCTGCAGAAACGTTTTGGGGATCGCGTCGGCCTCGTGCACGGGCAGATGAAGGGCACTGAGAAGGACCGTGTGATGGGCCAGTTCGCCGCCCACGAGATCGGTCTTCTCGTCGCGACCACGGTGGTCGAGGTCGGCGTCGACGTGCCGGCGGCGACCATCATGGTGATCGAGAATGCCGAGCGTTTTGGTCTCGCCCAACTGCACCAGCTCCGCGGCCGCATCGGGCGAGGCTCGGAGGCCTCGACCTGCATTTTGCTCTACAGCGAGCCGCTCGGCGAGATGTCGAAGGCACGGCTGAAGGTGATCCGCGAGACCACCGACGGCTTCCGCATCGCCGAGGAAGATCTGAAGCTGCGCGGCGAAGGCGATGTGCTCGGGGTGCGCCAGAGCGGCCTGCCCGGCTACCGCATCGCGCGCTCGGAGGTGCACGGCCAGCTGATCACGCAGGCCCGCGACGAGGCGCTGCGCATCATGAAGGACGATCCCAAGCTGAAAGGCGAGCGCGGCGAAGCGCTGCGCTGCCTGCTGTATCTCTATGAGCGGGACGAGGCGATCCCGCTGATCGGCGCGGGTTAGCTTGCCGCGCGTTGCCGCCCGACCTCATAAGCCGCCACATGCGCCCGGGCGAGATCGAGTGTCGGCGTGGCGATGCCCAGTGCTTGGCCCCGATTGGCCATGTCGCCAAGGATATGCTCAGCCTCAGTGACCGAGCCACGTTCGATGTCGCGCAGCATCGACGCCTTCAGCGGTGAATTCTGCGTCGTGAACAGCTTTCGATCGAATTCGATGAACGGCGCTCTCGGTTCAAAACCGGAGGCTGTGGCGATGGCGCAGTGTTCGGCGAACAGGCGGAAGATCAATTCCTCGCCCTTCGGCACGGTCAGAATGTCGCCGATGCTGGCGCGCATCAGGCAGGTGATGCCGGCGAGCGTCGAGAGCTGAACGAATTTCTCCCACATATCCTGCATGATGGCGTCGCTTGCGCGGACATCGATGCCGGGGACGTTGAGCACTTTCGCCAGCGCGGTGACACGGTCACTCAGCGCGCCCTTGGTTTCGCCGAGCACAACCGTCTGATTGGCCATGAACTGAACCACACGACCGTCGCCGTCGAGACCGGCGCTGACATTGGCCAGCCCGCCGAGAACGCGTGCTGCACCAAACCTCGCGGTCAGCGCATCGATATGTTTCAAGCCATTGAGGATCGGCAGGATCATAGTGTTAGGGCCGACGGCCGGAGCAAACTGGCCCATCGCGTCCTCGAGCGAATAGGCCTTCACGCCGACGAACACGACGTCATACGGCTCCTTGAGCTCATTCGCCTCGACGATCTTCGGCTGCACGGCGAAATCACCATGCGGGCTCACGACCCTCAATCCATCGCGCCGCAATTGCTCCGCCCGCTTAGCGCGCACCAGGAACGTCACGTCGCCCCCCGCCCGCACCACACAGGCGCCGTAGTAACCTCCGAGCGCGCCCGCGCCGATCACCAACACTCTCATTCCAACTCCTATGGTCCGCGTAACGCATTCAGCCATCGCATCCACATGACGGCAAGGAGAAAGCGCAAGCTTTCGCCGCACCCGATTTCATGAAAACCTCCCGCCATGCGCCGGATCATCGTCGTTGGCAGCCAGGGGAGCGGAAAGACGACTCTCGCCCGAAAACTCGGACGAAAGCTCGACCTGCCCGTGATTCATCTCGACGTCCTCTATTGGCGGCCCGGATGGACCCCCTCCGACACGACGAGCTTCCGGGCGCGTGTCGCGGACGCGATCGCGGGTGACGCTTGGATCGTCGATGGCAGTTTCTCGGGGCTGGCCTTCGATCTCACGCTTGCGCGTGCCGAACTTCTGATCGTCATCGAGCGCCCGCGCTGGCTATGCCAATGGCGCATCCTCTCGCGCTCGGCCCTTGATCGACAGACCACGCGGCCCGATCTGCCTGTGGGATGTCCGGAGCAGTTCGACTGGCAATTGATGGGTGAGGCCTGGCGCTACGACTCCGAGCGCGCGCCTGTGATCGACGCGGAGCGGATCCAGTATGGACCTGATGTCCCGGTCGTGCGCTTGAGACGCGATCGGGACATTGCGTATTTCGTGGATACGATCACTCCAGATCCGGACCCGTCTTGACCGGCTGGGGCGCAGCGTCGCGGTCCATGACCGCACGGCATCCCGGGCTGAGCTCCGACTTGTGCTGAATCATGCATGCGGTGATGCGCGGGATGTTCGGGATTTCTGTGCTGCAAAGACGGAACGCATCATTGGTGCACATCTGCTGGGCTTCGGCAGTGTAGGCATGCGCGCCGGTGCTCAAGCCAAAAGTGGAAGCGGCAAAAGCGATAGCGAAACCGATCTGGCGAAATGAACGAGACATGATCAACCCCCTTGTTGATGGGGCAACACTAGCCGGGACGCGTTTCCCGGCGTCTTCGAGGCCGGCGCGAACGGGCTTCACCGGTCGAACAATCGGCTTCATGGACGCCGGCAGTGCTTCGTCCGGTCTGGCAGCACGAAGTCAGCTCACGGGTTTGCGATCCCCGGGGGCTCACAGGTCAGCCGAACTGACGTGTTTTTGACCGCCAAGACCCGAAAATCAGGCCCTTTTCTTCGCGCTATTGGCCGCAAACGCCTTCAGCCACGACGCATCGATCGCATCGCCCTTCGCATCCCCGGCCAAATGTTCGAACCATTTGGCAAAGCCCTCGTAGATCTGGCTCGCCGGATGGTCCGGTCCCAGGAAACCGGAGATCTCCTGCATCTCCGCGACCCAGCGATAGGCCTTCGGGATCATGTCGGGCAGCGCGACCTCGAGCCGGGCCAGGATCGCAGGCTGGCTCAGAGCAAGCTCGTCGCGGAGCGCATCCGCAGCCCCTGCCTTGGTCGCAGCGACCACCATGGCCGAGCCGATCCCGGCAAGCCCTTTGACGATGCCAGCATATGACATTTTCAGCGCGGAGGCCGCACCGACCGGGCCCTCGACGATGCGCACGTCGAGCCCGAACTCCTTCAGCACCGCGATGTGCCCGGCATGCTCGCCGGACATGTAGAACGCCGGGCTCTTGCCGCCCGGCTGCGGCGGAAAGCCGATGATGCCACCGTCGACAAAGGGGGCCTGTGCCGAGCCGATGATCTCCTCGATCCGCTTCACCGTGTCGACATTGACGGCGTTGCAATCGACCACGATCGGCTTCTTGGTGCGCCTGGCAATCAAAGCGGCGAGCCGCTCGGCGAGCGCCACGGCCTCGCCCGGCGGCACGATCGACAGGATGATGTCGGCGTCGGCGATCGCATCGTCCTCGGCGCTGACCATGCCCGCGTCCGCCGCGCGCTTCAGCGTTGCTTCGCTGCGCCCCTTCAACGAGGTCAGCACACGCGCGCCATTTTCGCTCAGGCGTCGTGCCACCGCGCTGCCCATGGCACCGGGGGCGAGGATCGCAATGGTCTTTGACATCGGGCACTCCAGTTCGCATTCCGAGCATCACGCTCGGTTCGACCGGAACATTAGCAGAGGACGCAAGCGCCTGCGTGCGCCCGGCCATCCCGCAGCGGAATGGCCCTACTCCACCTTCGCAGGCTCAGGCTGAAGCGTGGAGGCATTGGCGACGCGCGCGGCATTGGCCATGCCCGCGAGCGCGGCGACTTTCTTCGGATCGGGCGCTGCGCCCGGCTGCACCACGCCGGCCGACATGATCAGTGTCGCCGCGTCCTCCGCGGTGAGGTCGACCTCGATGATCTTGCTCTTGGGCACGTAGAAGAAGAAGCCGGTGGTCGGGTTCGGCGAGCACGGCAGAAACACCGAGACATGTTCTTCCTGCCCCGGCAGGCTGCGCGCGACCTCCTCGTTCGGTGATTGCGAGATCAGCACGAT
>JAEWHT010000251.1 GCA_023387695.1 Pseudomonadota bacterium | reverse complement strand
TCTCCATGTCGTCGTGCAAGACGACGCCGGCGAGTGGATCGAACTCCCCTTCCCAAGGCCTGCGCGCCAGCATGGATTGCGTGTGCGCGTAACCTGCATCCCAGCGCCGCATGATGCCCGACGGGCTGAAGTCGATGTCCTTGGTATGGGTCTCGCGCTCGAGCTGGGGCGCAAGCAACCGCACCACATGCATCCGCGTCGGGCAGCCGTAGCTCATGAGTTCGCGCACCGCCGGATTGGACCGCTCACCGTCGGGAAGGCGCGCAGCCAGTTGGTTGATGACGTGGCGAAGCCGGTGTGCCTGCTCCTGGCGCGCAATCTGGCTGGCGATGCGACTGGAGTACTGGACATCCTTGTGACGGTTCAGCACCTCCGCCATCGTGGTCGGCTCGCTGCCGAGGGGATTCCAAAGATGCACGGCGAAAATCAGTGAGTTCTTGCGCGGATTGTCGTCGAATACGGCTTCGGTCGGCGTATTGGAAAGAATGCCACCGTCCCAATAGAGCTCACCATCGATCCGCACCGCCGGAAAAGCCGGCGGCAAGGCACCGGACGCCATCACATGCTTGACGGTGAGTTCGCCGTCCCGGCTGTCGAAATAGCGCATCCGGCTTGTCCGCACATGCGCGGCGCCCACCGTCAGCCGCGGTGTGCAGCGATTGACCAAACCGAAGTCGACGAGCTCGCTCAGCGTCTTCTCGAGCGGCTCGGTGGAATAAAAGCCTGCACGATCGGCACCGAGCGGATAGGAATCGCCGAGATGTGCCAGCGGATTGGGCCGGAAGAAGCCGGCGACACCGTGCGTGACGGTCGACCAGTAGCTGAGTTTCTCGTTGAAGCCCGGGAAGGCGGTGCGAAAATTCCAGACGGGGTTCTGCTCCATCCGCTTCCAGAACTCTTTCAAGCGCGCAAGCCGGTCCTGTGGCGCGTTGCCCGCGATCAGGCTTGCATTGATGGCGCCGATGGACGTGCCGATAATCCAGTCCGGCTCGATCCCCGCCTCATGCAGCGCCTGATAGACACCGGCCTGGTAGGAGCCAAGCGCGCCGCCGCCCTGCAGCACCAGCACGACCTGACCCGGCAAGCCGTTTGAGCCGCCGCGTTCCAGATTGCCCTTCACATGCATCATATCCTGCTCCCGTTCGAGCTGTCTGTTGCCAATGTTCGCAAGGCGTCGCGCTTTGTTACGCCGGCTCATGTCAGTGCGCGGTCCAGCCTCCGTCGACGGGCAGCGCGGTCCCCGTGATCGAGGCTGCCGCATCCGTCGACAGAAACACGGTCAGCGCGCCCAGCTCCTCCACCGTCGCAAACCGCTTGTTCGGTTGCTGCGCGAGCAGGACGTCGCGGATGACCTGGTCGCGGGAGACGCCGTGCGCCTTGGCCTGGCCGTCGATCTGCGCCTCGACCAGCGGTGTGTAGACATAGCCGGGACAGATGGCGTTGCAGGTGATGCCCTCTTCGGCCGTCTCCAGCGCAGTGACCTTGGTGAGACCCACAATTCCGTGCTTTGCCGCAACGTAGGCGGCCTTGAAGGGGGATGCGACGAGGCCATGGGTGGAGGCGATATTGATGATCCGCCCGAACTCGTTCTGACGCATTGCGGGTAGCGCCAGACGCGTGGTGTGAAAGGCCGACGACAGATTGATCGCGAGGATATGGTCCCATTTATCCGTCGGAAACTGGTCGAGCGGCGCGACGTGCTGGATGCCGGCGTTGTTGACCAGGATATCGAGCCGGCCGGACTGCGCGACCGTCGCGGCAATCATCTCGGCAATGGAGTTCGGATTCGTCATATCGGCCGGCGAAAAGCGAGCCTTGACGCCAAACTCAGTTGCAATCTGCTCGCGGACCCTCTCGATGTCAGCTGCGACACCGAGACCGTTCAGGACGACATCGGCTCCGGCGCGAGCCAACGCCTGGGCGATGCCGAGCCCGATGCCGCTCGTCGAGCCCGTAACCAGCGCGACCTTGCCAGTAAGGACGCGACCAGCAGACGTTGTTTCGAGCTTGATAGGAATGTTCATGGCCGATGCTCCGATGTAGGGCTGCCGCGAAGGACGGGCGCCAGGACACCGGCACACTGGGCCAAGCCTGTTCGGAGCGGAAATGCCGACTGGCTTCCGATACGATACGCGCGCGCTATTGCGGGCAGGATGTCCTTTCATGACCCGATCGGTTAGATTTCGGGCCGATCCAGCTGGGAGCCGATCCATGGAAATGCACCAAGTCCGCTACTTCCTTGCGGTGGCGCAACTCCTGAACTTCACGCGCGCGGCCGAGGACTGCAACGTGACGCAACCCTCGCTGACGCGCGCGATCAAGCAGCTCGAGGCCGAGCTCGGCGGCGACCTCTTTCGCCGCGAGCGGCCGGCCGCGCAGTTGACCGAGCTCGGCCAACGTATGCATCCGCTGCTGAAGCAATGTTATGAGGCGGCTGCCGGTGCACGCTCGCTCGCATCTTCTTTCAAGAGCGGTGAAATCGGCGCGCTGCGCATTGCCCTGACGCATGCCGTCGATCTTTCGGTGCTCATTCCGCACC
>JAEWHT010000221.1 GCA_023387695.1 Pseudomonadota bacterium | reverse complement strand
GGCTCGGGGCGCGGGATCGCGGCTTCGATCGCGAGTTCGGCTGCGCTGCTGCGCGCCTGATCCTGTGCCAGCGCCGAGCCGGCCGATACCGTGAGGAAGGTCGCTGCGACCGTCGCCAAAACGCGGTCGAAGCCTGCACGGTGGTTCAAACAGTCACGCATTGTGTCGCACCCCTTGGGTGAACTGTCCCTCGTGGAACAGGTTCGTTATCGGCTAATGAGCTTCGGCTAAATCGCGCCGGCCTCTCGAAAGTTGCACGCCTGCACGCAACGATTCTTACGCAGACGATATACAGGCCCCGTTTTCGCAGCTAGCGCCGCTCCGGGAAACTCACGACAAACTGACTTCAAGAAGGCCCGTTTGCAACGGATTGTGCGCCTTCACCGCGCGCTTTTCCCAGTGTCTGTCACTTCCAAGTCACGGTTTCAGCCGCTGCAGAATTTTGCCGTAATTCAACGGGTTGCGCGCGCATCGTCGGGCCACGCGAACCTCCGTTCGCATGAGGTTCAGTGCGTCTCCTCGCCGCTTTTCCCGCCATGGCCGGGAACCCCGGCTTCGTCGAGTTTGCGGTAGAGCGTGGACCTGCCGATCTTGAGGCGACGCGCCACCTCCGACATCTGTCCGCGGTAGTGCGAGATCGCGAAGCGGATGATCTCGTTCTCCATGTCCTCGAGCGGACGGACATCACCGGTCGAGGTCAGCATCGAGAGAGACCCTGCGAGGGGTAGCGGCGCGATCGGTATTTCACTACCCGATATCACCGAAGGCGCCGCAATCGGCTCGATCATCAGCGGTGCGGTCGGAATCTCCGTGGCTGAGTGCGGATGCGACGCCAGCAGCGGGAAATCGTCGAGACCGAGCTGGTCGCCCTCGCTCATCACCACCGCGCGGTAGACTGCGTTTTCGAGCTGGCGGATGTTGCCCGGCCAGTCGAGCTGGGCGAGGTGAGCCACGGCCTCGCCGGTGACGCCGGAGATCGGACGGTTCTCTTCGGCAGCAAAGCGCGCCAGGAAATGCCGCAGCAGATGCGGGATGTCCTCGCGTCGGGCCTTCAGCGACGGGATCGTCAGCGGCAGGACGTGCAGGCGATAAAACAGATCTTCGCGGAAGTGGCCCTGCTTGACCCGCTCCAGAAGCTTGCGATTGGTCGCCGAGATGATGCGAACGTCGACCTTCACCGGCTTGCGGCCGCCGACAGCCTCGACGGCACCCTCCTGGAGTGCGCGCAGCAGCTTGACCTGCGCGGTCAGCGGCAGCTCGCTGACCTCGTCCAGAAACAGCGTGCCGCCATGGGCCTCGAGGAATTTACCCGTGTGCCGCTCGGTCGCGCCGGTGAAGGCGCCCTTCTCGTGGCCGAACAGGATGGATTCGACGAGGTTGTCGGGGATCGCACCGCAATTGACCGCGACGAACGGCTTTGCCTTGCGCTCGCCGCTGCCGTGGATGGCGCGCGCGAACATTTCCTTGCCGACGCCGGACTCGCCTTCGATCAGCACGGGAATCGAGGAGTTTGCCGCCTTCTGGGCGGCGCGCATCACGCCTGCCATCGCCTCGGCGCGCGTGATGATGTCCGAGAAGGTCAGCCGACCCTCGCGGCTGTGACGGATGCGCTGCAATTCGCCCTTGAGCGCGGAAGCGTTGAGCGCGTTGCGAAGCGAAACTTGCAGTCGCTCCACGCCGACCGGCTTGACCACAAAGTCGGCCGCACCGGCGCGCATCGCCGAAATCACGTTGTCGATGCCGCCATGGGCGGTCTGCACGATGACGGGAACGGTCAGGCCCGCCTCGCGAATTTTCGCCAGAACGCCCATGCCATCGAGGCCGGGCATGACGAGGTCGAGGATGACGGCGTCGATGGCTGGCCCATCGGGGCCGGTGAGGGCGGCAAGCGCGGCATCGCCGGACTCGACGACGATCGTCTCATAGCCGCATTTCTGCACCATGTTCTCGACCAGGCGGCGTGCCACGGCGTCGTCATCGGCAATCAAAATACTGGCAGCCATGGTGCTCCCCGCACGCTACTACTATCTGTCTCGAATCGGGTCACTCTGGCCGAAGCCGATTAACGCACTCTTAAACCTTGATGCCCCCGCCCGCCGTCGCGATTGTTGAACACAGGTTTCCCACACAATGACTTCGCGCTCCAAAGCTGCCGTCCGCAAGCTCGCCACCAAAACATCTGTCGCCAAGAAATCTGCCGCCAAGCCAAAACCCTCCGCCAAATCTTCACCCGCAAAATCTGCGAGCAAGACAGGCAAGCTTCCGGAGTGGAACCTCGCCGATCTCTATTCCGGGATCGACGCACCGGAAGTGGCGCGCGATCTCGCAACGATGGATGCCGATTGCGTCGCGTTCGAGACGGACTACAAGGGCAAGCTCGCAACAGGCACAGCAAACGAAGATGGCGGAAGATGGCTCGCGAAAGCCGTGCGACGCTTTGAGGCGATCGACGATCTCGCCGGCCGTCTCGGCTCCTATGCTGGTCTCGTTCATGCCGGCGACAGCGTGGACCCAGCGATTTCAAAGTTTTACGGCGACGTGTCGGAGCGGTTGACCGCGGCGTCGACGCATCTTCTGTTCTTCGCGCTCGAACTCAATCGCGTCGATGACGATATTTTGACTCGCGCGATGCAGACGCCCGAGCTCGCGCATTATCGTCCCTGGATCGAAGATCTGCGCAAGGAGAAGCCGTATCAGCTCGACGACAAGCTCGAACAGCTGTTCCTTGAGAAGGCGCAGACCGGTTACTCCGCATTCAACCGGTTGTTCGACCAGACCATCTCCGGCCTGCGCTTCAAGGTCGGCTCAAAAGAGCTCGCAATCGAACCGACGCTCAATTTCCTGCAGGATCGCGACGGCGCCAAGCGCAAGGCGGCGGCGGAAGCACTGGCGAAGACGTTCAAGGCCAATGAGCGCACCTTTGCGCTGATCACCAACACTCTCGCCAAGGACAAGGACATCTCCGACCGCTGGCGCGGCTTCAAGGATGTCGCGGATTCCCGCCATCTGAACAATCGCGTCGAGCGCGAAGTGGTGGATGCGCTGGTTGCCTCCGTGCGCGCGGCTTATCCAAAACTGTCGCATCGCTATTACGCGCTGAAGGCCAAGTGGTTCGGCAAGAAGAAGCTGGCTTATTGGGATCGCAACGCGCCGCTGCCGTTTGCCGCGACCGATGTCATCGGCTGGCCCGATGCGCGGAACATGGTGCTGTCTGCCTATCGCGGCTTCTCGCCGAAGATGGCCGATATCGCCGAGCGCTTCTTCACCGATCGCTGGATCGATGCGCCGGTGCGCCCGGGCAAGGCGCCGGGTGCCTTCTCGCATCCGACCACGCCGTCGGCGCATCCCTATGTTTTGATGAACTACCAGGGCAAGCCGCGCGATGTGATGACGCTCGCGCATGAGCTCGGCCACGGCGTGCACCAGGTGCTGGCCGCGAAGAACGGTGCGCTGATGGCGCCGACGCCGCTGACGCTCGCCGAGACCGCCAGCGTGTTTGGCGAGATGCTGACCTTCCGGCGGCTGTTAGCGCAGACCAAGAGCCCCAAGCAGCGCCAGGCGCTGCTCGCCGGCAAGGTCGAGGACATGATCAATACCGTGGTGCGGCAAATTGCGTTCTATTCGTTCGAGCGCGCGGTCCACACCGAGCGCAAGAATGGCGAACTCACCGCGACGCGGCTCGGCGAACTCTGGCTGTCGGTACAGGGCGAGAGCCTGGGGCCGGCGATCGAGATCAAGGCGGGTTACGAGAACTACTGGATGTACATCCCGCACTTCATCCACTCGCCGTTCTACGTCTACGCCTATGC
>JAEWHT010000210.1 GCA_023387695.1 Pseudomonadota bacterium | reverse complement strand
CGTCGGGATAGCGGGATTGCGGAACCGGCGTCGCGTAGTCGCGGGCGCCGATGCGGGCGATGGCGTCGAGAATGGCGCGCACCGGGCGCATCAGCCGATTGCGCACGACGTAGACACCAGCGAGCGTCACGGCGAGCGCCAGCAGGAAGGCCAGCGACTGCACGACGAGATTGGTCAGCGCCTTCGTCTGAACGGTCTCGGCTCGCGCGATCGACAGATCAAGCGCCGTGGTTGCCACCCCGACGATGAGCGGGAACGGCGACTGGCACAGCGTATTCCATTCCGATGCCGGCATCGCCGGCTTGCCGCTGCCATCGAAATTCTTGGTGAGATCGCCGATCTGCTTGAGCACGCCGCTCGTTTTGGCTTGCGCTTCCTTCGCTGCGTTGATTAATTCCGCCGTCACGTCGGGCGCGGCCAGCAACTCAGTCATGCCGGACCAGCCGGAGGCAATAGTGCCATCCCACTGCGCAAGCGAGCGCTTCTGGGTGTCATCGAGCGGCTTGCTGCTGTTGACGTTCGAGCGCAGCACCGAGCAATGGATGCCGTAGCGGTCGCGCACCTGCCAGGCGAGGCGGCGAACCTGGATCATGCGGGCGATGTAGGGATCGTTCATCCAGGCGCGGTTCGACACCGCGGTCGAGGCGAGGTTCGCCGTGTCGATCACCTTGGTGACTGCATCGTACCAGGAGTTGGTCCGGTCAATCTTGCGCTCGGCGCGGGGACGCTTGGCCTCATCGTAGAACAGCTGGAATTGCGGTGCGGCCTCACCCCAACCCTGCTTCAACTTGCTCGCCAGTTCGTCGCGGCGGGCGAAATCAATAGTAGCAAGCGCGGCGACGATGCCGTCATAGCCGCCCTGCTCAGCCTTCTCGGCGTCGGCGAGCTTTGCGCGCGGATCATCTTCACCAAGGATCGCACTCTGGGCATCGCCGCGATTGTTGCGCAAGGACAGCACGCCGTGGAAGATCGCCTTGTCCGCGGCGGCAAGCCGCGCGGTCTCAAGACTGTCGTTGTAGCGGTGGAAGGCCCCGACCATCTGGATTGCTGTGGATGCGAGCGCGCCGGCCGCCAGCAAAGCCATCAGCAACAGGAGAAGCGAACTTACCGATTTCTTAAACATTGACATGAGTCGCGGGGCCTACTTTTCAAGAGAGCCCACCTTGCCCCGCGACATGCCAATGTTCCGTTAAGGTTTTAGTCAAATGCCGGGAAATCCCGATTTGGCAAACCTTTAAGCAGGTGCAGACGTCACGAAACCTTCGCGAAATCCGGCGGCCGCCGCTCCGCAAAAGCCGTAAATGCCTCTCGCGCCTCGGCGGTGTGCAGGCGCTTGGCAAACTGCTCGCCCTCCGCATTCATCTGCGCCACCAGCGCTTCGCCATTCCGCATCAGCTTCTTGGTCGCGGTGAGCGCGCCGGCCGGCTGGCGGGCAAGACGCTGGGCGAGCGCGAGCGCCTCGGCATCGAGCTTGTCGAGCGGCACTACGCGGTTGACGAGGCCCCATTCCAGCGCGGATTTCGCGGGCACGGTTTCGCCGAGCGCGAACATCTCGTAGGCGCGGGCATAGCCGATGCGCGCCGGCATCAGGAGGCTCGATGCGGCCTCCGGCACCAGCGCGAGGCTGACGAAGGGCGTCGACAGTTGCGTGTTCTCGGCGAGCACCACGAGATCGCAGTGCAAGAGCATCGTGGTGCCGACACCGACGGCGCGACCCTGCACGGCTGCGACAAGCGGTCGCGTGCAGCGCGCCAGCGACTGGATGAAGCGGCCGACATTGCGGCTGCCTTCAGACTTGCCGGCCGCGACGGCCGCAAACTCGCCGACGTCATTGCCGGCCGTGAACATGTCGCCCTCGCCGCGGATCAGCAGCACGCGCACGGACGGATCGGTCTCGGCCGCTTCGATCGTATCGGCGAGCTTGCGATACATCGCATCCGTCAGCGCGTTCTTCTTGTCGGGGCGCGCCAGCGTGATCGTGAGAATTCCGCCGTTGTTCTCGATCCGGACATGCTCGGTCATGGGTCTCTCCTGTTATTCCTCTGGGTCTCTTGTGATGTCTCTTGGAAACTTGTCCTGAATGCTCGTTAGCCAGCGCGCGACGACGTCGATCTCCGCGCTGGTGAATCCGTCCGTCAGGGCAGCGTTGATGTCGGCTGTGGCTGACTTCGTATGCGCCAGCACGGTGCGCCCCTTCGGCGTCAGCCATACCCGCCAGGCGCGGCCATCCTCGCGATCGGCGCGCCGCTCGACCAGTCTTGCCGTGGCACTGCGATCCACGAGGCCCGAAATGCCGGCAGGACCGAGATCGAGGGCGGCACCCGCCTCGCCCATTAAGGCACCATCCTGCTTGCCGAGCACGAACAACAGCCCCGCCTGCGCCGGCGTCACGTCGCTCTCGGGCTGCGCGGCCATCCAGCGCTGCAGCCGCCGCTGTGCGACGCTCAGCAGATAGATCAGCCGATGATGCTTCGCTTCTGGCGATTTATTTCGCATGCGAACTATATAATCAAAGCCGAGCAGATTGTCAAAAGGCGCTAAGCCGATTTGGCGCGGCAGCCGTCGAGGAACAGGGCCGCGCAGATCTGCACGCGACGCTCGATCTGTTTGCGTGACGGCAGCGGTGCGCCGCCATAGATGGCCGCGCGCTGCGGGGCGGACGCGACCATGCCGATCAGCATGCCGGCGATTTCATCGGGATCGTCGATGATGATCCGCTTGCGCTTGACCTGAAGGCGCAGCCAGCCGGCAAGCGCCTTGGCGGTGCGGGCAATGCCGTTGCTGTAGAAGTTTGCGGCGAGTTCGGGAAACGTGGCGGATTGTTGCAACACCATGCGCTGCAGCGCCACCACCTCCGGATCGAGCGCGAGATCGGCGCAGGCCATCAATGCAGCACGCAAGCCCGTTTCGATATTGACGTCATCGCTGGACTGAAGATCGACGGCAGAGAGCAGCCGCTCGAGCCTGTCCGCGCACATCGCTTCGAACAGTGCGGCCTTGCCCGGAAACAGACGATAGAGGGTCTTTGTCGAGATCCCGGCGCGGCGCGCAAGCTCTTCCGTGCTGGTCGCAGCATAGCCCTCGACCGCGAACGTGTGCCGCGCAGCTTCGAGGACGATTCGCGTCGTCTCGTCGTCACTGCGCACCGGCGGTCGCCCGCGCGGACGGTATTCGCTGTCTGATTTTGCCTGAGCCAAGTCTTTTGCCTGAGCCATGTCTTTAAATGATGACTGTCATTCCATTGACAATTCCAAAGCTAGTCTCATTTTGGAAATTATCAAGTTTCCTAATTCAGGGGATCCGGTCATGACCGTCCACACCACCCCATCTGCTGCCGCCCAGACTGCCCTACCCGCTTCCGCGCTGGAGGGCGTCCTCCCCGGCGCGCAAGCCACCGCCGTCCGTAAAAAGCTTAACCTTCGCAAACTCTTGCTGATGGGGGCGGCGGTCGTCGTCTTGGCCGGCGCGAGCTGGTACGGCTACGATTACTGGACCGTCGGCCAGTACCTCGTCTCCACCGATGACGCCTATGTGAAGGCTGACAACACCACCATCGCGCCGAAGGTCAGCGGCTATCTCGATCGGGTTGTGGTCGGCGATAACGAGCATGTGAAAGCCGGCCAGGTGCTGGCGAGGATCGACGATCGCGACTTCAAGGTCGCGCTCGATCAAGCCAAGGCCGATGTGCTGGCGGCGAATGCCACAATCTCCAGCAAGGAAGCGCAGATCGAGGTCCAGCAGGCGGTGATCAAGGCCGCACAAGCCACGCTCGATGTCGATCAGGCTAACCTCACCTTCGCCGCGCAGGACAACAAGCGCTACACTGATCTGGCCGCGACCGGCTCTGGCAGCGTGCAGAATGCACAGCAGGCGCAGTCACGCATTGCTTCCGCGCAGGCGACGCTCGAACGCGACACCGCCAATCTTGCATCAGCCCTCAAGCAGGTCGACCTGCTCAAGGCTGAGATCGTGCAGGCCAGAGCAGCCGCCGCGCGTGCGGACGCGATGCAGCACCAAGCCGAGTTGAACCTCGGCTACACCAACGTGGTTTCCCCAATCGACGGCGTGGTTGGAAATCGCTCGTTGCGCGTCGGCCAGTTCGTGCAGGCCGGCACGCAGTTGATGTCGATCGTGCCGACCGACGGCACCTATGTCGTCGCCAATTTCAAGGAAACGCAGCTCACCCACGTGAAATCCGGCCAGGCTGTCGATATCGAGGTCGACATGTTCCCCGGCCAGGTCGTGCACGGTCACGTCGATTCCATCGCACCGGCCAGCGGCCAGGAATTCGCGCTGCTGCCGCCGGACAACGCCACCGGTAATTTCACCAAGGTGGTGCAGCGCATCCCCGTCAAGATCGCGTTCGATGCAGAACACGGACCAGGAATCGCGCTGCGGCCCGGCATGTCCGTCATCCCGACCATCGCAACACGTTCGATCGCGCCGACCACGCATGCGGCCGTAACACCGACGGCAAATCTCGTTTCCGGAGGATCGTGCCATGTCAAACAGCCTTTCAATTTCGACGCCCGCGACACCGGCCGCGACGCCTAGTCACGTCACAGTCGATCCCAACCGCGCGAGCGCCGCTGTCTGGATCGCTGTGCTCGCCGCCATGATCGGTTCGTTCATGGCGATCCTGAACATCCAGATCACCAATGCCTCGCTGGCCAACATCGAGGGCGGTATCGGCACCGGGGCTGATAACGGCTCCTGGATCTCGACGTCGTACCTGATCGGCGAGATCATCGTGATCCCGCTGACCGACTATCTGAGCCGCGTGTTCACGTTCCGCCGCTACATGCTGACGAGCGCGACGCTGTTCGCGGCTTTCTCGGTCGCCTGTGCCTTCACCCATGATCTGCCGTCGATGATCGCGATGCGCGGCCTGCAGGGCTTTGCCGGCGGCGTGCTGATCCCGATGGCGTTCACGCTGGTGCTGACCAAACTGCCGAAGCCGCAACAGCCGGTGGGGCTCGCGATCTTCGCGCTGTCAGTGACCTTTGCGCCCGCGATCGGCCCGACCATCGGCGGCTATCTCACGGAGACCTACGGCTGGCGCACCATCTTCTTCGTCAACGTAATTCCGACTGCGGTGATGGTGGCCGCCCTCTACATGACGCTGGAGCGGCAGAAGATGCAACTTGGCCTTTTGAGAGAAGGCGATTGGGCCGGCATCGTCACCATGGCGATCGGGCTGTCGGCGCTGCAGGCCGTGCTCGAGGAAGGCAACAAGGACGACTGGTTTTCATCGCCCTTCATCCTGAAGCTCGCCGCGATCTCCGCCGTCAGCCTCGCGCTGTTTGTCACGATCGAATTGTCGATCGAAAAGCCGCTGATCCGGCTGCGTCTGCTGACGCAGCGCAATTTCGGCTTCGGCACGATCGCGATGACCATGGTCGGCTTCGCGCTGTTCGGCTCGGTCTACATCCTGCCCGCTTATCTCGGCCAGGCGCAGGGCTACAATGCCGAGCAAATCGGTAACGTGCTCGCCTGGACCGGATTGCCGCAGCTGGTGCTGATCCCGCTGATCCCCAAGCTGATGCAGCGCTTCGACACGCGCTATATCGCGATCACCGGCCTTTTGATCTTCGCCTATAGCTGCTTCATGAACACCGGCATGTCGCCGGACTATGCCGGCGATCAGCTCTGGATTCCGAACATCGTGCGCGCTGTCGGTCAGGCCATGGTGCTGACGCCGCTGACCTCGGTGCTGACAGGTGGCATCGCGCCGCAGGACGCTGCGGCGGCGTCCGGCATCAGCAACATGTTCCGCAATCTCGGCGGCGCGATCGGCACCGCGACGCTCGCCACTATCATCACCAAGCGCGAGCAGTTCCACTCCAACATCATCGGCCAGTCCGTCACGCTCGGACGCGAAGAAGTCCGCACCCGCATCGTGCAGATGACGGACTACTTCATGGCCCATGGCGTGCCCGATCCCAACGCAGCGCGCGAGCAGGCCATCATCGCGCTCGGCAAAACCGTGAAGCGCCAGGCGCTGGTGATGGGCTATTCCGACGCGTTCGCCGTGATCGGCGCAGTCCTCGTGCTCGCCGCGATCGCGGTGCTGCTGACGCGGCGGGTGAAGGCGGCGAGTGGAGGTGGCGCACACTAGAACAATAGGAGGTCGTCATGCCCGGGCTCGTCCCGGGCATCCACGAACTGTTATCGCGATCCCAAGTACGTCATGGCCGGGACAAGCCCGGCCATGACGCTGTGGCGACAATCAGTGCCCTAAGGCGCGCAGCTGAAGCTCGCAGCCGCCGTCACCGGGCCGGACTTGTAATGCGGCCAGCCCGGCCAGCGGCACAGTGGCATCGCGCGCGTGACCGCGAATGACGGGGCTTCGACCTTCTGCTCGGTAACTTCGAGATCACCGGGCGCGGTGCCCTTCTCGACCCAATCGACCAGCGCGCTCAGCATGTCGACATTGGCCGGCGCGCCGGACCCGACATGATCAACGCCGGGCGCGGTGTACAGCCGCGCGAATTCCGCGGTCTCGGCCTTGCCGACCTTGCGCTCGACGCTCTCGAAATAGCGGATGCCGGCATAGGGGCTCTGTGCGTAATCCGCCATGTGCTCGAGCATGATCAAACGGCCACCGCGGGCGCGGAAGCGGCTGAGATCGGGATCGGTCGAATCCATCAGGCTGGAGACCTCGAGCAACCGCGCCTTGTGGTCCTCCACCTTGTAGGTGGTGACGTCGAGCTTGGGATCGCGCGCGAACACATATTGAATGCCGCCGGCACCATAGACCCAGGCGATGCCGTTGTTAGGCGCGGGCGGCTGCGCCGGCGGCGCGGCGCCGAGCCACCACGCCATCCAGCCACCGGTCGGCCCGATCGCCGGTGTGTCCTCGCCCGACACGCCCCAGCCCGGATAGTCGTCGAGGCCGTTTGCGAGCGTGAATGGAAATTTGTAGGTGGCGTGCAGCGTGTTGATGGCCTTGATCTGTGCGTCGTTGAGGCACTGATCGCCGCTCTTGCCGTCGGCGCACCGCAGCGTCTCGACCTTGAACGCCGCCTTGCAGCCGACGGGATCCTGCACCAGCGCATCGTCGGAGCCATCGGCCTTGTCACAAGCCGCGCGCACGGCATCACCGACCAGTTTCACCTGCGCCGGATTGATCCAACCCTCGCCCATGGTCACAAGACCAGAGCGGGTGCCGGCATGCTGCAAGCCAACCCAATTGATGACGGGCACACGCGCAAAGATGCCGTCGAAATCGTCGGGATAGCGCTGCGCCATGGTCAGGGCTTCGCGGCCGCCTTCGGACGAGCCCATGAAGTACATCCTGTCCGGCTTCTTGCCGTAGGCAAGCTGCATCAGCGCGAGAGCGGCGTCACGCACCTTTTTGTAGGCGCGATGAGAGAAATTCTCGAACGCCTCGTCGTTGAGCGCAAACAGTTGCGGCGGCTCGCCGGGCTTGGACTCATGACCGGAATCGGTGCCGTAGGTGACGAAGCCGCGTGCAAGCGGCGATGGCTTGTCGAAGGGATAGGCCGGTGGCAGGCCGAGGCCGGTGATCAGCATGCCGTTGAAACCGCCGCCGCCATATTGCACCGAGCGCCCGTTCCATTCGACCGGGAGATTCACTTCGAATTTGACCGGTGGCGCCTTGGGATCGGTCGGTTCGATATGGCCAAGCACCTTGCAAAAAGTGGGATTGGCCGGCGCGATCCGGCCGGCCGGCGTCGGTCCACGCTCGGCGACTGCAAGCTGAGACGGCGACTGCAATGTCGCGGCGTCGATCTTGACGGCATCGGCCCCGCCAACGAGCCCTTTGCAGACGGTATCGGCATCCTCCGCCAGCGTTGTCGCGAAGGCGCTACTCGCGCCTAGCGCCGCAGCCGTCCCCACCAGCCATGCGCACAGCTTCGCCCTCGTTCGCGTCATCGTTTCCACCCGGCTTTTATGTTCTGGTTCAGCAAGCCGCATTCAATGCGACCTGCCGCCGGTCGTCAACTTCGCTCGGAACCGGCTAGTGCTCGAACACCAGCCGCGCGCCGATTGTGCCCTCGAGCGCGCGGATCTGCGCCAGCAGCGCACCTGAATCCTCGCCGCCGAGATCGGCATCGAGCACGACGTAGCCGAGGTCGCCGGCTGTTTCCAGATATTGCGCGGCAATGTTGATGTCGCGCTGAAGGAAGACCTCGTTCAGCCGGCGCAGCATGCCCGGCACGTTGCGATGGACGTGGCTGAAGCGCACGCCGGATGGACGCAGATGCAGCTGCACCTCAGGGAAATTCACCGCGCCCATCGTAGATCCCGTGATGAAATAATCGACCAGCTTGCGCGCCACCTCGCCGCCGATCCGCTCCTGCGCCTCTTCGGTCGAGCCGCCGACATGCGGCGTGAGGATGACGTTGCTGATGCCCTGCACCGGGCTCTTGAAGCGCTCCGAATTCGACGACGGCTCGACCGGAAACACGTCGATCGCCGCACCTGCAATGTGACCATCGCGCAAGGCGCCCGCGAGCGCGTCGAGATCGACGACCGTGCCGCGGCTGTTGTTGATCAGGAACGAGCCTGATTTCATCGCCCGCAGTTCTTTCTCGCCGATCATGCCCGCAGTCTCCGGCGTCTCCGGTACATGCAGACTGACGACGTCGCTCTGCGCCAGCAGCTCATCAAGTTTCTCGACAGGCTCGGTGTTTCCATGGCGAAGCTTGTCGGTGCGATCATAATAGATCACCCGCATGCCCATGGCTTCGGCGAGCGTCGAGAGCTGCGAGCCAATATTGCCGTAGCCAATGATGCCGAGCGTACGTCCGCGCACCTCGCGGCTGCCGGCCGCGGACTTGTCCCAGCCGCCATCATGGGCCGACACCGAGCGCGGAAAGATCTGCCGCAGTAGCATCACGATCTCGCCGATCACGAGCTCGGCGACACTGCGCGTGTTGGAGAAGGGCGCGTTGAACACGGGAATGCCCCGCTTGCGCGCCGCCAAGAGATCGACCTGATTGGTGCCGACACTGAAGCAGCCGACCGCGAGCAGCCCGTCGGCGGCTTCGAGCACGTCGTCGGTGATCTGGGTGCGGGAACGGATGCCGAGCAGCGACACGCCCTTGAGCGCCTTTCGCAAATCCTCGCCATCCAGCGCCTTGGTCAGGCGCTCGACGTTGGTAAAGCCAGCGCTCTTGAACAAATCCACGGCGCTGTCGTTGACACCTTCAAGCAGAAGCGCCTTCGCGCTCCGCTCAGGGCTTTGGCCTGGGGCTGGCATACAATCTCCATGAATGGCGGCTTTGTCGCAGCACATAGACCGTGGACGCCGCACAGCACAATAGGCATGAAACCCGGATTTCGCTTCGTTCCATCCGGCCTCCGCACTACAAGCAGACCAAACCCACCGGAATGCCCATGCGCCCAGCCATTTTCTTCGACTGTGACGGCGTGCTGAACGAGGAGCCGGGCGGCCACGGCGTGCTGGGGCCGGACGACATCCGCCTGATCCCGGGGGCGGGCACAGCCGTACGGACGGCGCGCGAGGCGGGATACCTCGCAATCATCGTCACCAACCGGGCCCAAGTGGCCAAGGGTTTTGTCACGCTTCCTAGTCTCGAGACGATCTTCACCCGGCTTCGCGTATTGCTGGCTGAAGATGGCGGCATCGTCGATGCCGTCTATTTCTGCCCGCATCATCCGGAGCGCACGCCGGGCGGCGCGCCGGACTTCCAGATGGCCTGCGAATGTCGCAAGCCGGGAACATTGCTCCTTCGCCGCGCAATTGCCGATTTCGACATCGATATCGGCCGCTCCGTGCTGATCGGCGACAGCCTGCGCGACATCGGCGCGGGGCGCGCGATGGGGCTGACAAGCTATGGCGTGCGGACCGGCTTTGCCTGCCGCGATGTCGAGCGCTATCCGGATCGCGCGCCGCCGGTACCCGACCGGATGTTTGCCGACGTCGGCGAGGCCGTCACATTCTGTGTGTCCCATCCGGCGAAACACGGACAAGCCGGCAGGCCCGATTGACGCGGTCCGGCCGTTCGCCGATACCGGCATGATCTCGATTCGCATCTTGTCGATTCATATGGGACTAGACGGATGAAGACGGCTCTGGTGATCGGCGGCGGCATCGCCGGCTGCGCGGCGACACATCAGCTCATGAAGCTGGGCGGCTGGGACGTCACGATCGTCGAGGCCGCGCCGTTCCTCGGCGCCGGCGTGCGCACCTTCTGGTATGGCGGCCATCCCTACACGTTCGGCCCACGCCACTTCCTGACGCAGAACCGCGCCGTCTACGACTACATGGACGCGATCGTGCCGTTGCGCTCCTGCGCCGACCATCAGTTCATCACCTATGTCGAGCCCGACAACGCCTTCTACAATTATCCGATCCACGAGGACGACATCGCGTTGATGCCGGATCGTGCCAAGATCGCCGCGGAGCGCCAGTCGGCGCGCGGCGTCGCGGAAGCGAAGAACCTCGAGGAATATTGGGTCGGCTCGGTCGGCCAGACGCTCTATGACAAGCTGATCGACAAGTACAACAAGAAGATGTGGCTGGTCGACGACAACAAGCGCATCGATACGTTCAACTGGTCGCCGAAGGGCGTCACCATCAAGAGCGGCTCGCGCGCGGCGTGGGACACGGCATGGTCGGCCTATCCGCACGCGGAAGACGGCTACAATCGCTATTTCGACGTCGCGACCGAAGGCGCGCGCGTGCTGCTGTCGACCCGCATCGAGCAATACGATCTGCAGGGACGCGCGGTCTGGTTCGGTGGCGAGAAGCACAGCTACGACGTCATCATCTCCACGATCTCGCCGGACGAGCCGTTCGGGCGCTGCCATGGCGAACTCGCCTTCATCGGCCGCGACTTCCACAAGATCGTGCTGCCGACCGAGCACGTCTTCCCCGAGCACGTCTACTTCCTCTATTACGCCAATGACGAGGCGTTCACGCGGCTCGTCGAATACAAGAAATTCACGCACCACAAATCGCCGACCAGCCTCGTCGGTATGGAAATCCCCTCACACAACGGCAAGCACTATCCGCTGCCGTTCAAGTCCGAGCAGGAGCTCGCGCGCAAATATTACGCGCTGATGCCCGACCACGTTTATTCGATCGGCCGCGCGGGCAGCTATCGCTACGGCCTCGACATCGACGACTGTCTCGAACAGGCGATGGTGATGGCGCGGCAGATCGCCGAGGGCGGCCGTGACCATCCGGTGCCGATCGAGGCCTGGCGCTAGATGACCGGGCCCGCCGCCACGCCGCATCGCTGCGTCGTCTGCGGATCGGGCGATGCAGACACGATTTGGTCGGTGGCGCGCACGCCGATGCATGCGGTGCGTCCGGCCGGCATGGATGAAGCAGGCGGCTTCGGCGAACTGGACATCGCGGCGTGTCGCAATTGCGGACATCTCTCCAATATTGCCTTCGACGCTGACGCCGCCGATGAGCTCTATGGCGCACTGGTTCTGACCAACGAGCCTGTGAGCCCAGGCATGATCGCGGCCGTGGACGAGACCGCGGCGCTGATCATGCGGCATCTAAAATCGGAACCAGCCGTGCTCGAGGTCGGCGGCGGTGGCGGCGCGCTGTCGCTAGCGCTGGCACGACGATCGGCGCGTGTCGATCTGGTCGAGCCCAGCCGCGCGCTTCGGCCCGAGCGGTTTGCCGGCACTGGCGTGACTCTGCACCGCGCGATGTTCCCGGTCCCGGCGATCGCCGGGCGCCGCTTCGATGCTGTCGTGTGCCGGCAGGTCATCGAGCATGTGCCGGAGCCCGCACCATTCCTGGCCGCGCTTCGCGCGAGCCTTGTGGATGATGGCACCGCCTATATCGAGATGCCCAGCGCCGACGACATCCTGCGGCGGCATTCGATCGTCGATTTCCACTATCCGCATGTGCACTACTATCGGCGCATCGAGATGGAGCTGCTGCTCGCGCGCGCAGGCTTCGCGGTCGCGGAGGTCTTCGACATCAAGCAGGGCCACGACATGGGCTTCCTGCTGCGTGCGGCGAAGCCGCTCGCACATGAGACCAGCGCATCGTCCGATATTTCGCCCTCGAAATTTGCCGCAGCGCTGACGGAGCGTCGCGCACGGGCAGCACAACGCCTCGCCGCGATCGATGGTCCGATCGCGCTCTACGGCGCCAATGCCTATGCCCAGGCGCTGCTCGGCCTCTACCAGGAGAGCACGCCCTTCGCCGCTGTTTTCGACGACACCGCCTCCTATGCGGGGCGCTGTGTCTATGGCCCTGCGGGCGAGATCGGAATCGAACCGCCGAGCGCTGAGCGCCTTGCCGGCATGGCCGCCGTCGTCATCGCCGCCTATCTGCATGATGCCGAGATCGCGCGAAAAATCGCAGCGATGGGATTTCGCGGCCCCGTCTACACGCTGCGCGCGCCAGGTCCGGACGCGCCTGGCCTGATCACGAGCCTGTTCGATCCGTAGCCCCGATCAGATCAAGTCTGACTCCGTGTCGGACGCAATATAAGACCGCCCCCACCAGCCGATATCGAGATGGCGCACGAAGCGCCACCGCGAGCGCTGTCGGTATTCGACAAAGGCCTTCGCCAGGCCGCGGCCGGGATTGCCGCGGTTCCCGACGAAGAGATCGTCGATATAGAGCACCGATCCGGCCTGAAGCAGCGGCTCGATGAAATCGAACACAGGAATGGCTGATTCGTAGAGGTCGCAGTCGATGTTCGCGAGCGCGATCTTGCGGCCGTTGCTTGCGAACTGCTGCTTCAGCGCCGGCGTGAGCGAGTCCCCGTAGAGGCCTTTCACCGTGCGCACCTTATCCGTGTAGATGCCGTGCTCGCCGATCAGGCGCAAAAACTCCTGTTCGGAGGTCGCGAGCGCGCCTTGGGTCCATTTGCCGACGCTGGTCTCGGTTTCGGGCGCCGGCAGGCCGGCAAAGCTGTCGAAGGCCCAGAACGCCATGTCGTGGAGGTTCTTGCGCCGCGCCTCGGTCAGCGCCATGCGGAAGGTGCGCGCCCGATGGCAGCCGAATTCGTAATAGTCGCCGGCGATCTCGTTCTCCTTCAGGAAATCGAAGACCTGGCGGAAGAATTTGAGCTTCTCGCTCTGCCGGTTCTGCTGGTTGTAGCGGATCTCGTCCTCCGCCGACCAGTTCGCAAGCGCGGCACCATCCGCGATATCCACCCAAGGCTCGCGAGCGAGCGGCCTGATCCCGGTCGCAGAACCTGCGGGAAAATCGTCGGCACGATCGCTGCTCATGGCGCTTCACCGGCTGGAGGTATTTCGTGCTCCACCCCGCGCCCGGCCTCTGCCGCGTCGTGATGGAATCAGCGCCTGATAGCTTAAGCGAGCGGTCGATCAAGGCCAGCGGCCATTCGCTACCTCGAATTGGCGCCGAATGGGGCCGTTCCGACGCACGACCTGTTGATAACTGCCCCCGGCCTATCGTTCGGGGGCCCCGAATCGACTCAGAACACAGACATGAGGTGGCAATACGCGGACACAGTAAGACTACGGTGCCGCGAATTGCAGCGGTTTTGAACGTGCGTCGGGATTCGCAGCGGGATAACCAGATTAGCGGTGATTCGCCGGCTGGCCCGCACACCGGGCTCGACGAAGCACAAACGAGGCCGGTCGCGAAGGTGGAACACGTCGCCCAATATCTGCGGGAGGTCTGCGATATCGCGCGGGCCCTGCCGGCAGGCGAAATCGAGGCGCTCTGCGACGAGCTTGCAGCCTTGCGCGAGCGCGGCGGCCGGCTGTTCATCCTCGGGGTCGGCGGCAGTGCGGCGAATGCAAGCCACGCCGTCAACGATTTCCGCAAGCTGTGCGGCATCGAGGCCTACGCACCCACCGACAACGTCTCCGAACTCTCCGCCCGCACCAATGACGAGGGCTGGCCGAGCGTATTCGCAGAATGGCTGAGGGTCAGCCGCATCGGATCGCGTGACGCCATCCTGGTTCTTTCGGTCGGCGGCGGCAATCTCGAACGCAATGTCAGCCCCAACATCGTCGCGGCAGTGAAAGAGGCGAAGGCCAAGGACGCGCGCGTACTCGGCATTGTCGGGCGCGACGGCGGTTATGCGAAGCAGGCCGGCGATGTCGTCGTCGTCATTCCGACTGCGGCGGAACAGCGTGTCACACCGCATGCCGAAGCGTTCCAGGCCGTGGTTTGGCATTGCCTGGTCTCGCATCCGAAGCTGCAGCGCAGCGCCACCAAATGGTGAGCCGCTGGCCTGGGGACTCCGGGAGGAGTAGTTTTGCGTCGTGCGTGAGTCGTCATTGCCCGAGCGAAAATCGCTCAGTGCAAGAGGTAGATGAGTTTGAGCTGACCAGGCTGGATCGCGTGAGATGGATCCAGCAGGCAACAGGCTGAAGGGGCTTACGCAACATGAACGCACCGAGCATTGACGCGCTCAACATCAAGATTTTCGGCGACGGCGCGGATCTCGCAACGATCCAGCGCACGTCGCTTGATCCGCGGATCAAGGGTTTCACCACCAACCCGTCGCTGATGCGCGCTGCGGGCGTCGGCGACTACCGCACCTTCGGCTGCGCGGCCCTGCAGATGGTGCGGGACCGGCCGATCTGCTTCGAGGTGCTGGGCGACGACCTCGCCACAATCGCTCACGAAGCCCGCGAGATCGCCTCCTGGGGACCGAACGTCTACGTGAAGCTTCCGGTGACGACCACCCGCGGCGAGTTCTGCGGCCCCGCCATCGCTGAGCTTGCGCGCGAAGGCGTAAAGGTCAACGTCACTGCCATTCTCACGCTGAGCCAGGTCGAACGCGTCCGCGACGTGCTCGACGCCAGCACGCCGGCGATCGTCTCCGTGTTCGCCGGCCGCATCGCCGATACCGGACGCGATCCCGTCGCGATGATGGCGGAGGCGCTCGATATCCTGTCGGATCGCCCCGCCGCGCAGCTGCTCTGGGCGAGCCCGCGCGAGCTGCTCAACATGTTCCAGGCCGACGCCATCGGCTGCCACATCATCACGCTCTCGGCCGATCTGCTCAAGAAATTCGACCTGATCGGCAAGGACCTCGACGTCTACTCGCGCGAGACCGTCGCCATGTTCCGCAATGACGCGCTGGCAGCAGGCTATGAACTGTCGCCGCGCAAGCCGGCCCGGAAGCGCGTGGTCGGCCGTATCGATCGCTAACGACACCGGATTGCAATGCTCAAGAACGTCCTCGTCACCGGCGGTGCCGGCTATGTCGGCCATGTCCTGGTCCCTCGCCTGCTTGCGGATGGCTACAACGTCACCGTCTACGATCTCCTGTTCTTCGGCTCGCGGCTGCCGAACCATCCGAACCTGCGCGTCGAACAGGGCGACATTCGCGACACCGCGAAGCTTGCCACCTATCTCAAGGGCCAGGATGCCGTGCTGCATCTCGCCTGCATCTCCAACGATGCAAGCTTCGAGCTCGACGAGAACCTGTCCAAGACCATCAATTACGATTGCTTCGAGCCCTTGGTGGTCGCCGCGCGCAAGGCGGGCGTGAAGCGCTTCGTCTATTGCTCGACGAGCTCGGTCTACGGCGTCAGCGACGCGCCCAACGTCACTGAAGACCATCCTTTGGTGCCGTTGACGCTCTACAACAAGTTCAAGGGCATGTGCGAGCCGCTGCTGTGGAAGCACAAGGCTGATGATTTCACCTGCGTGACGGTGCGCCCGGCGACGATCTGCGGCTATAGCCCGCGCACACGGCTCGACCTCTCCGTCAACATCCTGACCAACCACGCCGTGAACAAGGGCGTCATTACCGTGTTCGGCGGCAAGCAGATGCGGCCCAACCTCCACATCGAGGACATGGTCGACGCCTACCGGCTGATGCTGACCGCGCCGCACGACAAGATCCACGGCGAGACCTTCAATATCGGCTTCGAGAACCATTCGATTTCCGACCTCGCCGGCATGGTGAAATCCGTCGTCGAGACCAACGGCCGTCGCGACATCGGCATCGTCACCACGCCGTCGGACGACAACCGCTCCTACCACGTCAATTCCGACAAGATCCGTCGCGTGCTCGGCTACGCGCCTGCGCGGACGATCGAGGATGCGATGCGCGATCTCGCCCGCGCCTTCGTCAATCACCTGCTGCCGAACAGCTTTGACGACGACTGGTATTACAACGTCCGCACCATGAAGAAGCTCGGGGCCAGATGAGCGCCCGTCCGACCGCACTGGTGACAGGTGGCGCCGGCTTCATCGGCAGCCACATGGTCGAGCTGTTGCTGTCGCGGGGCTACCGGGTGCGGGTGATCGACAATCTCGTCGGCGGCCGCGAGGCCAACCTCGCCGCGCATGCCGGCAATGCCGATCTCACCTTCGAACGCGGCGACATTCGCGATGCGCAGCCGGGTGGCGCGTTGTTCCGCGATGTCACCCGCGTCTTCCACTTCGCCGGGATCGGCGACATCGTCCCCTCGATCGAGTCGCCGCTCGACTATATGTCGGTGAACGTGCAGGGCACTGCGCAGGTGCTGGAATGCGCTCGCCAAGCCCACGTGCGCAAGTTCGTCTATGCGGCGTCGTCCTCCTGCTATGGGCTGGCCGCGACGCCGACCCGCGAGGACCATCCGATCTCGCCGCAATATCCCTACGCGCTCAGCAAATACCAGGGCGAGCAGGCGGTGCTGCACTGGCACACCGTGTACAAGCTCCCGGTCAATGTCATCCGCATCTTCAACGCCTACGGCACGCGCTCGCGCACCTCGGGCGCTTATGGCGCGGTGTTCGGCGTGTTCTTGCGCCAGAAGCTTGCCGGCAAACCCTTCACTGTCGTCGGCGACGGCACCCAGACGCGCGACTTTGTCTATGCCAGCGACGTCGCGGAGGCCTTTTTGCGCGCCGGCGAGACCGAACTGACCGGTGAAATCTGGAACCTCGGCGCCGGCAATCCGCAATCGGTCAACCATCTGGTCGCCCTGCTCGGCGGCCCTGTGATTCACATTCCGAGGCGCCCAGGCGAGCCGGACTGCACCTTTGCCGATATCGAAAAAATCCGCCGCGAGCTAGGCTGGGAGCCGGAGGTGAGCTTCGAGGAAGGCGTCCGCCGCATCCTCGCCGAGATCGATTATTGGCGCGACGCGCCGCTCTGGAACCCGGATTCCATTGCAGCCGCGACGTCGGCGTGGTTCAACGCTCTGGCGACCAAGGGAGCGCCGGCATGATGGACGATGCGACGCATCGGATGGTGAGCCACAAGCTGAAAACCGCGGCCGAAATCGCCGCGCTGATCGGCCGCCGTCCACGCGCCCGCAAGGTCATCATGTGCCATGGCACGTTCGACGTCGTGCATCCCGGCCATGTCCGCCATCTCCTCTACGCCAAAAGCAAGGGCGACATCCTGATCGCCAGCCTGACGGCGGACGCACATATCCTGAAAGCGAATTTCCGCCCCTTCGTGCCGCAGGAGCTCCGCGCCTTCAACCTCGCCGCGCTCGAGGCCGTCGATTACGTGATGATCGACCCGAAGCCGACGCCGATCGACAATATCCGCCTGATCGAGCCCGACATCTTCGCCAAGGGCTACGAATACACTGCGGGCGGCCTGCATCCACGTACTGCCGAGGAGAAGGAAACGGTCGAGGCTTATGGCGGAGAGCTGATCTTCACGCCCGGCGATATCGTCTTCTCGTCCTCGCACATCATCGAGACGTCGCCGCCGTCGATCGCGACCGAAAAGCTGCTGACGTTGCTCTATGCGGAGCACCTCGATTTCGACAGCCTGCGTGGCGTGCTCGACCGCTTTCACGACCTGCGCGTCCACGTGATCGGCGACACCATCGTCGATACCTATACGCGCTGCGCCGTGATCGGCGGCGGCACCAAGACGCCGACCATGAGTGTGCGCTTCGAGGAGAAGCAGGACTTCGTCGGCGGCGCCGGCATCGTTGCCAAGCATCTCGCCAGCGCCGGCACGCAAGTGACCTTCTCAACTGTGCTGGGCGACGATGCGACCGCGGAATTCGTCAAGCAGGACCTCGGCGCCACCAACATCAATTTCCATGCGATCGTCGATCCGAACCGGCCGACGACCAACAAGGACGTTATCGTCGCCGCAGGCCATCATTTGCTCAAGGTGGATCGTGTCGACAACCGGCCGATCTCCGAGCGCATCCTCCGCACGCTGGCCGATCGCATCGCGTCGGTGCAGGCCGATATCGTCGTGTTCAGCGACTTCCGCCACGGCATCTTCAACCGCGAGACTATTCCGTATCTTGTCAAGGCGATCCCGAAGACCGCCTTCCGCGTCGCCGATTCACAGGTTGCGAGCCGCTGGGGCAACATCCTTGAATTCCAGGGTTTTGACCTGATCACGCCGAACGAGCGCGAGGCGCGGTTCGCGCTCGGTGACCAGGATTCGGTCGTGCGCCCGCTCGGCACCGAGCTCTACCGCCAGGCGCATTGCAAGACGCTGCTGCTCAAGCTCGGTCCGCGCGGCCTGATGGCTTTCCGCGGCGAGCCGAAGAGCGACGAGGACGTCCGCTCCTTCTTCGCGATCGACAGCTTTGCCGACAATGTCGTCGATGCCGTTGGTTCCGGCGACGCGCTGCTGGCCTACGCCGCGCCTGCGATGTATCTCACCGGCAATGCGGTCGTTGCCGCCGTGCTTGGCTCGCTCTCCGCCGCGGTCGCCTGCGAGCACCAGGGCAACGTCCCGACCGAGCCCAACGACATCCTCGACAAGATCGACCGTCTCGAGCGGCAGGCACAGTACCGCTGAGGCCGCGATGAAAGTCATCGTCGTCGGGTACGGAGTTCAGGGCCACAAGCGCTTCAAGGTCGCGGGCGAGGATGCTGTCGGCATCGTCGATCCCGTCGCTCCGGACGCGAACTGGCGGCGTCTCGAAGATGTTCCAATCGACCGTTTTGACGCGGCCATCGTCTGCACGCCGGATGCGCCGAAGATCGAGCTGCTGCGCTATCTGCTCGAGCGTGGCAAGCATGTGCTGGTCGAGAAACCGCTGTTTGCCGCTGACGGCGACGATCTTCGTGCGCTCGAAGCGCTCGCACGCCGAACCGGCGCACTGTGCGTCACCGCCTACAACCATCGCTTCGAGCCGCATTTCGTCCGGATGCGCGAGTTGCTGCAATCCGGCCAGCTCGGCGCCATCTATCGCTGCCGCATGTTCTACGGCAACGGCACCGCGCGGCTGGTACGCAATTCGGCCTGGCGCGACACTGGCGATGGCGTACTCGGTGATCTCGGCTCGCATCTGCTAGATACCGTGCGCTTCTGGTTCGGCGATATCGCGGATACCTTCCGCATCGTCTCGGCCGAGCGGTTCGAGAATCGCGCACCGGATCACGTCGTGATCGCCGCCGAGGGGCGCCCGCAGATCGAGCTTGAGATGACGCTGCTATCCTGGCGCAACCATTTCACTTGCGACGTCTTCGCCGAGAACGGCTCAGCGCATATCGAATCCCTGTGCAAATGGGGACCGAGCAGCTTTATCCACCGCACCCGCGTGCTACCGAGCGGCCGTCCTCCTGAAGAGAGCCAGATCCTGGTGCAGGACGATCCAACCTGGGCGCTGGAATATGCGCATTTCAAGCGGCTCTGCGAGGCACGCGCGCAGACCGATCTCTCCAATGATATCTGGCTGCATCGCACGCTGACGCGGCTCGGCCGTGGCATTCAAGCGGGAAGCACCGCATGAGCCAGCCCCGCATCGCCTATGCTGGCATGACCCATCTCGGCCTTTGCTCAGCCATCGCCGCCGCAGGCCAGGGGTTTGCGACGCTCGGCTTTGATGCCGATGCGTCTTTGATCGACCGCATCGCTGCCGGTGAGTTGCCAGTGCGCGAGCCTGGGCTGGACGATCTCCTGCGTACGCATCGCAACCGTATTAGCTTCTCTGCGGACGCCGCCGCACTGCGCGGCTGCGATCTCGTTTATGTCGCGCCCGACGTGCCGACCGATGGCACCGGCGTGAGCGATCTCGGCGGCATCGACACCCTGCTCGACATCGTGCTCGGCAACACGCGCGACGATGCCATTATCGTCATCCTCAGCCAGGTGCCGCCGGGATTCACTCGGGCACGGCAACGTCCCGGCCGCACTATTCTCTACCAGGTCGAGACGTTGGTCTTCGGCCGCGCCGTCGAGCGCGCAACGAAACCTGAGCGCTTCATCCTCGGCTGCCTCGATCCGGATGCGCCCTTGCCGTCGGCTTGGCGAAGCTTCCTCGAATCGTTCGGCTGCCCGCTGCTGCCGATGCGCTTGGAGAGCGCCGAGCTGGCAAAGATCTCCATCAACTGCGCGCTGGCGGCATCCGTCACCACCGCCAACACGCTCGCCGAGCTCTGCGAGCGCGTCGGTGCCGACTGGTCCGAGATCGCGCCCGCGCTGAAGCTCGATGCGCGCATCGGCCCCTATGCTTATCTCGCACCGGGGCTTGGGCTTGCCGGCGGCAATATCGAGCGCGACCTCGCGACCGTGATACGGCTGTCGGACCAGCACGGCACGGATGCCGGCATGATCCGCGCCATCGTCGCCAACAGTGTCCATCGTAAGGACTGGGCGTTGCGCGAGTTGCATGAGGCGCTGCTGGCTGCGAATCCGGCGGCACGGGTCGGGGTGCTCGGCCTCGCCTACAAGGAAAACACCCATTCGGTGAAGAACTCGGCAGCACTGGCGTTGATCGCGCAGCTCGCGGCATGGCCGGTGCGCGCGTTCGATCCGGCCGTGCCGGTGTCCGCCGCGCAGCATCCGAATCTGACGGCCGCATCCAGCGCGCTTGAAGCAGCGCGCGATGTCGATGCGCTGGCGATCATGACGCCGTGGCCGGAATTCCGCGAACTCGCGCCTGCCGATCTTGCACGACTCATGCGCGGCCGCCTAGTCCTGGATCCCTATCGCGTGCTCGATGCCGCCGCCGCGCGCGTGGCCGGGCTTGATTACCGCACGCTCGGCGCGAGAGCGTCATGACCCACACTGGATGATGCCGATGGCCGAAGTAAACCTCTTGTCAAAGCTGCCGCGCGGCAAGCGCAATCTCTCGGCGCGCGCGACCGCCAAGACCGAGGAGCACATCCGCATCTCCCGCGAATATGGCGAGACCTATTTCGACGGACCGCGCGAATATGGCTATGGCGGCTATCGTTATGACGGGCGCTGGGTGCCGGTGGCGCGGGACTTCATCGAACACTTCTCGCTTCAACCAGGCAACCGCGTGCTCGATATCGGCTGCGCCAAGGGCTTTCTGGTCAAGGATTTCATGATCGCGTGCCCAAGGCTCGAAGCTTTCGGTCTCGACATCTCCCGCTACGCACTGATGCACTGCGAGGCCGAGACGATCGGCCGTCTGCACCTCGGCAATGCGCTGGAGCTGCCATTCCCCGATAACAGCTTCAAGGCCGCCATCTCGCTCAACACCATTCACAATCTCGACCGCGGCGGCTGCATCCAGGCGCTGAAGGAAATCCAGCGCGTCTCGGGCGGCCGGGCCTTCGTGCAGGTCGATTCCTATCGCACGCCGGAACAGAAAGCGGTCTTCGAGGAGTGGGTGCTGACCGCCCGCTTCCACGATTATCCCCAAGGCTGGATCGCGCTGTTCAATGAGGCCGGCTATACCGGCGATTATTTCTGGACGATCATCGAGTAGGACGAGGACGCTGTCATGACCCAAGCCAGCTTCGATGCCAAGGCAGCGCGGACGCGCTGTCAGCGCTATCGCCGGCGCATCCTCGACATCTCGCAGCGCGTCTCGGCGCTGCATATCGGCGGTGCTTTCTCCTGCACCGAGATCGTCGACGCCATCTACAATGAGCTCATGCGCAAGCCGGGCCTGTCCTCGCCCGACACCTTCCTGATGTCCAAAGGCCATGGCTGCATGATCCAGTATGTCGTGCTGGAAGATCTCGGCGTACTCACACGCACCGATCTCGACGCCTATTGCACGCCGCATGGCCGCCTCGGCGTGCATCCGGATTACGGCAATCCCGGCATCGAGGCCTCCACCGGTTCGCTCGGCCATGGCCTGTCGATGGTGGTGGGCATGGCGCTCGCCGAACGCGGCAAGCGCCGCGAGGGGGTGATCTACACCGTCCTCAGTGACGGCGAGACCCAGGAGGGATCGACCTGGGAGGCCGTGCTGATGGCATCGTCGTTCAAGCTGACGAACATCGTCGCGTTCATCGACAACAACGACTTTCAGAGCCTCGGGCGCACGTCAGAGACCCATCCGTCACTTTATCCGCTGGCTGCGAAGTTCGAGGCCTTCGGCTGGGAGACTGCGGAAGTCGACGGCCACGATTCCACGGCGATCCACCGCGCGGTGACGGCGCGCAAAGGTGACCGACCGCTGATGGTGGTGGCGCGCACCACCAAGGGCAAGGGCGTGAGCTACATGGAGAACGCGCCGATCTGGCACTACCGCGCGCCGAACAAGGACGAGTATGCCCAGGCGATCCGCGAGTTGGAGACACAGGCGTGAGAAACACCTTTTCCGAGACGCTGTATCAGGAAGCGACCGCCAATCCCGACGTCTATATCGTCGTCGCCGACATTTCGCCGGCCGGCAGCATGGGAAAATTCTCCAGCGAGTATCCAGAGCGCTTCATCAATGTCGGTGTCGCCGAGCAGTCCATGATTGGCATTGCCGCCGGTCTTGCGCTGAAAGGCTGTCAGCCCTTTGCCTACACGATCGCGACCTTCAGCCTCTATCGCCCGTTCGAGATGATCCGCGACGATCTCTGCTACCAGAACCTGCCGGTCACCGTGGTCGGCATGGGCGCCGGCGTGATCTATTCGACTTTGGGCGGCACGCATCACACCCAGGAGGACATCGCGATCGCTTCCGCGCTGCCCAACATGCAGGTGCTCGCGCCCTGCGATCCCCTCGAATGCGTCGAGGCCACCCGCTGGTGCGCGCGACAGAAGAACGGCCCGGTGTACTTGCGCATCGGCAAGGCCGGCGAGCCAGTGCTGACCGCGAACGCCGAGCCCTGGCAGTTCGGTAAGTTGCGCTATCTCAGGCGCGGCAGCGACATCTGCATTCTCACCTATGGCGTGATCACGGCGATGGCGGTTGAGATCGCCGACAAGCTCGCCGCACAGGGGCGCTCGGTCTCGCTGGTCTCGGCACATACGCTGAAGCCGCTGGACCGCGAAGGCATCACGGCTGCCCTGCGACAACACCGCCACGTCGTCGTGATCGAGGAGCACGCGCCGCAAGGCGGGCTGGCTTCGCAGGTGAAGCAGATTGCCTGGGACGTCCGCGCGACCTGCAAGCTTGACACATTCACGCTGCAGGATGCCTTCATCCATAATTACGGCTCGACCAACGATCTGCTCGCGGCGCATGGCTTGTCGCCCGAGCGGATCCTGGCCACGATCGGCTGAGGGCGAACGATGCGCGTGCTCGTGACCGGCGTTTCCGGCTTCTCGGGCAGCGCAGTGGCGCGACGGCTTGCGAGCCGCGGTCATGATGTGGTCGGGACATATCGCCGCGATACGGATTTCCTGGCCGGCTTACAAGACGCCGCGCGGCTGGAACTGGTCCGGACCGATCTCATCGACGCCGGAAAGCTGACCGGCCCGTTCGACGCCATCGTGCATATCGCGGCAACGTCCCCGAGCCCGGGCATCGACGTCGCAAGGCTGGTGCGAGACAATATCGACGCGAGCTTCGCGCTGATCGAGGCCGCCCGACGTTGGGGCGTCGGCCGTTTCATATTCTTCTCGTCGCTCTCCTATTATGGCCGTATCGCGCAAGATGTCGTCGACGAAGCCACGCCAGTGCATGATCCCGACGCCTACGGCGCAACGAAGCTGATTGTCGAACAGCGGCTCGCCGAACTCGGTGGCGAGTTTTCTACGCTGGCACTGCGCCTCCCGGGAGTCGTAGGTCCGGGCGCGCATCGGAACTGGCTCTCAGGTGTGGCGGCGCGGCTGCGGGCTGAGGAATCGGTGCGTGCGTTCCATCTCGACCGCCCCTACAACAACGCGGCCCATATCGACGACATCGCCGGACTGGTTCAGGCCCTGCTCGCTTGCGAGCCCTGGGGTGGCTTCGACGCAGCGGTGCTCGGTGCCGTGGGATCGCTGACGGTGCGCGAAATCATCGAACGCCTTGCGCGCACGCTGGGTGTACGGGCCAAAATCGAAGAAATCGCTCCGACGAACAATTCGTTCACGCTCTCCAGCGCGCACGCCATCAAGCACTACGGCTACCAACCGATGGAGATCGGCGCGTTGGTCGATCGCTACGGCCGCGAGATCGCCTAGGCGCGATCTTCCTCGCGATAGCATCCCTTGCACACGTCGGGAATGCGGCCCTCGCGGTGATCCCTGCGGAAGGTCTCATAGGCCTCGCCATGCCAGATCGCGACGAGATCCTCGGCGTTGCCGAGATCGACAACTTCAGGATTGGCGATGGTGCAGCAGGGGACGGTGCGCATGTCCGAGGAGACATAGAGCCGCTCGAACGGCCAGGGGCAAAGCTTCTCGGTCTTGCGCCAGCTATATTTGTCGGTGACGTTCCAGAACGCCACGCGCACGCCGAGCTCGCGGCCGCGCGCCATCAGCCGGTTGCAGAGCTCTTCAGTGAAGGCATCCTCCGCGACGATGTCGCGCAGCGCCTCCCCCCATTTGTCCTGCCCCCAATTGGTGAGGTCGAGCGAGAAGGCAAGGCTGGTGAAGCCGGCCTCGGCGGCAAGCTCGACGAAGGCCGGCAGCTGATGCCGGTTCGACTGCTGCACCACCACCCACATCTTGGTGCGGTCGACGCCGATCTCGCGGGAATAGCCGTTGATCAGCTTGCAATTGGCGATGACACGCGAAAACACCGAACCGCGGCGGATGCTCTCGAACGTCGCCTCATCGGCGCCGTCGATCGAGATCTGCACCTCGTTCGGATCGGCATCGATCAGCTTGCGGTAATTGTCGCGCAGATGCAGCAGCGAGGCATTGGTGGTGGTGCGAACCCAGATCTCGCGCTCGCGCGCATGGCGCAGCATGGCGAGATAGGCATCGCCCTGCATCAGCGGTTCGCCCATGCCTTGCAGCTTGATCTCGATCAGGCCGTATTGCTGGTCGAGCAGCGCCTTGAAACTCTCGAGCGGCATGTCACCGGCGCGCTGGCCTTTGTGCCAGTCGCTGACCTGGCACATGGTACAGCGGAAATTGCAGCGGCTGACATTCTCGATGTCGAGCTTGATCGGTAGATAGTCGACGATTTTGCGGTCGGTCCGCGCGCGCAGATATTTTTCGTAATTGGCGCGCCGGCGCGGATCGAAGGCCAGCGCACGCTCGCGCTGGGCGGCATAAGCGGCAGAGCCCATCGACGGCTCCGGCGCCGGCAGGTTGCGCAAGAATGCGGCTCCCTGTGCCGCGGCTGGTCGTTCGATCGTATCGGCGTCTTGGGCCATTTGCGTCCGTCGCGGCGGGATCTGGCGACCCCTGATATCTGGGCAGAACGCAAAACTGATTCGGGTTAAAATCGACCATTATTCGTGCGGCGTGGCAAGGCTTGGTCCGGCCGCTCCGTACAACTCCGGTGGATCAAAAGCCGCAGTTTCAGATCACATAGAACCCGTGCGTGCCGTCGCGGCGGAGCTGGTCGACGAGGCCGTATTCCCAGTCGAGATAGGCCTGCATCGCGCGCTCGGCGATATCAGTTCCCTCGTAAGGCCGCCGGTAGCGATGCGCCGGGTCGGGCTTCGGCAGGACGAGCGGCGGGCCGACGTCAAGCTTTCCGGCATGGCCGCTTTCGAGCACATAAACCTCCCAGCCCATCTGCGCGAGCCAGGACGCCGTCATGTCGGCGCGGACGCCCTTGTCGTCGGTCAGAACGATGCGCGCGCCGCGCACGGGTGCCGCCATGTCGGTCTCCTGCACGAGCTGGCCGCCGGGATAGTGGCGGAAGCCCGGGAGATGGCCGGCCGTGTATTCCTCGGCGTCACGCACGTCGAAGCGATAGAGCGTACGGCTGGTCTCTGCGACCAGCGCCGCCATCTCGCTCGCACCGATATGGCGGACGCCGGCGCGATAGGCGACGTCACGGGCATTGGCCGGGCCGCCTTCGAATGATCCGATCGCGCCGCGCCGATCGGCGCCGTGTGCAAGCGTGTGCCGCGCCAGAGTCCAACCAATCGTGCCGTTGCGCAACGCGCGTACCTTGTTGGGCACGCCGGCGTTGATCAGCGACTGGGTGCCGATGATCGAGCGGGTGCGGCCGGCACAGTTGACGATGATCGTGGTGTCAGGATCGGGCGCGGCCTGACCGGCCCGCAGCACCAGCTCCGCACCGGGCACGCTGACCGAGCCTGGAATGTTCATGGTCGCATATTCGTCGAAACGGCGGACATCGAGGATGGCGATGTTGGCCTTGTCAGCGATCAGCTTTGCGACCTCGTCTGCGCTGAACGACGGCGTGTGGCGACGCGCCTCGACGAGCTCGCCAAAGGCCTTTGAGTAGGAATTCACGTCCTCGAAGACTTCATAGCCCGCCGCGCGCCAGGCCTTCAGCCCGCCATCGAGCGCGCGGACATTGCTGTAGCCGAGCGCAGCAAGGCGCTCAGCGCCCGTTGCGACCAGCCCCTCGCCATCGTCAAAGAGCACAACCGGCACGTCCTTGCGTGGCAGCCGCACCGAGGCCTCGATCTCGATCCGGTCCACGGCCATGTTGGCCGAGAATAACGGATGACCGGTTGCGAAAGCGGCTTCGTACCTGAGATCGAGCAGCGCGATCTCCTCGCGCAACAACAATGCACGACGGATATCGGCAGGGGTAACGGTCGAAAGCTTCATGGCGTGAACCTTGGTGAGGACAGGCCATGGGCTTTTGAACGATTGCGGCGGGCTTGGCTAGCCTTTCCCGCTAGGGTTCACTCGCCCGGAACAAGCCGCCCAAGCGGCGGCTGCGCTGGACGCCGCAGTTTGCGGCGCGACAGGTACAACAGCACACCAGTGATTGCGAACAGCGGCATCAGCCCAGCAGCAATCATGAAAACAAGCTTGCCGGCCCAGCCCAGGATCGCGCCGCGGTGGATGTCGAGCACGCCGGCGATGACCTTCTCGCCAAACGTCTTGTCGGCATACCGATCTGCCGAAACAATCTGGCCAGTCATAGCGTCGATACGAAATTCGTCGCGAACGCCTTCGAGCGTCGAGTCCTTTGGCCACGCTCGGATTCGGATCACAGAGCCCGGGTCTGCGGGGAGCAAGAGTTGAGCCCTGGCGAAGCCGCTGCTCTCCTCATGGAGGAGGGTCGCCCACGCGCGATCGAACCCAACGGCCTCAGCCGGATCGGCGCGGCCGGCACCGGACGGCTGCTTCGGCTGCATCTTCGCCACCGCCATCGGGGGCCGAGCCAGCAGCCAGACGACACCATCCTTGTACCAGTCGAACGAGTACCAGACGCCGGTCAAGGTCATCACGAGATAGATCGGCAGCACCCAGGTGCCGATGACGGCATGTAGCGAGCGATGCAGGGCTCGGCCGCTGAGTGCGAGATTTGGTTTCAGCCACATCTTCACGCAGCTTGTTCGATGCGGCCAGCGCAGCACGAGGCCCGAGACCAGCATTACGATCAGGCCGATCGCGGCAAGACCTGTGATCTGTCGTCCCCATCCTTTGGCATCGCCCGGAATGAGCAACCAGCGATGCAGCCGGCGTACGGTCGCAAAGAAATCTTCGCCACGCGGGACGCCAAGCACGTTGCCGTCATAGGGATCGACATAAAGCGAGGACGGTCGCCCGCTCTGCTCGTCACGGGCGAAGCGAATGTGCACGGCTGCCGACGGATCGCACGATATCGTCATGCCCGCAACTTTGCCGGCATCCGGCACAGACTTTAGACGTGCGACCAGTTCATCGGGCAGCAGCGCCCGCGTCGACCGTGGCGCGACCTGCATGATACCGGCGTTCAGATTGTCGAGAACTTCGTCCTCAAAGCTCATGATCACCCCGGTCAGCGCGATCAGGGAGAGCAGCAGCGCGAGCACAAGGCCCACGATGGAGTGAAGGCGAAGCAGTGCCGCGCGGCTCCTGCCGGCACGATTTTGATGACCGCTGACACGATGGCCATCCACAGAGGCACGCACTTTCGATTCACTTCCAAGTCACAGCATTGACGTCGCGGCATCTATCAGCGGCAGCGAAAGAAGAGAACATGGCGACGGCTTGAATCGCTCTAGTGTTGAAGTGTTCTAAGAGTGACGCGGCGCGATGCTGCACGACCGCTCCACGCGCACACGAGCGCTCACCCCCGCGATTATGAAGGTCGGGATGCCCCGCTCACGTCATTTTGAACAGATTACCTGTACAGATAATCTTTACAGTTTACCTTCATATATGTCATTCAGTCCGCCATGATCAATTCGTCGGACCAACGACCGTCCGCGCGCGCTGGCGCACTTGCAGAGGAACTCCGTTCGCTGGTCGGAAAGCTGAAGCGCCGACTGCGTGAGCAGGCGGGCCCGGAGGATTTGACGCCGTCCCAGGTGTCGATCCTACTGCGCCTGGAAAAGGACGGGCCTGCTACGGTGTCGAGCCTGGCCCGATCGGAAAAGATGCGCCCGCAATCGATGAGCGCCGCGGTCGCATCACTCCTCGCCGCGGGTCTTGTCAGTGGGGCGCCCGATCCGGAGGACGGCCGCCAGACCATTCTGTCGCTGACGAAATCGTGCCGTGAACGGATCCGGGTCGGTCGCGCCGCCCGGCAGGACTGGCTTTCGCGCGCCATTTCGGCCCGGCTGTCAGCACAGGAGCAGGACGAACTCGCCAGCGCCGTCTCATTGCTGAAGCGGCTCGTCGACGATTGAGAAGGCCACAGCATCAGCCTTTCCGCAGCTCGCGAGAGCGGCCCGACACAGGCGATCATCGAAATATCGGCAATACGGAGCGCATCGGCATGAACTGGCTTCATTTGGTTTCATATTTTTGGGGCGGCGCATTTCTCGCGAATGCCATTCCGCATCTCGTCAGCGGCCAGCGCGGGGAACCGTTTCAAACCCCGTTCGCGAAACCGCCGGGAGAAGGCCTGTCCTCGTCGACCGTCAATGTGCTCTGGGGCTCCTTCAACGCGATTGTTGGATATCTCCTCGTTTGCCGCGTCGGAGAGTTCTCGTTGTTGAACACGGGCGATGTCGCAGCCCTCGGGTTTGGCGCGCTGCTGTTGAGCCTCTTCCTCGCGCGGCGGTTCGGCCGCTTCCACGGTGGCAACAACCCAACGGGTTCGTGAGCGTGGCTGGCACGTTTCGCTCACTGCGGAACTACAATTACCGCGTCTGGGCGGCGGGCGCGCTTGTGTCCAACACCGGAACCTGGATGCAGCGCGCCGCGCAGGATTGGCTCGTGCTCACCGAGCTGACACGGCACAATGCGCAAGCCGTGGGCATCGTGATGGCGCTCCAGTTCGGGCCGCAGTTGTTGCTGATGCCGTGGACGGGCTTTGCCGCCGATCATTTCAATCAGCGACGGTTGCTGGTCGCGACCCAGGCGACAATGGGCGCACTCGCGCTGGTCCTCGGTCTCCTCACGGTCAGCGGCCTGGTGCAGCTCTGGCATGTCTATGTGTTTGCGTTCCTGTTCGGCTGCACCGCAGCTTTTGATGCGCCCGTGCGCCAGACATTCGTGGCCGAGCTTGTCGGCGACGGCGAACTCTCCAATGCGATCGCGTTGAACTCGACGTCCTTCAACGCCGCGCGGATGATCGGGCCCGCCGTCGCGGGGATCATCATCGCCTCGATCGGCACTGGGTGGGCGTTCCTTCTCAACGCCGCGTCCTTCATGGCGGTGCTCTGCTCGCTCGCCTTGCTCCGTACCTCGGAGCTGCGCCCGAATGCGCGGGCGCACCGGGCGCCGGGCGGCATGACCGAGGGATTTCGCTACGTCTGGTCGCGTGGCGATCTCCGGGCGATCATGATCATGCTGTTCCTGATCGGCACGTTCGGGCTGAACTTTCCAATCTTCATCTCGACCATGGCAGTGAGCGTCTTCCACACCGACGCACGCGGTTTTGGCTTGTTGTCCTCGACGATGGCGGTCGGCACGATTTCGGGCGCGCTATTGGCCGCAGGGCGCGCACAGCCGAAATTCATCTCGCTGCTGCTGGGGGCCGCGACGTTTGGCGCCGGATGCACGCTGGCCGCGCTAGCACCGAGCTACTGGCTGTTCGCCTGCACCCTCGTGCTGATCGGCGTCGCGGCGCTGACGGTCACCAATACTTCGAACGCGATGATGCAGCTCTCGACCGAGCCGCGAATGCGAGGACGCGTGATGGCGTTGCGTCTCGGCGTCGCGTTGGGCGGCACGCCGATCGGCGCACCGATCGTCGGATGGGTGGCGGACAATCTGGGTCCGCGCTGGGCGCTCGGCGTTGGTGCGGCGGCTGGTTTCGCGGCTGCGCTTGTCGCGATACGCGCCATGTCGGCGCGCACCGCGGACGATCCCGGCAACGAAGCGAGCGCTTAGGCGATCGCGGGGCTGGTCAGCTCGTCCAGCTTCGCCTTGAGCGCCGCGCCATCCGACAGCGCACGCAGCGGCGGCCGCACGCGTAACCAACCGGAATCGTCGGTCTGCGCGGCGAGAATGGCCTTCAACGTCGTGAGGAACGATGGCGACTTCACCACGATATCGACCGCGGCCTGCATGCGCGCTTCGACATCCTTGCCGTCGATCATCGCCTTGACCAGCTCCGGCGCGATGTTGGCCATGCCGCAGATGGTGCCGGCACCGCCGCCGGCGATCGCGCGCGCGATGTCAGTCTCGTTGCCGACTGTGATGGCAAGCTCGGGCGCCGCGGCGCGGAAGGCCTGGAACTGCTTGAAGTCGCCGCTGGAGTCCTTCAGGCCCGCGACCACCTTGCCATAACGCTTGCGCAAATTCGCAGCGACGCTGGTCGGGATCGCAACGCCGGAGACCTGCGGGATATGATAAAGGTAAGCGCGCAGACGATCGTCGGCGACAGCGTCGAAGATCGCCGCGAAGGCATTCTCGATGCCCGCGGGCGTAACGCTGCGATCGAAATAGGGCGGCAGATACAGCACGTGGCGCAGGCCGAGGCCGAGCACGGCGCGCGTCAGCGCGATGCTGTCGCTGATCGCGGGGAAGCCGCCGCCGACGCCGATGCGCTCTGCCGGTACGCCAGCCCTGAGCACGGCTTCGATGGCCGCGACGCGTTCGGTGACATTGAATGAGGTGCCCTCACCGGTCGTGCCGAACAGCACCACGCCGTCGACACCCTTGCCGAAGAGACGCTTCGCGTGGGCCGCGAGCTTTGCGGAGTCCACGCTCCCGTCGGTTGCCAGCGGCGTCGCCGACGCCACCCAGAACCCGCGAATTGCCTCCGTCATAGCACCACCCATTGTTGCGGCTCCGAACCAGGCCCCCGATCTCATCGGGGCTGCGCGGAGCTTGTTTTTGCTTTACTTTTCATCTTGTACCTTACATACAAGAAAGACGCAATTCCTTTCAGCCGTCACGGCGCGCATGAGGCGCAGCCGAAATCAGGAGGTCTCGCATGAACATGGTGACCCCCGTCGGACAGCCCGAGCCGTTGCTCGCCACCCTGCGCGACAAGCTCGGCGCGGCGGCGGTGCTGACCGGCGAAGATGTCCCCGCGCGCAACTGCAACGACTGGAGCCCGAGCCTGCCGCAGATGCCGCTGGCGGTGATCCGCCCGCTCGATGCGCAAGGCGTGGCCGATGCGATCCTGACCTGCCGGCAGGCGCGCTTGCCTTTCGTGCCGCAAGGCGGATTGACCGGGCTTTGCCGTGGTGCCTCGCCCGAAGCGGGCTGGGTCGCGATCTCGCTGGAGCGCATGACCGGCATCGAGGAGATCGATCCCGCCTCGATGACGATGACGGTGAAGGCCGGTACGCCGCTTGAGACGATCCAGAAGGCGGCCGATGAGGCCGGCTTCTTCTTTCCGCTAGACCTCGGCTCGCGCGGCTCCTGCGCGATCGGCGGCAATCTCTCCACCAATGCCGGCGGCAATCGCGTGATCCGCTACGGCATGACGCGCGAGCTGGTGCTCGGCCTCGAAGTCGTGCTGCCGGATGGCACGATCATCACCAGCCTCAACAAGCTGATGAAGAACAACGCCGGCTACGATCTGAAGCATCTCTTCATCGGCTCGGAAGGCACGCTCGGCATCATCACCCGCGTGGTGCTGAAACTGTTTCCGAAGCCGCGCTCGACCATGGCTGCGCTCTGCGCGCTGAAGGACTATGCCGCGGTGATTGATCTGCTCGGCGCCGCGCGAAGCGGACTCGGACCGCTGCTCTCGGCTTTCGAGGTGATGTGGCCCGACTATTGGGACGTGATCACGACGCGCGCCGGCGTGAAGCCGCCGATCGCCGGGGGCCACGGTCTCTATGTGCTGGTCGAAGCGCAGGGCACCGACGAGAGCGTCGATGCGCCGCGCTTCCAGGCCTGGCTCGAGGAACTGATGGAGCGCGGACTGCTGGTCGATGCCGCTGTCGCACAATCGCTGGCGCAGACGCAGGCGTTCTGGCGTGTGCGCGACATCTGCGCCGAATTCGGCCAGGTGCTGGGACCGCACATCTCCTACGACATCGGTCTCGCGGTGGCGCGGATGGACGAGTTCGCGACACGCTGCAAGGCGGCGCTCGCGGACCGCATCAAGGGTTGCGAGAGCGTCTATTACGGCCATATCGGCGACGGCAATCTGCATCTCGTCTCCTGGGTCACCGGCCTTCCCGTCGAGCAACAGCCGAAGGAAGAGATGGACGCGATCATCTATGGCCTCGTACGCGAACTCGGCGGCAGCGTCTCGGCCGAGCACGGCATTGGTACGCTGAAAAAGAAATGGCTGGGACATGCCCGCAGCGAGCCCGAGATGGCTCTGATGCGGACGCTGAAGGCAGCGCTCGATCCCGATCATCTGCTCAACCCCGGCAAGGTCATCTGAGAAAGCCGATGCGATCGCTGAAGCTCGATGCGCCGAAATCGCTGTCGCA
>JAEWHT010000332.1 GCA_023387695.1 Pseudomonadota bacterium | reverse complement strand
TCCGCACGGCCGACGACATTGCCGACCATGCGACGCTGCCGCCCGACGAGAAGCTTGCCTATCTCGATCTGCTCGAGGCGGAACTGCTCGGCAAGGGCGACACCCAGGCGGAAGCCGTCACCTTGCGGCGTGCACTTGCCGAGCGCGGTATGGCGCCGCGCCACGCGCTCGACGTGCTCATCGCGTTCCGTATGGACGTGACCAAGCTGCGCTACGAGAACTGGGACGAAGTGATCCACTATTGCCGCTATTCGGCGATGCCGGTCGGCCGCTTCATGCTCGATGTGCACGGTGAGAGCACCGCGACCTGGGCTGCGTCGGACGCACTCTGCGCGGGCCTCCAGATCAACAACCATCTCCAGGATTGCGGCAAGGATTTTCGCGAGCTCAACCGCGTCTATCTGCCGCGCGACGCGCTGGCCGCGAGCGGGGCTTCGGTCGAGCAGCTCGGTTTGGCAGAGTCGCCGCCGGCGATGCTGTCCTGCCTGCAGTCGCTCGCGGTGCGCAACGAGGCGTTGCTCAACGAGGGCAGGTCGCTCAGCGTGGAGATCAAGGATTTCCGCCTCGGCGTCGACGTTGCGGTGATCCAGGCCTATGCCGACCGCATCGTGCGGCTGTTGAAAGTGCGCGATCCCCTGCGCGAGCGCGTGCATCTGAACAAGTTTGAACTGCTGATTTTCAGCCTCGCCGGCATGATCGGCGAAGTCAGCCGTCGTGCAATCGGTCGGAAAGCCATCTCGAATCCGGGGACTGCCCATGACGCTTGAGGCGACCGCGCCCAGCGCCAACTATGGCTCGTCCGCATCGAACAGCTCCTTCTACGCTGCGATGCGCATCCTGCCGCGCGACCAGCGCGAGGCGATGTTCCAGATCTACAGCTTCTGCCGCCAGGTCGACGATATCGCGGATTCCGACGGTCCCCGCGACGAGCGGCTCGCTGCGCTCCAGGAATGGCGCAACGACATCGATGCGCTCTACCAGGGTGCCCCTCCGCCGCGGCTTGCCGACTATGTCGGCTCCGTGAAAACCTTCGGGCTGAAGCGCGAGGACTTCCTCGCCATCGTCGACGGCATGGAGATGGACGTGCCGCAGGACATTCGCGCGCCCGACATGGCGACGCTGGATCTCTATTGTGACCGCGTTGCCAGCGCCGTCGGACGTCTGTCGGTCCGGGTCTTTGGTCTGCCCGAAGACGACGGCATTCAACTCGCCTATCATCTTGGTCGCGCGCTTCAGTTGACCAATATCCTGCGCGACATCGACGAGGATGCAACGCTCGGACGGCTCTATCTGCCGCGCGAGGCATTGCTGCATGCCGGCATCACCTCCAACGATCCGAACCGCGTGATCGCCGAGCGCGCGCTGCCGAAGGTCTGCGTGCCGCTGACGCAACGCGCGAAAGCGCATTTCGAGAAGTCCGACGAGATCATGAACCGCAACAAGCGCCGCGCCGTGCGTGCGCCGCGGATCATGTCGAAGTACTACAATTCCATCCTGGACCTCCTGATCGCGCGCGGCTTCAATGCGCCGCGCGAGCCGGTGCGTGTGTCGAAGGTCACACGCATTCTGATCTTGCTCCGCTACGCTATCATCTGATGCAAAACACAGCTCACATCATCGGCGCTGGAATTTCCGGCCTCTCTGCAGCTGTTCGGCTCGCCAATGCCGGCTACAAGGTCGCCGTGCACGAGGCGACGCATCAGGCCGGCGGCCGTTGCCGCTCCTATTTCGACGGCGCCACCAATCTCATGATCGACAACGGCAATCATCTGCTGCTGTCCGGCAACAGCCACGCGCGTGCCTATGCGCGCTCGATCGGCACAGAGGCGGGCCTGGTTGGTCCCGAAAGCGCGCAGTTTCCTTTCGTCGACATCAAGACCGGGCAGCGCTGGCAGATCGATCTCGGCAATGGTCGGCTGCCGACCTGGGTGCTCGACGAGAGCCGCCGTGTGCCCGACACCGGGCTCACCGACTATCTCAAGCTGGCGCCGCTGATCTGGGCGTCGGAACAGACGCTCGTCGGCAATTCGATTCCCTGCGAAGGCACGCTCTATCATCGCCTGGTGCAGCCGCTGTTGCTCGCGGCGCTCAATGTCGATCCGCCCGAAGGTTCGGCTGGGCTTGCCGGCGCAATCGTGCGCGAGACGCTGCTGGCGGGCGGGCAGGCTTGTCGTCCGCTGATCGCGCGCGACGGCCTCAGCACGGTGCTGATCGAACCTGCCGTGAAATTCCTGACCGAGCGCGGCCATAGCGTTCAGCTCGGTCATGAGCTGCGTTCTTTCGTCACCGTTGACGGCAAGGTCAGCGCGCTGAACTTCGGCGGCGAGGATGTCGTCCAGCTTGCCGCAGGCGATATGATCGTGATGGCGGTGCCGCCGCGCGCAGCCACAAGCTTGCTGCCGGGCCTGACGGCGCCGACCGAATTCCGCGCTATCGTGAATGCGCATTTCCGCTTTGAGCCACCGCCGGGTTCGGCGCCGATCCTCGGCGTGATCGGCGGCGTCGTGGAATGGTTGTTTGCCTTCCCGAACCGGCTGTCCGTCACCATCAGCAATGGCGACCGCTTCGTCGACATGCCGCGCGAGGAGCTCGCGCAGGCGATCTGGAGCGACGTCTGCAAGGCCGGTGGTGTCTCCGGCGAGTTGCCACCGTGGCAGATCGTCCGCGAGCGCCGTGCCACATTTGCGGCCACGCCGGCGCAGAATGCTCTGCGTCCCGGCCCGGTCACCGCTCTGAAAAACCTGTTCCTTGCCGGCGACTGGACTGCTACCGGATTGCCTGCAACGATCGAGGGATCGGTCCGGTCAGGTGATCGCGCTGCTGATCTGGTTTTGGCCGCAAAAGGATCTTGAATTGCGGCCCTGACAGGCAATGTGCCCGTCATTTTCAATCGACTATCGGAGCAATCGAGCGACATGGATTCCGTGACCGCGACCAACCGCGAAGCTTTGGAATCAAGCATCGAGTCAGCCACGCAGGGCGTGCTCGGCTTCCAGCAATCGGACGGCCATTGGGTGTTCGAGCTTGAGGCCGATGCCACCATCCCGGCCGAATACATCCTGCTGCGCCATTATCTCGCTGAGCCGGTCGACACTGCGCTCGAGGCCAAGATCGGCAACTATCTGCGCCGCATCCAGGGCGCCCATGGCGGCTGGCCGCTGGTGCATGACGGCGCCTTCGACATGAGCGCCAGCGTGAAGGCTTACTTCGCGCTGAAGATGATCGGCGATTCCGTGGACGCGCCGCACATGGTGCGAGCACGAGAGGCGATCCATGCGCGCGGCGGTGCCATCAACAGCAACGTCTTCACCCGCTTCCTGCTCGCGACGTTCGGCGTCGTGACCTGGCGCGCGACTCCGGTGCTGCCGATCGAGATCATGTTGCTGCCGTTCTGGTTCCCGTTCCACATCAACAAGATCTCGTATTGGGCGCGCACCACCATGGTGCCCTTGATGGTGATCGCCGCGCTGAAGCCGCGCGCGAAGAATCCGAAGAACGTCGGCATCGACGAGCTGTTTCTCCAGGATCCCCGCTCGATCGGTATGACCACAAGGGCGCCACACCAGAGCAAGGCCTGGTTCGTGGGGTTCAGTGCGCTCGACAGCGTCTTGCGCGTGGTCGAGCCGATGTTTCCGAAGCGCCTGCGCCAGCGCGCGATCGACGCGGCGCTCGCTTTCATTGAGGAGCGGCTCAACGGCGAGGACGGCATGGGCGCGATCTATCCGCCCATGGCGAACATCGTCATGATGTACGACGCGCTCGGCAAGGACGAGAACTTCCCGCCACGCGCGATCACGCGCCGGGGCATCGACAAGCTGCTCGTGATCAAGGGCGAGGAGGCGTATTGCCAGCCCTGCGTGTCGCCGGTGTGGGACACGACGCTGACCGCGCACGCGCTGCTCGAAGCCGGCGGCGACAAGGCGGTGCCCGCGGCCAAGCAGGGCCTCGACTGGCTGATCCCGAAGCAGGAGCTTCAGGTGAAGGGCGACTGGGCGGTGAAACGGCCCGACGTACGTCCGGGCGGCTGGGCCTTCCAGTACAACAATGCCCATTACCCTGATCTCGACGACACCGCCGTCGTGGTGATGTCGATGGATCGCATGCGCCGGGAGCACGGTGTTGCCGGCTATGATGCGGCGATCGATCGCGCCCGGGAGTGGATCGAGGGCATGCAGAGCGACGACGGTGGTTGGGCTGCCTTCGACGTCAACAACCTCGAATATTACCTCAACAACATCCCGTTCTCCGACCACGCTGCGCTGCTCGATCCGCCGACCGAGGACGTCACGGCGCGCTGCATCTCGATGCTGGGCCAGCTCGGCGAGACCGAGAAGACCAGCAAGCACGTTGCTGGCGGTGTCGCTTATCTGCGCAAAACCCAGCACCCGGAGGGCTCCTGGTACGGCCGCTGGGGCATGAACTTCATCTATGGAACCTGGTCGGTGGTCTGCGCCCTTAACATGGCCGGCGTGGACCACAACGATCCAATGATGCGCAAGGCGGCCGACTGGCTGGCCTCGATCCAGAACAAGGACGGTGGCTGGGGCGAGGACGCCGTGAGCTACCGGCTGGACTACAAGGGCTGGGAGGCGGCCCCGTCCACCGCCTCACAAACGGCATGGGCCTTGCTTGCCCTGATGGCTGCAGGCGAGGTTGATCACCCGGCCGTCGCCCGCGGGGTGGAGTACCTTATTGCAACACAGAACGGAAAAGGACTGTGGGACGAGAGCCGCTACACCGCGACAGGCTTTCCCCGCGTGTTCTATCTGCGATATCATGGTTACCCAAAGTTCTTCCCGTTGTGGGCACTGGCGCGGTATCGGAACTTGCGGAACACCAACAGCAGGGTGGTAGGGGTCGGGATGTGACTTTGGGGACGGGGGACTATCTTACCGTGGGGCAAGCCGTTGATCCGCGCCCGATATTGATCGTGACCGGTCTGGTCCAGGAAGCCCGCATTGCTGCCGGGCCTGGGATGGCGGTCATTTGCTCGTCGAGCAGCCCGACCCAGTTGCGCGCGCTTCTGACGGTGATGGACCCCAACACGATTCGTGGCGTGATCTCATTCGGGGTGGCCGGCGGGCTCGACCCGACGCTGCGCTCCGGCGACGTCGTGGTGGCGACCGAGGTGCTCGCGGGCGATGCCCGCTGGGCCGCCGGCCTGTCGCTTAGCGGCGACCTCATCGACAAGCTGACCTCCGGCCGCCGCCGCGTTGTGCGCGGCAGCCTCGCCGGTGCCGAAGAAGTGGTCACGGGCAGCTCCGGCAAGGCGGCGCTGCATTCCGAGACCGGCGCTTCCGCCGTCGACATGGAAAGCCACATCGCCGCTGCCTATGCCGCCGAGGCCGGGCTGCCGTTCGCCGCGGTCCGCGTCATCAGCGATCCCGCCCACCGTGCACTGCCGGCAATCGCCCGCGCCGCGATCAAGCCGAACGGCCAGATCGACCTTGCCGCCGTCCTGCGCGGCATCGTCCGCAATCCCACGACGCTCCACGCGCTGGTCTCCACCGGCATCGACTTCAACCGCGCGCTGCGTAGCCTTCGTGGCTGCCGCGACTTCCTGATCGGGACCGAGCTGCTCGAGAGCGAAACGCTGGTGTCGAAGGCGGCCTGAGCGGGTCCTTCGAACTGACAAAAGAAAAGGCCCGGTCGCTGTCGCGACCGGGCCTTTTCTGTTTGGGAGCGTAGCCCGGATGGAGCGAAGCGCAATCCGGGATCAGTCCATCGTCATGTAAAGGTCCCGGATTTCGCTTCGCTCGATCCGGGCTACAAGTGTCAGGCAGCCGTCGAAGCCTTCCGTGCGGCCTTCGCCGCAGCCGCCTCGGCCTCGTCCTTTCGGATATCGGAGAGCTTCTTCTGGACCTGCTCCGAGAAGATGTACTGCGCCGGACGCTGCTTCGACATGTCGATCTCCGGCACCATCGGGCCAGTGGTCTTGATGCCGCGCAGCGACACCCACATCGCCTTGATCGGGTTGTTGAGCGCAGCGGTCGCAGCCGTCGGCTCGTAACCGCAATGGGCCATACAGTCGGCGCACTTCTCGTACTTGCCGGTGCCGTAGGTTTCCCAATCGGTGGTGTCCATCAGCTCCTTGAAGGTCTTCGCATAGCCTTCACCGAGGAGGTAGCAGGGCTTCTGCCAACCGAAGATGTTGCGCGCGGGCATGCCCCACGGCGTGCATTCGTATTCCTGGTTGCCGGCGAGGAAGTCCAGGAACAGGCCGGAATGCATGAAATTCCACTTCTTGCCCTTGCCCATCGCAAAGACGTCGCGGAACAGCTTCTTGGTCTTGGTGCGGTTGAGGAAGTGTTCCTGGTCCGGCGCGCGCTCATAGGCGTAGCCGGGCGACATCGAGACGCCGACGCCGAGCTCGACGGTGAGGTCGAGGAACTTTGCGATCTCTTCGGCCGGGTGGCCGTCGAAGATGGTGGCGTTGACGTTGACGGTGAAGCCGCGTGCCTTCGCAGCCTTGATCGCGGAGACGGCGCGGTCGAACACGCCCTGCTGCGACACGGCCTTGTCGTGATGGTCACGCAGGCCGTCGAGATGCACCGAGAAGAACAAATACGGGGAGGGCTCGAACAGATCGAGCTTCTTCTCGAGCAGTAGCGCGTTGGTGCAGAGCGAGACGAACTTCTTGCGCGCGACGAGGCCGCGCACGATCTCGCCGATCTCCTTGTGGATCAGCGGCTCGCCGCCGGGAATCGCCACCATCGGCGCGCCGCACTCGTCAGCCGCGTCCCAGCACTCCTGTGCGGTCATGCGGCGGTTGAGGATCGCATCCGGATAGTCGATCTTGCCGCAGCCGACGCAGGCGAGGTTGCAGCGGAACAACGGCTCCAGCATCAGCACGAGCGGATAGCGCTTGCGGCCAAGCATTTTCTGCTTGAGCAAATAGCCGCCGATACGCATTTCCTTGAAGAAGGGGATTGCCATTACACGTTTTCTTTCTGGGCTTGAAATTCGGGTAGGTCAGCTTGCAGCCAGTTGGGCCGGAAGCCTGAATTCGATGTTTTCCTCGCGGCCCGGGAGCACCGAGACCGTCACCGGTCCGATCCGCCGCAGCGCTTCGATCACGTCATCCACCAGCACCTCGGGTGCCGAGGCGCCGGCCGTAAGGCCGACGGTTCTGGCACCCTTCAACCACTCCGGATTGAGCTCGCGGCCATCGGCGATCAGATAACTCGCGACACCGGCCTCAGTGCCGATTTCGCGGAGTCTGTTCGAGTTCGAGCTATTGGCAGCGCCCACCACCAAAATCACGTCGACCAGTTTGCTCAAGTCCCTTACCGCAGATTGGCGGTTCTGTGTCGCATAGCAGATATCCCGGATGTCCGGGCCTTGAATATCTGTAAATTTGGCTTGAAGGGCCCCGATTATGTCCTTGGTGTCGTCGACCGACAGGGTCGTCTGGGTGATGTAGGCCACTGGCGTATCTGCCGGTAGCGCCAGGGCCTTGGCCTCTTCCACGCTCTGGACCAGCAGCACGGGCCCTGGAACCTGGCCCATCGTGCCCTCGACCTCGGGGTGTCCGGCGTGGCCGATCAGGATCAGGGTACGGCCTTTGGTGATGTAGCGCTTCCCCTGATTGTGAACTTTCGTGACCAGCGGGCAGGTGGCATTCAGCACCGGAAGGTCGCGCGCGGCGGCCTCTTCCTCGACGCTGCGGGCGACGCCATGGGCGCTGAAAACGGTCACGGCTTTCGGCGGAACTTCCGACAGCTCCTCGACGAAGATCGCGCCTTTGTTTTTCAGGCTCTCGACGACGTATTTGTTATGCACGATCTCGTGGCGCACGTAGACGGGCGGGCCGTATTTCACCAGCGCCCGCTCAACGATTTCGATCGCGCGCACGACGCCCGCGCAAAAGCCGCGCGGCTGCGCTAGATAAACTTCCATTGGACGCCCATCACGCAAGTTGCACCAATCCGCTCATTGTCCCCGGCGGCACTCCGCTACGGCCAATATTGCAATATCCGCACCATTGGCTTCGCAGCCGCGGTAACCGCCCACCCCAATCAGGGCCCCAGCGCATGCAGGCACAGCAATTTGTGTCAAAAAATCGGCGAAAAGGGAAGGTGGGACGAGCCGCCGGTTCCCCACAGAATCGATTGTAGGTATAATGTTACTTTTCTGTGCATGAGCAAGGTGGCGACATTTGTGCTCACCCCTTCGTCACTTTACCGCCTCAACTCGCCGGCTATACCGGCCGTCCCGCATGATTTTGCCATGGTCTTCCGCCGTTTACTTCGAACCTTGTTCCGTCGAGAACGACCCAAAACGGCAATAGGTTTCGTCCGGGAACTCCGCTAAAGAGCGGGCGTTTCCGGCAAGCTGTTAACACTAGAAAGAAAAGACGTGCTGCAGAGCGTAGTCGTTGCCATCGTCAGGGCCTGTACCCGGTTTGCCTCCCTCGTCGTCGTTCTCGGGCTCCTGCTGGCGGTCGGGGCGGGCTATTACACGTCCAAGCATTTCGCCATCAACACCGACATCAATTCGCTGATTGCCCAGAATCTGGACTGGCGCCAGCGCGACCAGCAGTTCGATCGTGCCTTCGACCGCGACGCGACGATTCTCGCGGTCGTCGAGGCCAAGACGCCGGAGATGGCGACCGCAGCCGCCGACGCGCTCTACGCCAAGCTGAAGGACAACAAGACCGAATTCCAGTCGATGCAGCAGCTCGGCAGCGGCGAGTTCTTCGAGAAGAACGGCCTGTTGTTCCTGCCGACCGAAGAAGTCGGCAAGATCGCCGGACAGTTCGAATCCGCAGCGCCCCTGATCGAGATCATGGCCGGCGATCCCTCGATCCGCGGCCTGACCGGCGCGCTCGAAACCGGGCTTGCCGGCGTCAAGCGCGGCCAAGTCAAGCTCGACAGCACCGAGCGGCCGTTCAATCAGATCGCGGAGACGGTCGAGACCGTGCTCAACAAGGGCAATGCGAGCTTCTCCTGGCGCGAGCTTGTCAGCGACAAGCCGCTGTCGGACTCGGACAAGCGGGCCTTCATCGAGTTCAAGCCGATCCTCGACTACAACGCGCTGGAGCCCGGCAAGGGCGCGACCGACGCGATCCGCAAGGCCGCGGCCGATCTCGATTTCGCGACAAAGTACCAGGCGCGGGTGCGGCTAACTGGTCCGGTGCCCATCGCCAACGAGGAATACGCAACCGTCCAGGAAGGCGCCGTCGTCAACGGGGTTGGCACTGTGCTCGTCGTGCTCCTGATCCTGTGGCTCGCGCTGCACTCCTCGAAGATCATCTTCGCGGTGTTCATCAATCTCTTCGTCGGCCTTGCACTGACGACCGCCGCCGGCCTGATGATGGTCGGCTCGTTCAATTTGCTGTCGATCGCGTTCGCCGTGCTGTTCGTGGGACTGGGTGTCGATTTCGGTATCCAGTACAGCGTTCGCTACCGCTCGGAGCGCTACAAGCACGACGATCTCTCCGGTGCGCTGGTGCTCGCGGCGAAGCGCTCCGCGGTGCCATTGTCGCTGGCGGCGATGGCGACCGCCGCCGGCTTCCTCTGTTTCCTGCCGACCGACTACAAGGGAATTTCCGAGCTCGGCCAAATCGCCGGCGTTGGCATGCTGGTGGCGTTCGTCTCCAGCATCACCGTACTGCCCGCGATGCTGAAGCTTCTGAACCCTCCGGGCGAGATGGAGCCGGTCGGCTATGCCTTCCTGGCGCCGCTCGATCATTTCCTCGAGAAGCACCGTGTGCTGGTCGTGGGCGGCACGCTGCTGCTTGCGGTCGCCGGCCTGCCGCTGCTTTACTTCTTGAAGTTCGACTTCAACCCGATGAACCTGCGCAATCCGAATGCGGAATCGATCGCGACCTTCCTCGACCTGCGCAAGGATCCGAACACGGGCGCCAATGCCATCAACGTGATGGTCACGTCGGAAGAGCAGGCCAAGCAGGTCGAGGCGAAGCTGGAGAAGGTGCCGGAAGTGTTGCGCGTGATGTCGCTCGACAGTTTCGTGCCGGAAGACCAGGAGCCGAAACTGAAGCTGATCGCGCAGGGTGCCAAGATCCTGAACCCCGCGCTCAACCCGGATCAGGTCGATGCCGCGCCATCGGATCAGGAGAACGTCGAGTCGCTCAAATCCTCGGTCGAGAATCTGCGCCGCACTGCGGGCGATGAGAAGGGCCCCGGCGCGATCGCCTCACGCAGGCTCGCGGACGCGCTCGAGAAGCTCGCCAATGCGGATGAGGCGACGCGCAACAAGGCGCAAGACGTGTTCGTGACGCCGATGAAGATCGTGTTCGACCAGCTCAGGAGTGCGATGCAGGCCGGGCCGGTCACCCCAAAGTCAATGCCGCCCGATCTCGTGAGCGTCTGGAAGAGCAAGGACGGCATCATTCGTGTCGAAGCTCAGCCGAAGGGCGATCCCAACGACAACGATACGCTGCGCAAATTCGCTGCCGCCGTGCTTGAGGCCGAGCCGATGGCCATTGGCGGGCCGGTCTCGATCCTGAAGTCCGGCGACACCATCGTGAAAGCCTTCATCCACGCGGGCATCTATGCGCTGCTGGTGATCGGCTTGTTGCTGTGGATCACGCTCCGCCGCATCGTTGACGTGCTGATGACGCTGGTGCCGCTTCTGGTTGCGGGTGCCGTCACGCTCGAGATCTGCGTGCTGATCGGCTTGCCGCTCAATTTCGCGAACATCGTCGCGTTCCCACTGCTGCTCGGTGTCGGCGTGGCGTTCAAGATCTACTATGTCGTTGCATGGCGGTCCGGCAGGACGAACCTGCTTCAGACCAGCCTGACGCGTGCGATCTTTTTCAGCGCGCTGACGACGGCAACCGCATTCGGCAGCCTGTGGCTGTCGAGCCATCCGGGCACGTCCAGCATGGGCAAGCTGCTCGCGCTGTCGCTGGTGACGACGCTTGCCGCAGTGCTGCTGTTCCAGCCAGCCCTAATGGGCAAACCCCGCAATCTCAGGGAGTAGGCAGATGTCGCCGACGGGATCGGCGGCGCCC
>JAEWHT010000327.1 GCA_023387695.1 Pseudomonadota bacterium | reverse complement strand
TTCGCCCGCACCATGCGGATCGGCCTCCTGATCGTCACCGCCGGCTTCTTCTTCAACATCCACGACGCTGACGAGCTGATCGCCTTCTATGACAATGGCCACGGCCCGCTGTCGCAATTGCCGCTCTGGATCCAGGGTGTGCTGTTCCTGGTGGCGGCCGACTTCATGCTGTACTGGCTGCACCGGGTGTTCCACGGCGGTCAGTTCTGGAAATACCATGCGATCCATCATTCTTCCGAGGAGATCAGCTGGATCTCGGCGGCGCGTTTCCATCCGGTCAATCTGGTGCTCGGCACCATCGGCGTCGACGTCGTGCTGCTGATGGCAGGCATCTCGCCCAACGTGATGATCTGGGTCGGTCCGTTCACGACCTTCCATTCGGCCTTCGTCCACGCCAATCTGAACTGGACCTTCGGTCCGTTCCGATATGTGCTCGCGACGCCGGTGTTCCACCGCTGGCACCACACGGCGCTCGAAGAGGGCGGTGACACCAATTTCGCCGGCACCTTCCCGATCTGGGATGTGCTGTTCGGGACCTTCCGCATGCCGAAGGGCGTGCTGCCGCAGGACTACGGCAAGGACGAAGCGACCATGCCGAAGGAAATCGCCGGCCAGCTTGCCTATCCGTTCCGGCACTAATGTGTTTGAGCATGATCTTTTCGGAAAACCGCTGCACACTTTTCCGGATCATGCTCCAGGCGGACGACAAAAACGCCAGTCCGTTAGAACAATAGTCAGCGAATTTGCGGAACGTTCACGAATTACAGGCAGGTTAATCGGGTCGGGTGCGGACTCCGCTTCCTGATCGATTCTGCCGGTTTGTGACGTCCCGGGGTAAGAGTATGCGTAAAGAGTTCCTGCGCCGTCATGCGCGCATCTGTCTGCTGGTCACGGCCGCTGTCCTGGCTTCGCCTTCAATTGGCCTGGCCGAGCCCACCGTCGATACCATCGCCGTAAACGTCGACCAGGCCAAGCTGGTGCGGCTGCCCGGCAAGGTGGCGACGATCGTGGTCGGCAATCCCTTGATCGCCGACGTCACGCTTCAGCCTGGCGGGATGATCGTGGTCACCGGCAAAGGCTACGGCGCCACCAACTTCATCGCGCTCGATCGCGGCGGCGAGATCCTCGTCGACCGGCAGATCCAGGTCGAGGGTCCGAGCGACCGGCTTGTCACCGTCTATCGCGGGATCGAACGGGAGTCCTACAGCTGCATGCCGGTTTGTCAGCGCCGCGTCACGCTCGGCGACAGCGACCAGTATTTCACCACCACGATGAATCAGGCCGGTTCGCTGAACACCAACGCCAGCGGCACCGCCGGCGCGACGGCCGCCAAGACGAACTAGCAACGCAAAGCCGTCGGGAACGGCTGCCCGGCGGGACCCTGTCCCGCGCGGGCGCCGCAAAGTGTCCGCGGGCAGCGTGGTTAACAGGGTCTTAATGATCCGGTCCGGCCGATGCGGATGGCCAGAAACACTTAAACAATCAGTTTCCGGTACTGATCGGGGCAGATGATCGCCGCCGCTGGGGAATTTTACGCGATGCCATCGCCTGCATCTTCGCGATTCACACTCCGGACTGCCCTGCGCCGGTTTCGCGGCAATCGCCGCGGCTCGGCTGCGGTCGAGTTCGCGCTGGTCGCACCGGTCTTCTTTGCGCTGCTGTTCGCCATCATCGAGACGGCGATCATGTTCTTCGCGAGCCAGGTGCTCGAGACCATCACGCAGAACTCCGCGCGCGTGGTGCTGACCGGCCAGGCACAATCGGGTTCAGTGGGATCCTGCGCGGTGGGCGGCGTCGCCACGGCCTGTACGCAGGCGACATTCAAGACTTACGTCTGCACCCAGATCCCGGCGCTGTTCGACTGCAACAGCCTCTATGTCGACGTCGCGAGCTATTCGTCCTTTTCATCCGTCACGCTGGCAAGCCATATCGATGCGGCGGGCAATTTCGACACCAACATGGGCTACAGCCCGGGCAATGCCGGCGACATCGTGGTGGTGCGGCTGTTCTATCAATGGCCGCTGTTCGTGACCGGGCTCGGCTACAACATCTCCAACCTTGCAGGCAACAAGCGGCTGCTCGTGGCGACCGCTGCGTTCAAGAACGAGCCTTATTGAGATCAACGGATCGGGCGGAACGATGCGGACGATTGCGAAATTCTGGCGGAAGACCCGTCTTGCCGCCTACGAATTCCTGGCGGACGGAAGAGGGCTCGCGGCGACCGAGTTCGCGGTGGTCGTGCCGCTGATGCTGGTCATGTTCTTCGGTACGGTCGAATTCTCGTCCGCCGTTGCAATCGATCGCAAGGTGACGCTGATGGCGCGAACGCTGTCGGACCTCACCTCGCAGTCGACGTCGGTTGCCGACAGCGACATGACGAATTTCTTTGCCGCCTCGACCGGTATCCTGACGCCCTATGATTCCACGCCCGTGTCCTCGACGATCACCGAGCTCTATGTGGATTCGACCCAGACGGCGCATGTCCAGTGGAGCAAGGGGTCGGCGCCGCGGACCCAGAAGTCGGTCGTCACGATTCCCTCGACGCTTGCGATCGCCGGCACGTATCTGATTTTCAGCGAGGTCAGCTACATCTACACGCCGTCGGTTGGCTATGTGCTCAAGAGTGCGATCACGCTGAGCGATGTCGCCTACACCCGTCCGCGCCAGTCGACCTGCGTCTATTACAGCCCTGCTACGGCCTGCACCACGTACTGATCGCATCCATTCTGCGGACATGAAAAAGGCCGTGCATCCCGCACGGCCTTTTCCGTTGTTTCAGTTTGCTCGCGCTGATCCTTGCGTGCCCACGAGGGCGCGCATTAGAGATCAGCCTGCGTCGCGCAGGTTGTCCGCAGCCGACTTGCCGGAACGGCGATCGGCGACGATCTCGTAGGAGATCTTCTGGCCTTCGCGCAGCGAGCCGAGGCCGGCACGCTCGACGGCGCTGATGTGAACGAACACGTCCTTGCCGCCGTCGTCGGGCTGGATGAAGCCATAGCCCTTGGTCGCGTTAAACCACTTCACGGTTCCCATGCTCACGTGGGTAGTCCCTTCTCAGATACACAATTTAAAAGCCCGCTTGCGCAGGCAGGTTAGATCGAATTTTTGGAAGGGTCGTCAGCGTGTCTGAACCGGCTGTACCGGTGGATGCTAATGTCGTCCGGCCGAAAATCGATTAATTCATTTTATTGGAAATAGGGCCCCAAAACAATCCTGACGTGCACGATTTTTTGATCCGCCGTGATGTCCACGGCGGATCAGCATTCAGGTCAGCATTTTAATGCCGCGCTTGCGCGCGGATGGCCGTTTAGCGGCGACGGAATTGACCGCCGCGCTGTCCGGGGCGCGGGGGTCCACCGGCGGTCGCGGGACGTTCGTCCTTGTGGCGGAAAATCAGCCGGCCCTTCTCAAGGTCGTAGGGCGACATCTCCACCGTCACGCGGTCTCCCGCCAGCGTCTTGATGCGGTTCTTCTTCATCTTGCCGGCGGTGTAGGCGACGATCTCGTGCCCGGCGTCGAGCTGCACGCGGTAGCGCGCGTCGGGGAGGATTTCGGTGACCAGTCCTTCGAACTGGATCAGCTCTTCCTTAGCCATGAATTTCTCCAGGTCGTGGACGGCTAGTGCGAATGGGGTTTGCGGTTCGGGTGGCCGTTCGGCCGACTCTCACGGCGCAAAAAGGCCACGCCTTGTATCCCATCAGACGCCCCCGCGCTATGCGCGGAACGCTGTTCCGGGCGGTCGTTGGCCGAAGAATGCATCTTTCCACCGGAGCGACGGCGGCGAGACCCCTTCGAGGCCTGCGGACCATTGCCGGACCTTCCGTCGGGATGCCGTCCGTCAGCATGGCGGCCTTCGCCATGCCGTCCGTCGCCCTGCTTGCCTGCGCTGTGATGGCGCCCGTCGCCATGTCGTTCATCGCTACGCCGTCCATCACCGTGCCGTGCGCCCTGCGGACGCTGGCCCGGGCGGCCGCCGGGCCGGCCCTGCCGCTGCTGCGGCGGCGGAGCGCCGGCATCGCGACGACCGGCATCGGTGCGGAGATCCTCGCGCGGCAGCGCCACGCGGATCAGCTTTTCGATGTCGCGGAGGTAGCTGAGCTCCTCGCCACCTGCGACCAGCGAGATCGCGGTGCCTTCGGCGCCGGCGCGCGCGGTGCGGCCGATGCGGTGAACGTAGGTCTCGGGCACGTTGGGCAGGTCGTAGTTGATGACGTGGGTGATGCCGTCGACATCGATACCGCGGGCGGCGATGTCGGTGGCGACCAGGGTGCGAATTTCACCGGAGCGGAACTGCGCAAGCGTGCGCTCGCGATGGTTCTGCGACTTGTTGCCGTGGATCGCGCTGGCGGCAATGCCGGCACGCTCGAGCGTCTTCACGACCTTGTCTGCGCCGTGCTTGGTGCGGGTGAACACCAGCGCGCGATTGATCGGCTCGTCCTTCAAGAGCTTGGTCAGGAAGGTCGCCTTGGCCGTGAAATCGACCTGGATGATGCGCTGGTTGATGCGCTCGGCGGTCGAGGAGACCGGGGTCACCGCGACGCGCGCGGGATCACGCAGCATGGCGTCGGCGAGTTCGGCGATGTCCTTCGGCATGGTGGCCGAGAAGAACAGCGTCTGCCGCTTGATCGGCAGCTTGGCGACGATTTTGCGGATGTCGTTGATGAAGCCCATGTCGAGCATGCGGTCGGCCTCGTCGAGAACGAGGAATTCGACGCTGCCGAGCTTCAGCCCGTTGCTCTGCACGAGGTCGAGCAGGCGGCCGGGGGTGGCAACCAGCACGTCAACGCCCTGCATCAGGGCGCGGACCTGGCGGCCCATCGGCACGCCGCCGATGGCGAGCGTGGAGGACAGGCGGATGTGGCGGCCATAGGCGTTGAAGCTGTCGAGGATCTGGCCCGAAAGCTCGCGGGTCGGCGACAGCACCAGCACGCGGGCCGTCTTCGGCTGCGGCTTGATGCGGTTCTCGAGCAGGCGGTGCAGGATCGGCAGCGCAAAGGACGCGGTCTTGCCGGTGCCGGTCTGGGCGATGCCGACGACGTCGCGGCCGGTCAAAGCCGTGGGAATGGTCTGGGCCTGAATGGGGGTGGGGGTGACGTAATTCTCTTCGGCGAGAGCACGTGCGATGGGTTCGGCGAGGCCGAAGTCCTGAAACGAAGTCAAAAGATGGGTTCTTTCCATGTCAAATGCAGGCGCCCGACGCAATCAGCGGGGCGCGCGCATAAGGGTGTCGTGAGGACACCTGCGTGTTTGGGGTGTCGGATGGCTTGGGAGATATGGGGCAAGCCAGAGGCCCGTAGGGGCTTAAGAACACGCGGCTCGCTACGACCACTCGATTCGCGAGCGATCTCCACCTTCATATGGAACATTGACGGGGCGCTTTCAAGGCAGGCGTCCCACGGATCCCGATTGCGGTGCAAAAATAGTTATGCCGGAATTTTAGCCAGTGGCGGAGGTTTGCTTAAAAAATAAACTGACTGCCGCATAAGCATACATTTTATTAGCTCATTTTTTGAGCAGCTGAACTGCGGCTAAATTTTGATTGCGACAAAATTGTCTAATCTGACCAATCACTTGGCAGGTGCCGGGTCCATGGCACGGTTCTTGCGATTCCGTTAATCGCAGGCGGCCGTGGGGCCGTTTCGCAGCGTCTTTTCACGTCTGCGTCAGGGAGATGATAAATCCATGCTTAACAAATCCACTCACGATATAGCGGCGTCATTTAGCCGCCGTGGCGTTCTCGCCGCGACCGCCGGACTGATGCTCGGTCTGGCCTCATTGACTGGCGCGAAGGCCGCTGACGACACCATTAAGGTCGGCGTGCTTCACTCTCTCTCGGGCACCATGGCCATCAGCGAAACCACGCTGAAGGACACCATCCTCTTTCTGATCGATGAGCAGAACAAGAAGGGCGGCGTTCTCGGCAAGAAGCTCGAGGCCGTCGTCGTCGACCCCGCCTCGAACTGGCCGCTGTTCGCCGAAAAGGCGCGCGAGCTGATCACCAAGGACAAGGTCTCGGTCGTGTTCGGCTGCTGGACCTCGGTGTCGCGCAAGTCGGTGCTCCCGGTGTTCAAGGAGCTCAACAACATCCTGTTCTACCCCGTGCAGTACGAGGGTGAAGAGTCCGAGCGCAACGTGTTCTACACCGGTGCTGCGCCGAACCAGCAGGCGATCCCGGCCGTCGACTACCTCATGAAGGACGAGAAGGTGAAGCGCTGGGTGCTCGCGGGCACCGACTACGTCTATCCGCGCACCACCAACAAGATCCTGGAAGCGTATCTGAAGTCGAAGGGTGTCGCCCAGGAAGACATCATGATCAACTACACGCCGTTCGGTCACTCTGATTGGCAGACGATCGTGGCCGACATCAAGAAGTTCGGCTCGGCCGGCAAGAAGACGGCGGTGGTTTCGACCATCAACGGCGACGCGAACGTCCCCTTCTACAAGGAGCTCGGCAACCAGGGCATCAAGGCGAAGGACATCCCGGTCGTCGCGTTCTCGGTGGGTGAGGAAGAGCTCGCCGGCCTCGACACCAAGCCGCTGGTCGGCCATCTCGCCGCCTGGAACTACTTCGAGTCGATCAAGACCCCGGCGAACGAGAAGTTCATCAAGGACTGGCAGGCCTACACCAAGAACCCGAAGCGCACGACCAACGACCCGATGGAAGCCCACGTGATCGGCTTCAATATGTGGGTGAAGGCCGTCGAGAAGGTGAAGTCGACCGATCCGGACAAGGTGATCGACGCGCTTCCCGGCATCGAGGCGCCGAACCTGACCGGTGGCGTGTCGAAGATGCTGCCGAACCACCACATCACCAAGCCGGTGTTCATCGGCGAGATCAAGGCCAACGGCCAGTTCGACGTGGTCTGGAAGACTCCGGGTCTCGTGGCTGGCGACGCCTGGTCGAAGGAGCTCGATGGCTCCAAGGACCTGATTGGTGATTGGGTCGGCAAGAAGTGCGGCAACTTCAACACCAAGACCAACAAGTGCCTCGGCTCCGGCTCCTGATCCGGATCTGACATTCGACTGCACGACGGGAGAAGGCGGTCATTCCGCCGCCTTCTCCCCACTTCTGCCGGGGTGATCCAGTGCCAACCAAACTATCTGCTCGTGTCTGTACCTTTGTCCTCTCGCTGTTCCTGATTGCGTTCGCGCTGCCGGCCTTCGCCGGTCCGTTCGAGGATGCGGTCGCCAAATTCGCCAACGACGATTATTCTGATACGGAAGAAGCGATCGGCGTGGTCGCCAGCAGCGGCAACAAGCTCGCCTTCCCGATCATCAACGCGCTCCAGGACGGCCGATTGATGGCCGATCCGGACAGCAAGAAAGTTTATGTCACCGGCACCGATGGCAAGTCGATCGATGCCGCGACCGGTGAGGCCGTTGCCAGCGTGCCTGACAGCGCCAGTGCTGTCCGCCTCAACAACCGCCTGCGTCGCAGCGTCGATGCCGCGCTCGGCAGCTTGACGCTGCAGTCGCCAGACCTCGCTACGCGCCTCCAGGCCGCCCAGTCGGTCTTCAAGTCGCATGAAGAGACCGCGCTGGACGCCGTCGAAGGCGCGCTTGCCAAGGAAAACAACAAAGCCGCGAAGACTGCGCTCGGTGAAGCGCGTGCGGCGATACTGCTGTTCAAGTCCGATGCGACCGAAGTGCAGAAGCTCGAGGCCGTCGCCACCGTCAAGGCTCGCGGCGATCAGGACGCGCTGGCGCTGCTGTCCGACATCGGCACTGATCAGCCGGCCTCCGTCACGAAGGCCGCGACGAGCGCGATCGGCTCGATCCAGAACTCGCTCGCGATCTGGTCTACGGTGCAGAACGCCTGGTACGGCCTGTCGCTCGGCTCGGTGCTGTTGCTTGCCGCGATCGGGCTCGCCATCACCTTCGGCGTGATGGGCGTCATCAACATGGCCCATGGCGAAATGGTGATGATCGGGGCCTACACCACCTTCGTGGTGCAGGAGGTGATCCGCACCCGCTATCCCGCTTTGTTCGACTATTCGCTACTGATCGCCGTGCCGCTCGCGTTCATTGTCGCAGGCGCCATCGGCGTGCTGATCGAGCGCAGCATCATCCGCTTCCTCTATGGCCGGCCGCTGGAAACGCTGCTCGCGACCTGGGGCCTGTCGCTGGTGTTGCAGCAGGCGGTGCGCACCATGTTCGGCCCGACCAATCGCGAAGTCGGCAACCCCTCCTGGATGAGCGGTGCTTTCGATCTCGGCCAGATCACGATCACCTATAACCGGCTTTGGATCCTCGTCTTCACGCTCGCAGTCTTCATGATCCTGCTCGCGATGCTGCGTTACACCGCGCTCGGTCTCGAGATGCGCGCCGTGACGCAGAACCGCCGTATGGCGGCGTCGATGGGTATTGCCACTTCACGGGTCGACGCGCTCACCTTCGGGCTCGGGTCGGGCATTGCCGGCATTGCCGGCGTGGCGCTATCGCAGATCGACAATGTCAGCCCCAACCTCGGCCAGAGCTACATCATCGACAGTTTCATGGTCGTGGTGTTCGGTGGGGTCGGTAATCTCTGGGGGACGCTTGTGGGTGCCTTCACGCTCGGCATTGCCAACAAGTTCCTGGAGCCGGTCGCCGGCGCTGTGCTCGGCAAGATCGCGATCCTGGTTCTAATCATCCTGTTCATTCAAAAGCGGCCGCGCGGCCTGTTCGCGCTCAAGGGCCGTGCGGTGGAAGCATGACGCCTCACATGCTGACGCGATCGCTCGACCGCGGCGCGGCGATCTTCCTGATGGTCGTCGCTGCCTGCGGCATTCTCATCCCGCTCTCCAATCTGCTGCTGCCGACGGGCTCGGCTCTGCAGGTGCCGACCTATCTGGTCGCGCTCTGGGGCAAATATGTCTGCTACGCCATCCTGGCGCTCTCGATCGATCTGATCTGGGGCTATTGCGGCATCCTCTCGCTCGGCCACGGCGCCTTCTTCGCGCTCGGCGGCTACGCGATGGGCATGTATTTGATGCGGCAGATCGGCACTCGCGGTGTCTATGGCAATCCGATCCTGCCGGACTTCATGGTGTTCCTGAATTACTCGAAGCTGCCCTGGACCTGGTATGGCTTCGACATGTTCTGGTTCGCGGCGCTGATGGTTCTGCTCGTACCGGGCCTGCTTGCCTTCTGCTTCGGCTGGCTCGCCTTCCGTTCCCGCGTTACTGGCGTGTATTTGTCGATCATCACGCAGGCGATGACCTATGCGCTGCTGCTCGCCTTCTTCCGCAACGATTTCGGCTTTGGCGGCAACAACGGCCTGACCGATTTCAAGGACATTCTTGGCTTCAACGTCCAGGCTGAAGGCACGCGCGCCGCGCTGTTCGCACTGAGCTGCTTGGCGCTGATCCTCAGCTTCCTGATCTGCCGCTCCGTCGTGTCCTCCAAGCTCGGCAAGGTGTTGATCGCGATCCGCGACGCGGAATCACGCAGCCGCTTTCTTGGCTACCGCGTCGAATCCTACAAGCTGTTCGTGTTCACGCTGTCGGCCTGCATGGCAGGTGTCGCCGGCGCGCTTTACGTGCCGCAGGTCGGCATCATCAATCCCAGTGAATTCGCGCCGGGAAATTCGATCGAGGCGGTGATCTGGGTCGCGGTCGGTGGCCGCGGCACGCTGGTCGGCGCGGCGCTCGGTGCCATCGTCGTCAACTACGCCAAGACGTTCTTCACGTCGGGCGTGCTGGCGCCGTACTGGCTGTTCATGCTGGGCGCGCTATTCATCCTGGTGACGCTGCTGCTGCCCAAGGGCATCGTGGGCACTTTCAATGCATGGCGGGAGTCGGCCAGGGAACGGCGCCCGGCCGCGACGAGTGCGGCCGCTGAAGACGGCGTCACCGAACCGAAGATGGCGGAGTAGCGGTCATGAACGTCATGGATACCCGCTCAACTTCCGCAATGCTCTATCTCGACGGCGTGCACGTCTCATTCGACGGCTTCCACGCCATCAACAATCTGTCGCTGACGCTCGCACCCGGCGAGATGCGCGCCATCATCGGTCCGAACGGCGCCGGCAAGACCACGATGATGGACATCATCACCGGCAAGACCAAGCCGGACCTGGGTACGGTGCTGTTCGACGGCGTCACCGATTTGACCCGGCTGGACGAGACCCGCATCGCCGAGCTCGGAATCGGCCGCAAATTCCAGAAGCCGACCGTGTTCGAGAGCCAGACCGTGCAGGACAATCTCCTGCTTGCGCTCAATGTCGATCACAGCGTCAAGGGCACGCTGTTCTGGCGCGGCAGCAGGGCCGAGTCGGAGCGCATTGACAAGGTGCTGGAGACGATCCGTCTTACTGACGCCCGTAATCGTCTCGCCGGCAGCCTCAGCCATGGCCAGAAGCAATGGCTGGAGATTGGCATGCTGCTGGCACAGGACCCGAAACTGCTGCTGGTCGACGAGCCGGTCGCAGGCATGACTGATGTCGAGACGCACCTCACAGCTGAGCTGCTGAAAGAGATTAACAAGACCCACACCGTCATGGTGGTCGAGCACGATATGACTTTCGTGCGCGAGCTCGGGGTGAAGGTCACCTGCCTGCATGAAGGCACCGTGCTCGCCGAAGGAACCATCGACCAGGTCTCGTCCAACGAGCGGGTCATCGAAGTTTATCTGGGACGCTGAGCGATGCTTGAGGTCAAGGACATCAACCTGTTCTACGGCGCGGCGCAGGCATTGCGCGGCGTCTCGATCGCAGCCGAGCCCGGCAAGGTGACCTGTGTGCTCGGTCGTAACGGCGTCGGCAAGACGTCGCTGCTGCGTGCCATGGTCGGGCAATATCCGATATCATCTGGCGCGATCGTGTTCGACGGTAGCGATATCACCAGTCTCAAGCCCTATGAGCGTGCGCGCAAGGGCATCGGCTTCGTGCCGCAGGGCCGCGAGATCTTTCCGCTGCTGACCGTCGAGGAAAACCTCAAGACCGGCTTCGGGCCGCTCAAGCGCCAGGACAAGAACATTCCGGACGACGTATTCTCGCTGTTTCCGGTGCTGGAATCCATGCTCGGTCGGCGCGGCGGCGACCTCTCCGGCGGCCAGCAACAGCAGCTCGCGATTGGCCGCGCACTGGTGATGCGGCCAAAGCTGCTACTGCTCGACGAGCCGACCGAGGGCATCCAGCCCTCGATTATCAAGGACATTGGCCGCGCCATCTCGTATCTGCGCAATCTCGGCAACATCGCCATCGTGCTGGTCGAACAATATCTCGACTTTGCCTGCGAACTCGGCGACAGTTTCGCGGTGATGGATCGCGGCGCGGTGAAATTCACTTGCGATCGCTCCAATCTTGACCCGGCCGAAATCAGCCGCCAGATGGCGCTGTAAGTCCAGATTTCTGCCGCGGCCGGCTGGGGAGACGGATGCGCAGCGACGCTTTAGCGACATCTTCGGTGTTCGAGGCCAACCGTGCCCGCGGCGCGGTGCGCTTCGACGTGCACGCCCGCGAGGGCGTGACGCGGCGCGGGATATTGCATGAATCGGGCTCGCTTCGTGTGCGCTTTCCCTCACCGGAGGACGATGGTTTGTCCGGCGTGTTCGTCAACACGGCCGGCGGCGTTGCCGGCGGCGATCGGTTTGACATCGAGATATCGGCTGCTGACTCCGCGCGCCTGACGCTGACCACAGCCGCCGCCGAAAAAGTCTATCGCGCGCCGGGGGCGGCGGCGCAGCTCAATATTTCCCTCAAGATTGGCGCAGGCGCGCATCTCGGCTGGCTGCCCCAGGAGACGATCCTGTTCGATCGCGCCCGCGTGCATCGCCGCTTCGACATCGAGCTCAATGAGGCCGCCTCGCTGCTGCTTTGTGAAATCGTCGTGTTCGGCCGCACCGCCATGGGCGAGCGCGTGGAGCAGGGCGAGTTCGTCGACCGCTGGCGGCTGCGCCGCGGCGGCAGGCTTGTTTTCGCCGAGACGGTCAGGCTCGACGGCAATATCGGCGCCAAGCTCGGGCGATCCGCCGTTGCGAAAGGCGGTGCCGCGATCGGCACAGCCCTAATCGTGCCTGGCGACGAGGCACTGGTCGAGCGCATCCGCGAGGCGTCGGACTCATTCTCCGGCGAGGTCGGGATATCCGCCTGGAATGGCTTTGCAATGGCGCGGTTCTGTGCCCAAGATGCGGCGCGTTTGCGTGCCGACATGATGGCCGTGCTGGCGCGCACCGGTGCGGCGCTGCCGCGGCTCTGGCTGAATTGACGGCTGGTTGAATTGAAGTGTTGAACGGAAGAGATTTCGCATGAACCTGTCTCCCCGCGAAAAGGACAAGCTTCTGATCTCGATGGCGGCGATCGTGGCCCGCCGCAGGCTGGACCGCGGCGTCAAGCTCAACCATCCCGAGGCGATCGCGATCATTTCCGATTTCATCCTCGAAGGCGCGCGCGACGGCCGCACCGTCGCCGAGTTGATGCAATCCGGCGCGCAGGTGCTCACCCGCGACCAGGTGATGCCGGGCATCCCCGAGATGATCCACGACATCCAGGTCGAGGCGACGTTCCCTGACGGCACCAAGCTCGTCACCGTGCACGAACCGATCCGATAGGAGAGCGACATGATCCCCGGCGAACTCTTTATCCAGGACGGCGAGATCGAGCTCAATGCCGGTCGCAAGACCGTGACGCTGACGGTCGCCAACACCGGCGATCGCCCGATCCAGGTCGGCTCGCACTACCATTTCTTCGAAACCAACCCGGCGCTGAAATTCGACCGCAAGAAGTCCCGCGGCATGCGCCTCGACATCGCCGCCGGCACCGCCGTCCGCTTCGAGCCCGGCCAGACCCGCGACGTTCAGCTCGTCGCGCTCGCCGGCAAGAAGACCATCTACGGCTTCCGCGGCGACGTGATGGGGAAGCTGTGATTCATGCTGCCCGCCGTTCGCCTCATCTCGAAAGCTGCTGAGCTGGCTGCGCGCCGGCATAACGGCATGGCGCGGAAGGGGCGGGGGAACGAGCCTTACATCAATCATCTTGCGGAGGTCGCGAACCTGCTCGCGAGTGCGACTGATGGTGCGGATGCAGAGCTCGTCGCGGCCGGCTGGTTGCATGATGCGATCGAGGACACCGAGACCACGCGCGAGGAGCTCGCGCAGAAATTCTCGGACCGCGTCGCCTCTCTCGTTGTCGAATGCACCGATGACATGAGCCTGCCGAAGGCAGAGCGGCGGCGTCTTCAGGTGGTGGATGCACCGAGGAAATCGGCAAGTGCAAAATTGATCAAGATCGCCGACAAGGTCAGCAATATCGGCGCGCGCATTCATTCCGATCCAAACAAGGACGAACGCGACGATCTCGTCGACTACACCGGCTGGGCCGAACAGGTCGTCGCCGGCTGCCGCGGCGGCAATGTCTGGCTCGACACGAAATTCGACAACATGGTGCGGACAGCGAGGGCTTCGCTGTGAGCGCTGAATTGGAATTCAAACGCAAACGGGGCTTGTGATGTCCGTCAAGATGAAGCGTTCCGTCTATGCCGACATGTTCGGCCCGACCACCGGTGACAAGGTGCGGCTGGCCGATACCGATCTCATCATCGAGGTCGAGAAGGACTTCACCATCTACGGCGAAGAGGTGAAGTTTGGTGGTGGCAAGGTGATCCGCGATGGCATGGGGCAGTCGCAGGTCACCAACAAGCAAGGTGCGGCCGATACCGTCATCACCAATGCACTGATCGTCGACCATTGGGGCATCGTCAAAGCCGACGTCGCCATCAAGGACGGGATGATTTCGGCGATCGGCAAGGCCGGCAATCCCGACATCCAGCCCGGCGTCACTATCATCATCGGCCCCGGCACCGACGTGATCGCGGGTGAGGGCAAGATCCTCACGGCCGGCGGCTTCGACAGCCACATTCATTTCATCTGTCCGCAGCAGATCGAGCACGCGTTGATGTCTGGCGTCACCTCGATGCTGGGCGGCGGCACCGGCCCTTCGCACGGCACCTTCGCCACGACCTGTACGCCCGGCCCCTGGCACATGGGGCGGATGATCCAGTCGTTCGATGCGTTCCCGGTCAATCTCGGCATCTCCGGCAAGGGCAACGCCTCGCGCCCGGCGGCACTGGTCGAGATGATCAAGGCCGGCGCCTGCGCGCTGAAGCTGCACGAGGACTGGGGCACGACGCCGGCCGCGATCGACAATTGCCTGTCGGTGGCCGATGACCACGACATTCAGGTCATGCTGCATTCGGACACGCTGAACGAATCCGGCTTCGTCGAGGACACCATCAAGGCGTTCAAGGGCCGCACCATCCACGCCTTCCACACCGAAGGCGCCGGCGGTGGTCACGCGCCTGACATCATCAAGGTCGCCGGCCTGAAGAACGTGCTGCCGTCCTCGACCAACCCGACGCGGCCTTTTACGCGCAACACCATCGACGAGCATCTGGACATGCTGATGGTGTGTCACCACCTCGATCCCTCGATCGCGGAGGATCTCGCGTTCGCAGAGAGCCGCATCCGCAAGGAGACCATTGCTGCCGAAGACATCCTGCACGATCTCGGCGCGCTCTCGATGATGTCCTCGGACTCGCAGGCCATGGGACGGCTCGGCGAGGTCATCATCCGGACCTGGCAGACCGCCGACAAAATGAAGAAGCAGCGCGGCTCGTTGCCCCAAGACAAGGGCAAGGACAACGACAATTTCCGCGTCAAGCGCTACATCGCCAAGTACACGATCAACCCTGCGATCGCGCATGGCGTGTCGAAGCTGATCGGCTCGGTGGAGAAGGGCAAGCTTGCCGATCTCGTGCTCTGGTCGCCGGCCTTCTTCGGCGTCAAGCCGGATTGCATCGTCAAGGGCGGTACGATCGTTGCCGCGCCCATGGGTGATCCCAATGCGTCGATCCCGACGCCGCAGCCGGTGCACTACCAGCCGATGTTTGGTGCCTTCGGCAAAGCGCGTACGGCGTCTTCGGTGGTCTTCACCTCGAAGGCTGCGATCACCGGTGGCCTTGCCCGAAAACTCGGCATCGAGAAGAAGCTTTATGCGGTCCAGAACACCCGCAGCAAAATCTCCAAGAAGAGCATGATCCACAACGACGCCACGCCCAATATCGAGGTCGATCCGGAGACCTATGAGGTGCGCGCCGACGGCGAGCTGCTGACCTGTCCGCCCGCCGAGGTGCTGCCGATGGCGCAGCGATATTTCATGTACTGAAATAGCGCCTCAACGCATGTCTCCGGCGCTCTAACGCGCGTCCGGGGACGGCTTTTCCGGTTTTGCGTTCGATGCCGGCTGGTCTAATGTCCCGCCCGGTATTGAACCCTCAGAAGAAAAGCCGGGAGGATTTCTCGTGATCTACGTCGTTGCCACCCTGACCATCAAGCCCGAAACGCGCGCCGAATTCATTGCAGCCGCCACCGCCTGCATCAAGGAGACGCGGAAAGAGGCGGGCAATATCGCCTATGATCTGCACGAGAGCGTCACCGATCCGACCAAGATGGTGTTCGTCGAGCAGTGGGAGAACATGGAAGCGCTGGGGCCGCATCGGACTCAGGAACACATGAAGACCTTCGGTCGTGTGGCGGTGAAGTGCTTCACGGCCCCGCCGAAGATCGAATACATCACGCCCGAGAAGGTCGAGACGAGGTAACAGCGCATGATCCGGGCGACGCAGGTCAAGGGACAGCACCGCTTCACGGAAACGCCGGCGGATACGGTCGTGCTCGATTTCGACGATCGGCACCGCCGCCGCATGGCGATGACGGGGACGCGGGGCCTCGAATTCCTGCTCGACCTGGAGAATGCCGTGGCGCTGCGTGGCGGCGATGCGTTGGTTCTGGAAGACGGCCGACTGGTCGAGGTGGTTGCGGCGCCCGAGCCGTTGCTCGAGATCCGCGGTCACGATCCGCACCATCTCATCCGCGTCGCTTGGCATCTCGGCAACCGCCATCTGCCGACGCAGCTCATGACCAAGAGCCTGCGTATCCGCCGCGACCATGTCATCGAAGCCATGGTGAAGGGGCTCGGCGCAAAGGTGGTCGAGATCGAGGCGCCATTCGATCCCGAAGGCGGCGCCTACGCCGAGGCCAGCCACGCGCACGGTCATGATGATCACGCGCATCACGACCACGGCCATCACGATCATGGGCATGATCATCATGGCCACGATCATCATCATGATCATGCCGCGCATGACCATGGGCACGATCACCACCATCACCACGACGAGCATTGCGATCATCCCGACCACCATCACGGCCACAAGCATGCTCATGACCACAAATGAGCCTGTCGGCGCTGCGGACCTCGCTGAGCGCGAGGCGGCAGCGCTGTACCGGCTGATGACGTGGCTGTCGCCGGCGTTTCCTGTCGGCGGCTTCTCCTATTCCAGCGGCATCGAATGGGCGGTCGAAGCGGGCGATATCACCGACGTCGCGACCCTTGCCGACTGGCTCGATGCGATGCTCAGTGACGGCTCCGGCTTTTGCGACGCGACCTTCCTGGTTCACGCCTATCGCGCCACTGATGCCGGCGATGAGACGTCGTTGAACGATATCGCCGAGCTCGCGGCCGCCTTCGTGCCATCGCGCGAACGGCAACTCGAGACGACCTCGCAGGGCCGCGCTTTCATCGACATCTCTCGCGCCGCCTGGGATGCCGAAGGCCTGGATGCCATGGTTGCGGCATGCCGCACGCCATTGGTCTATCCGGTTGCCGTCGGCGTCGTCGCCGCGTTGCACGGCGTGCCCTTGGCCTCGACGCTGCACGCCTTCCTGCACGCGCTGGTCTCGAACTGGATTTCGGCGGCAAGCCGGCTCGTTCCACTCGGCCAGACCGACAGCCAGCGCGTGTTGGTGAAGCTGGAAGCTGCCGTCGCCGCAACCGCAAACCGCGCATTGAACGCGGCGCTGGACGATCTCGGCAGCGCGACTTTCCGCGCCGATCTCGCCAGCCTGCGGCACGAGACGCAATATACGCGGCTGTTCAGGTCATGATTGAGCAGTCCTCTCGATAGGAAAATATCTATGTCGAAATCTCACGGCCCTTTGCGTGTCGGTGTCGGTGGCCCCGTCGGTTCGGGCAAGACCGCGCTGATGGACCTGCTCTGCAAGACCATGCGCGAGCGTTACGATATCGCGGCGATCACCAACGACATCTACACCAAATGGGATGCTGAATTCCTGGTGCGCTCCGGCTCGCTGACGCCGGACCGTATCGCGGGTGTCGAGACCGGCGGCTGCCCGCACACCGCGATCCGCGAGGATGCCTCGATGAATCTCGCGGCCGTTGCGGACATGCGCGCGAAATTTCCTGGGCTCGATCTCGTGCTGATCGAATCCGGTGGCGACAATCTCGCTGCCACTTTTTCCCCGGAGCTGGCCGATCTTACCATCTATGTGATCGACGTTGCTGCCGGCGACAAGATCCCGTCCAAGGGCGGCCCCGGCATTACCCGCTCTGATCTGCTGGTCATTAACAAGATCGACCTCGCGCCGCATGTTGGGGCGTCCCTCGAAAAGATGGACACCGATGCCAAACGCATGCGCGGGGAGCGTCCCTTCGTCATGACCAATCTGAAGAAGAGCGAGGGGCTCGACCGCATCGTCGGCTTCATCGAGACCAAAGGCGGCTTGAAACGGGCGGGCTGACGGGCCGCGACGACATGGCGCGGGTCTTTCCGCCGTTAATGTCTGAGGCCGGGCCCTGCGGAACAAATTTCGGACACGGCGATTATTTACTTCCGGTACCCGGAGCAAAGCCGCATTCGGCCAGGCCATCGGCCGGGCGGATTAAGCTTTTTGGGTGACCCAAGTTGCGTACAGATGCCTCCTCCGTCATTATCTCTGCCACTGGGCTCCCCCCTGTTTCGGCACATGGCCGTTCGAGCGGCGTTGATATGCTCCGTGTTTATTGCCGACCTCCTGCCTTCGCCTGAGTAATCGCGTGGTCCGGCTGGGTTTCATCATCGGCTTTATCGCTCTGCTGGGGGCCTTGCTCTCGGGGCTTGCGGCCTATCGCGTCCACGACCAGGAACTGGCGCTGGACCGTATTGCGCTGGCGCGTGCGATCGACGTTCATGCAAGCCTTGTCCAGGACAGGTCGACCGAGCGTGAGCTGCTGGCGCGTGTCGCCTCAGGCCTGTTTCGAGCGCCATCGGTGCTGAAGCCCAACATGCTGGAGCCGCTGCGCTCGGCGATCTATGCCTTCAAGACCGATTTCGTGGTGGCCGGCTGGGTTGCCCGGCTGCAGCCGAGTGAGCTAGCTGCGGCTCAGACAGCCATCGCGGCCGCCGGCTTTCCGAAGCCCCAGATTCGCGACTACGGCGACAAGCCGATTGACCCGGCGAGCCTCACCCAGCCGCTCGACGTGCTGATGGACCTCGAGCCGCGCAGCGACGAAACCAAATCATTGCCGGGCCGCAGCTACGACAACGACCCGGTCCGCAACGCGATGCTGACGCGCGCCCGGATCGAGAAGCGCTCGATCGCCTCCGACCCGGTACCGCTCTTGCGCGGGAACGGGCCGATCGGTGTCATCGTGGCTGCTCCCGTGATTCCCGAGGGCGCCACCGAGCCGGTCGGCTTCATCACGTTTTCCTATGAGCTGGCCTCGCTGATGCTGACTAACGACGATCTGTCGTTGTTCTCCGTCGCACTCAAGGATCCGCGCAAGGACAACAGCGAGCTCGTCGCCAACGATCAGGGCCTCGTTTCCACTCGCATGACGACGCCCGACGGGCCCGCGCCGTCAGCCACGCGCACCATCAGCTTCGGTGGCCGCGATTGGCAGCTCGGCTATTACGCCAAGACCAATTCGGCACGGCGCGCCGAGCAGACCGCGATCATCGTGGCGGCGATCGGCTTTGCCATCACCGCGATGGTGTGCGGCCTGTTCGGTTACGTTGCCTACAACAATCTGCGGCTCAGCCGCGAAATTCAGGTGCGGATCGGTTTTGAGCGGCGGCTGACGGCGGTCATCGACGAGCTTAATCACCGCGTGAAGAACATCCTCGCGGTGATCCAGTCGATCGTGACGCGTACGCTGCGGCATGGCTCGGATATCGATAGCGCCCGCGAACTGCTGATCGGCCGCATTCACGCGATGTCCAACGTGGTGTCGCTGCTGAGCGAGAGTCAGTGGCAGGGCGTCAAGCTGAAAGGTCTGTTCGAGGCGCGTGCCATTCCGCATGCCGATCGCATCGCGGTCAGCGGTCCGGACATCGCGGTCAGCGCGCGCGCGGCGCAGAGCCTGTCGCTGCTGTTCTTCGAGCTCGCCTCGCACTCGGACGAGGGCCTGTCGCTGGTCGGCAAGCACCCGCACATCACCGCGAACTGGACGGTGACGGGTGAACCGGACCACGAGGTCTTTCAGTTTCGCTGGGAGGAGTTCAACACCAGCGAGGCGACGCGCCGCCCGGATTCGGATTTCGGCCTGATCCTGCTCGACCGCGTTGCGCCTGAAGCGCTCGGCGGCGCTGCCAAGCGCTATTTCACCGACGTTTCCTATGTTTACGAGCTGACCGCGCCGATGGAAACAGTCGTCGATATGACCGAGCGCGACCGCACCGAAAAGCTCTCACAGCCGGTGAAGCCGGTGCGGTAGAGCATGATCCGGAAAAGTGTGCAGCGGTTCTCCGGAAAGATCATGCTCAAACGATAGAGCAATACGGCTCAGGTCGCATCCGATCGCGCGGCGATGGCGGTCATCTCGAGTTTGACGTTCGGACCGAGATCGGCCACGCCGACGGCGGCACGCGCCGGCAGATGAGCCTCGGCAAAGTGCGCCTTCCAGGCGGCGTTGAACGCAGCCTTCTCGCTTAGGTCAGTCATGAAGATGGTGACCTGCAAGACGTTGGCAATGTCAGATCCGAGCGTCTCCAGCAGACGCGACAGCTGGCCAAGCACATCCTCGGCCTGGCCCGACATGTCGAGGCTGGTGTCCTCGGGGACGATTCCGCCGATGTAAAGCACGCCTGCATGCTCGACGACTTCGTGGAGCAGTCCTTCGTACGGCAAGATGCGCTTGATCATGATGAGAATGCTCCCTCTCGTAGCTGGTGTGAGATCTTGTCGCGTCGGGTACCAGGTCTAGCCCTTCGGCCGCAGCACCAGGTCGACAAGATTACGCGCATAGGCCGGTGTGATAGGCGCAATGCCGAACACGTAGCGGTAGAAGAGGCTGCCATAGATGGCGTCGTAGAGATCTCCCGCCGGCGCCTCGGCGAGAATGCTGCCGTCGCGCTGGCCGGTCGCGATCATGTCCACCAGCGCGTCGCGCCGGAATTGCAGATAGCGGGCATAGAACAGCTCGGCCGAACCGGTCTTGGTGATGCATTCGGAGATGACGGCAAGCTGAACCTTGCCGAACTCGCCCTGCAGGGCTTCGGCATAGGCGGCGGCATGGCGGCGCGCGCGAACCGCAGGCGTGCCGGCGCTCACCGGCGGAAGCGGCAGCATCTGGGCTGCGTGATGGAGGAAGGCGTCGATCAGCAGCGCCTCTCGCGACGGCCACCATTTGTAGATGGTCATCTTGGAAACGTTGGAATGGCGTGCGACAGCATCGATCGTGGTTGCGGCAAGGCCAGTCCTGGCCATGAGCATGTAGGCGCTTTCGAGAATGGCGTTGGTGGTCTCGATCGAGCGTGGCCTGCCGCGCCGGGGCGGACTCTCGGCCGTATCAGACGTACCTTTCGCTATGACCAAGCCGGTCTCCTTGCGCAGAGGCCGCCCCCTGAGGGCGGCCTCGTTCCGCATAGCGCAGGTGCAGCGTCCGGCCTAGTGGAATCGCGTGGCCGCCCGCTCAGGCCCGCTGCCGCAAGGCTGCCGGCTCGTCCTGTCGCTTCGACCAGGAGATATAATAGGCTACCGCCGTCATCGCCGCGAAACCGGCGAGGCTCACCCCGATCTGCATTACGACCAGATTGGCGCCGGTGATCAGGATGAGATGGCCGGCAAAGGACAGGAATACGCCGATGCAGAACACGGCGAGCCATTCCTCGCCGCATTTGATCACCATCTGGAGTGGCTTCCATTGCAGGCCCGGATGATCGGGCGGAATCAGATGGGTCGCAATGAAGGCGAGCGCCAGGAAATGGATCACGCGATAGGGCGCGAGGTATTCCTTGTCGATCGGCGTGATGCCGTTGAGGATGACATCCGGCAGGTAAACCGATAGCGCCGGCGAGTGGCGCATCAAAGTGATGGCCATGGCCGACACGAGGTAAGCGCCTGCGAGCGCACGCAGCCAGGACAGGTTGCGCAGGGCGCGAACCGACGCACCGGTGACGGCAAACCAGCCGCCCAGCACCATCAGCATCTGCCAGCAGAATGGATTGTATGCCCATTCCTGGTCCGGATAGGTTCGGAAATTCCAGTCGAACCAGCGTGCCGCAAAATACAAGGCGACCGACAGCGCCAGCGTCACGTTAGGCCGCCGTAACAGGCCCCACAGGGCAATCGGAAAGAACGCCATCAGCGGGATCATCAACTGAAGCAGGTCGAGGTTGAGCGGCTCCTCCTGGAGCACTAGGCCGCGGACCAGGATGCGCAGCGGATGCTCGAGTATCCCGGAGATGTTGTATTCGCTGATGATCTCCGGTGCCATCGATTGCGAGGCGACATAGGCGATGGTGTCGATATAGATCACGAACAGAACGACATAGGCGGCATAGAGCCGCCAGACGCGACGGAAGATGCGTGTCGCAGCGACGACGTAGCCGCGCTCCAGCGCCATCCTGCCGTGGATGATGGCGACGCCGTAGCCCACCACGAACACGAACAGGTCGGCCGCACCACTGAAGCCGAAGTTGCGCAGCGTCAGCAGGTTGACGACGTTGTTCGGGATGTGGTCGACGAAGACCGACCAGTTGGCGATGCCCAGCGTCAAATAGAGCCTGGCGTCGTGGTGAAATGCGGCAAGGTTCGCCTTGACGGACGGCTTCATCGTGCAAAATGACTTTTTGGAATCAGGGGCGATGCTTTTAACGGCAACCGCCTGCCCATCCGAGTAGCGATTGCGTGAAAACGGGCGGATTTGTCGCGTATGATGAAATATTACGCAGTGAAGGCCCGTAGAATTCCTATCAGCGCGCCTGCCCGGCCGTTAGCGCAACTTTGTTAATGCGGTCTCGTCCTACTCGGCGGGCTCGGTCGCAGCCTCATCCGCAGCGCCGGCCCGGCTCGCCATGATTCCCAACGCGACGCCGCCGATTGCCAGGAGCGGCAGGAGCCGCTTGACCCCGATCGCGCGGACGATCTGCAGACCCGTTGCGACCAGCATGGGATCGGCGAGGATGCTCGGAGCCGCCTTCGCGGCGCGCTCCGCCGCAATGCGCGCGCGAGTCCGCATTTCGCGCTTGTAGCTCCAATAGCTTCCCGCCGCGACAAGCGTCAGCAGGAAAAAGATGCCGGCGCCTGCGAGACAGGCCTGTACGGGGCCATATTTATCCAGGACCGCGATGAAGGCCGCGGCGCATAGGAAGCAGGTCGTGATGAACAGCGCGAACGCGGCGCCTGCCGCCAGCGAAGTCAGTCGCACCGTCGTGCCTGTCGATGCGCTGATGCCGTCGATGATGCGCTGAAACACGGCCTTGCTCCTCAGATCCCCACAAGCCAATTCGTCACCAAGCCGGTCACGGCGGCGAGAACCGTCGTGACCTCAAAGTCTGCTGAGCGCCTCAGCGGCGCCAGGCCATACCGATCAGCAAGCCGATGCCGAGCGCGACGCCGACGGTCGCGAGCGGCCGCTGCGTGATCGCGTCTTCCAGCGTCTCTTCGATCGAACCGTAGGCATCCTGCGCCGCGCCCATCATCGCGCTTCCGCGCTCCGAGAAGTCGTCGAGCGTTGAATCCATGTTGTCGCGCGCCTGCTTGTAGCCCCGCCGGGCTTGTTTGCCCGTGGCGTTGGCGAATGTATTGAGGGCGTCGGTGATCTGATCGGTGAGGGCGGCGATATCGCTTTTCACGGCTGCTACATCCTTCTCGAGGCGTTCTGCGGTGGCTTTGTCGGTCCAGTCTTTCATCCCGGTTTCGCCATTGGTCATTGACATCAGGGGCTCCAAAACTCTCGCCGGCGGAGATAGCCGGAAAACGCTTCGTCTTCGCGGAAGTTCCCATCGCGGCAGCCGTCACGCTTGCGGAAGCTGCGGCGCATTCTCCGGCATCAGGTGCTCCTTCAGGATCAACGCGACGATCAGCAGCGGGGACGACAGGAACGCGCCCATTGGTCCCCACAGCCAGGTCCAGAATGCCAGCGCGATGAATACAGCCAGTGCATTCAGCGCCAGCCTGCGGCCGATAATGGTCGGCGTGACGAAGTGCCCTTCCATGAAGGTTATGCCGCCGAAGGCGATCGCAGCCATCAAGCCGCCGCCGAGCGTCGGGAAGGCCACGACGCCGACTACGGCTAGCACGACGAACATCGCGACCGGCCCGATGATCGGGATGAAGTTGAGCGTTGCCGCGAGCGCGCCGAGGCCGGCAGGATTGGGCATGCCGGTGACCGCGCAGACGATGCCGGCCGCAACGCCCACGCCGATATTGATGATGGTTACCGTCAGCAGATAATTGCCGAGATGGACCTCGATCTCGTTCAGGATCCGCAAAGTCCGCAGCCGTGCGTCGCGTTCGCCGAACGTCATGATCAAGGCGCGCCGCAAATCGCGCCAGCTGGCGATGAACAGGATCAGGGTAGCGAAGAACAGCAGGAATTCGGCGAAGGTCGGTGACAGGAATTCGAGTGTCGGCTGCACCCATTCGAACTTGGGCAGTTGAAGGCTTGGCAATCCCTCGGAGCCGCCGACCATGGTCTGAAGCTCTTGCCATAGCGCAAGTGGCCGATCGAACACATGCATCTTGTCCTTGAGTTGCGCACCCAGCTCCGGCAGGCGGGAGCTCCACTCCATGGCAGGTGCGGCAATCAACGCGAATACGAACGCGACCAGTGCGGTCACCGCGATCACGATCAGCACGGCGCCGACAGCTCGCGGCACCCGCCGCTTTTCCAGGAAGGTCGCGGCCGGCGACAGCATGGTGCCGGCAACGATGGCCATCACGACCGGCAGGAAGAAGGCCTTGGCGACGTAGAGCACCGCGACGATGGCGATCAGGAGCAGGCCGGCCAGCGCGAAGGCGACGAACTCGGTGCGCCGGATGACCGGTGGCAATTCGCTGCGGCTGTCTGGGAGGGGGGTGCCTTCGCTGTTACCGGAAGTCAGTCGTTCACTGGGAAGGACGCGCAAAATCTCTCTCCCCGCGCGGAAGGCTCCGGGCGCTTATTGATGAGAGGAGAACGCGCGGGGAGTGCTGCGGTTCCATCGCGGTCTTGTGAAGTCGCGCTCGCTTGACTGTGACGCGGCGGCCTCACGCGCCAGCGGAACTTGAGTCGGCACTTCTGCGTTGACGGGACAGCAGCATCACCCAGATGCACACATCCCTCGGGGCAGCACATGACAAAGTTCTCCGTCAACCGTCGCAGCTTCTCGCCGCGCGTCGTCACCGCTTTTGCTTTTGCGACAGCCTTGCTGACCGTGCCGTTTGCGGCTCAGGCGCAAACGCTCGGCTATGCGCCGATGCAGCCGCAGGCCTATCCGCAGGACCAGGCCTATTACCCGCAGGGTTACGCGAACGAAGCGCCGCAGGCCACCGACGAAGACGCGGCGCTGCCGGATCGGTTGCGCCGGCAGATCGTGAGCTTTGATCGCAACGAGCCGGCCGGCACCATCGTCATCGATACCGCGAACACCTACCTCTATTACGTGCTCGGTAACGGCCGGGCCATGCGCTACGGCGTCGGGGTTGGCCGCGAAGGGTTCACCTGGTCGGGCGTGCAGAGCATCACCCGTAAGGCGGAATGGCCGGATTGGCATCCGCCGGCAGAGATGATTGCGCGCCAGCCCTATCTGCCGCGGTTCGTCGCAGGTGGCCCCGGCAACCCGCTGGGTGCACGCGCGATGTATCTCGGCTCGAGTGAATACCGCATCCATGGCACCAACGATCCCACCACGATCGGCAAGTTCGTGTCCTCAGGCTGCATCCGCCTCACCAATGAAGACGTCAGCGATCTCTTCAGCCGCGTCAGCGTCGGCGCCAAGGTCGTGGTGTTGCCGAAGAATGCGCCGCTGATGGCACGCGGCGGTGATCCCGTTCGCAAACGGCCGGCGGTGACGACCCTGCCCTCGGGACGCCAGGCGTTGAACATCTCGAATTCGTCGGTGGACTGAGAAGTTGAGTGAGGTTGCATGATGAAGCGTTCGATCAGCAATCTGGCTCGCGGAACGGCCGCGTTCGCAACGGTCGCGTCCCTTGGTCTGGCGCTGACGCCGGCGGCGCATGCGGAAGACTTCTTCTCCGCGCTGTTCGGTGGTTTCCGTGCCCGGCCGGCGCCCGAGATCCGGATGCCGTTCCCGACCGACGAGGTGCCGCGGCAGCGCGCGTCCTATGGCGGCGGCACGGCCTATTGCGTGCGCGGCTGCGATGGCCGCTACTTCCCGGCGCAGGGCAATGATTCCGAGAGCAAGGCACAATCCTGCAAGAGCTTTTGCCCGGCGTCAGAGACCTCGTTGGTGTATGGCAGCAACATCGACGACGCCACAACCGACAGCGGCAAGTCCTATTCCGACCTGCCGAACGCCTTCCGCTATCGCAACGAGATCGTCGCGGGCTGTACCTGCAATGGCAAGGGTTCGGCCGGTCTCGCGCCGGTCAAGGCCGAGGCCGATCCGACCTTGCGCAAGGGCGATATCGTTGCGGGCGCCGACGGCCTCGTCGTCGCCAATCGCAACGCCAACGACCGCCGTGGCGTCGCGATGAACTTCTCGCCCTTGCCGGACTCGGTCCGGGCGAGATTCCGCCAGGTGCCGGTCGTGGCGAAGGAGTAGCGCGGCTTATGCCGCGCGGATCTTGCCGAGGAAATCGCTGACCTGATCGCCGAGCTGACGGCTCTGGCTCTCCAGCATCTGCGAGGCCTGCTTGACGTTGTCGGCCGCGCCGGCTGCGGTATCCGCGTCGGCCTTCACGCCCGTAATATTGTCGGACACGTTCTTGGTGCCCTGCGCGGCATATTGCGTGCTGCGCGTGATCTCCTGAGTCGCCGCGCCTTGCTCCTGCACGGCAGCCGCAATGGCAGTCGCGACCTCGTTGACCTCGCCAATGATGCCGCCGATCGCCTGGATCGCATTGATGGCGTCGCCCGCGACCTTCTGGATATCGGCGATTTGCTCGGAGATCTCCTCGGTCGCCTTTGCGGTCTGGCTGGCCAGTGATTTCACCTCGGAGGCGACGACGGCAAAGCCACGGCCGGCTTCGCCGGCACGGGCAGCCTCGATCGTGGCGTTGAGCGCGAGCAGATTGGTCTGTGCCGCGATGGTGTTGATCAGGCCGACGACCTCGCCGATGCGGCCGGCGGATTGTGCTAGGCCCTGCACGGTGCCATCGGTTTCGCGCGCCTGGTTGACGGCTCGGCTGGCGATGCCCGCGGCATGCGCCGCCTGCTGGCTGATGTCGTTGATTGAGGCCGAGAGCTCCTCGGCAGCGGCAGCAACGCTCTCCACGCTTGTCGAGGCATCGTTTGAAGCCTTGCCCGCGACCTCGACGCGCTCATTGGTCTGGCGCGACACCGCGGAGAGATCGCCCGAGGTCTTGCGCATCTCGGCCGAGGCATCGCTCAACTCGCCGAGCGACTTGCGCACCACGCCTTCGAACTCGCCGACATAGGTTTCCATCGCGCGCTGGCGTGCGGCGGCGCCCGCATTGCGCTCGCGCTCCTGTTCCTCGATCTTGAGCTTGTCGATCGCCTGCTGCTTGAAGGTCTCCAGGGCGCCTGCGAGCGAACCGATCTCGTCGTGACGGTCGAGGTAGCCGCTGTCGACGCCGAGATCACCGCCGGCGACCTTGAGCATGGCATCGCGAATCCGGTGCAGCGGCGTGATCACGCGGCGGCTGACCGCGAGCATCGCGGCGCCGGTCAGGATGATGGCGGCGAGGAGCAGGGCGGAGTTGACGATCAGCGACTGCAGGGCGGCCGAGCGCTGGGCTGCGGAATGGTCCTTGGCCGCCTGCAGGGCGGCATCGGCGAGCTTCACCGCGGTCATCATGCGGGGCACCGAATAGGGGCTCCACTGGTTCGCCGTCATCGACGCCTTTTCGCCCTTGGCGATCGCCGTGATGATGCCGTCGCGTGTGGCGGCATATTCCGGATTGAAATAGGTCGATTTCGTGTCAGCCATCGCCGTGCTCAACGCCGACGGCAATTGCATGCCGGTCGCGGCGAGCTCGATCGCGCTCCAGGCGGTGTCGGTGCCGCCGACGAATTTCGTGTAGGCGAGCTGGACTTCCGGCGCGATCTTGCCGCTGCCGAGCGCATTGCCGACGATCAGCGAGGACTCGCCGGCGTTCAGGCGCAGCAGCCAGGCCATCTGCTTGATCATCAGCAACTGGTCGATCGCGGCGTCCTGGTGGTTGACGCTTGCTGCAAGAGCCGGCGACAATTTCTCGAGCACCGACATCAGCCCGTCTTCGGCGTCGGTGTATTCCTTGGCGAGCGCCAGGCGGCGCGACGCTTTCGGCTTGGCCGCCTCGGTCCAGAACTCTTTCTGCGCTGCGAGCAGCGCCTTGTTGAAGCGGTCGAGGTCGGTAACCATCGCCTCGCGCAGCGGCATGTCGATCGAGGGCAGGATCTCGATCGCGCGCGCCAGAGCAGGCATCAGCGCCTCGCGGATGTCGCGGATATATTTTTCGATGTCCTTGTCCATGGGGACGTCGGAGGTCAGCTGGCGGTTGCTGGTCGAGCGGTCGGCCCGGATGTTGGCCATCGCCTTGAACACTTCGGCCGAGGCCGCCGAAACCGCGACGATCCTGTTGGCCTGCAGCAGCCGGCCCCAGGAGCTCCATGCGCTGATCGAGAAGCCGATCACGACGACGAATGCGGTGGAGAGAATCACCGCCTTGAGCAGCGTGGAGACGGTCAAGCGGTTCAGCATCGGGCACCCCGGTACGCGTTTCGAAGTTCGTGGCTCCGAACGGCAGCTCCCACGAACTTCGAGACCAAAGGGATGCGCCGATCAGGCACCTGCCTCCGGCAGGCGCCCTGATCGCATTTGGCCCGAAAAGGGTAAAAACTTAGACAGTGTTCCTGCCGTAAAATTACGCAGGCGTCGTCACGCCGCGCGGATTTTGCCGAGGAAGTCGGAGACCTCGTGGCCGAGCTGGTTGCTCTGGGCCTCGAGCAGCTCTGAGGCGCTCTTCACGTTGTCGGCGGCCGCGGCGGCGGCATCCGCATCCGCTTTCACGCCGGTGATGTTGTCGGAGACGTTCCTGGTGCCCTGCGCGGCAAATTGGGTGCTGCGGGTGATCTCCTGCGTCGCCGCGCCCTGCTCCTGCACGGCCGCCGCAATCGCGGTCGCGACCTCGTTGACCTCGCCGATGATGCCGCCGATGGTCTGGATCGCTTGGATGGCATCGCCCGCGACCTTCTGGATGTCGGCAATTTGCTCGGAGATCTCTTCCGTCGCCTTCGCGGTCTGGCTCGCCAGCGACTTCACTTCGGACGCGACGACGGCAAAGCCGCGACCCGCTTCGCCGGCGCGAGCGGCCTCGATGGTGGCGTTGAGCGCAAGCAGATTGGTCTGCGCCGCGATCGTATTGATCAGGCCGACGACCTCGCCGATGCGTCCCGCCGATTTCTGCAGGCCCTGCACGGTGCCGTCGGTCTCGCGTGCCTGCGTGACGGCGCGGCCGGCGATCCCTGCGGCGTGGGCGGCCTGCTGGCTGATGTCGTTGATTGAGGCGGAAAGCTCTTCGGCGGCGGCTGCGACGCTATCGACACTCATCGAGGCGTCATTGGAAGCCTTGCCGGCGACCTGGACGCGGTCGTTGGTCTGGCGCGAGACGGCGGAGAGATCGCCCGAGGTCTTGCGCATCCGCCCTGATGCATCGTTCAGCTCGCCCAGCGTCTTGCGCACGGCGCCCTCAAACTCGCCGACATAGGCCTCGACAGCGCGCTGGCGGGCGGCGGCGCCTGCGTTGCGCTCGCGCTCGTGCTCCTCGATCTCAAGCTTGTCGTTGGCTTGCTTCTTGAAGGTTTCCAGCGCGCCGGCGAGCGCGCCGATTTCGTCGTTGCGATCGAGATAGCCGCTGTCGACCGCGAGATCGCCGCCGGCGACCTTGAGCATGGCATCGCGGATGGTATTGAGAGGCGTGATGACACGGCGGCTGACCAGCACGTTCGCACCCACGGCAAGGCCGATGGCGAGCGCCAACAGCACCAGCTGCACGGTCAGTGCGCGCTGGGCAGCGCCGCGTTGATCGAGGGTATGCGTCCGGGCTGCATCGAGCGCAGCCTCGGCGACTGCGACTGCGCTCGCCATGCGGCCGACCGTGATCGGGCTCCACTGGTTCGCGGTCATCTCGGCCTTCTCGCCCTTGACGAGCGCATCCGCGAGGCGGTCACGCAGGGCCAGATATTGGGGATCGAAATAGGCGCTCTTGGCACCAGTCATCGCGGAGGCGAGCGACGGCGGCAATTGCATGCCCGAAGTCGACAGCTCCAGCGCCTTCCACATTGCGCTCGTACCGCCGACATATTGGGTATAATTGTAGCGCGCCTCCGGCGTGATTTTGCCCACGGCAAGACCCATCGAGACGATCAGAGATCCTTCGCCCGCCGTGTTGCGCAGCAGCCAGGCATTCTGCTTGATCGAGAGCAGCTGGTCGATCTCGGCGTCCTGATGGTTGACGGTCGCGGCCAGCGTGTTCGAGAGATTGTCGAGCACGTCGAGCAGGCCCTGCGTCGTCTCCATATATTCCTTGGTCAGGCCTGCGCGGCGCTGATCCCTTGGCTTGGCCACGTTTTCCCAGAATTCCTTCTGTTCCTCGATCAGCAGTTTGTTGAGGCGTGCGAGCTCCGGCACCAGCGTGCCGGACCTCGGGAAGTCGATGGACGGCAGCAGTTCGAGCGCGCGTGCCATCGCCGGCATCTGCGCATCACGCAGTGCGCGTAGGTACTTCTCGATCTCGCTATCCATCGGCTCGGTCGCAGCCAGCAACCGCGAAGTGGTCGAGCGGTCGGTACGCAGATTGTGCATCGCCTTGAACAGATCGGCGGAGGCATCCGCGATTTGCGAGATGCGGTTGGCGGTTTTGAGGCGATCCCAAGACTCGTAGGCGGTGAGCGAAAGTACGATCACCACGCAGACCGATGTGATCGCAATTACGGCCTTCAGCAGCGCGGATACGGTCAAGCGATTGAGCATCGAAGCCCCCAATTCCCATTTCAAAGTTCGGCGAAGACGCCCCGGTAAATTCCAGACAAAGGGGGCGTGGCAGAATCGGCAATCAAATACCGTTCGCGGCGCAAAGCCGAACGGTTTCGATATCTGAAACGAAAAGGGTAAAGTTTTAGGCAGGCCGCCTGCCGGTAGAAGTACGCATTTACTAGAAGTTGCAATGGGTTGCCTCAATGGAACCGACGCGCGAGACGGGCGTTAGGACATCATTAGCAATTGCCTGAAGGGGGCTCTGCGATGCTGGTCGGCGTACTCGTCACCTTTCTCGTCATTATCCTCGTGCTGTATCTCATCAACATGTTGCCGATGGACGGCCGCGCCAAGCAGATCGCGCGCGTCATCGTCATCATCATCGGCATCGTGTCGCTGCTGAAATATCTCGCGGTGTTTTAGCGGGCGGCGCAGCTGCCCAACAAAAAAGCCCCGGCGCGAGCCGGGGCTTTTGATGTTCGAATAACTGGCCTCAGCCCGCCGCCTTCGCCTCGCGGCGGCGCGCGGTGAGGATGTACTCGGTATAGCCGTTCGGCTGCTCGCGGCCCTTGAAGATCAGGTCGCAGGCGGCCTTGAAGGCGACGCCGTCAAAGGCGGGCGCCATCGGCTTGTAGATCGCATCGCCTGCATTCTGCTTGTCGACGACGACGGCCATGCGCTTGAGCGATTCCATCACTTGCGCTTCGGTGATCACGCCCTGATGCAGCCAATTGGCAAGATGCTGGCTGGAGATGCGCAGCGTCGCGCGGTCTTCCATCAGGCCGACATCGTGAATGTCGGGCACCTTGGAGCAGCCGACGCCCTGGTCGATCCAGCGCACGACGTAGCCGAGAATGCCCTGGCAGTTGTTGTCGATCTCCTGCTTGACGTCATCAGGCGCCCAGTTCGACTTCGACACCGGAATGGTGAGGATGTCGGAGAGTTTTGCGCGCGGCCCGCCCTTGGTCAGCTCCTGCTGGCGCGCGGTGACGTTGACCTGGTGGTAGTGCAGGGCGTGCAGCGTCGCGGCGGTCGGTGAGGGCACCCACGCGGTGGTGGCGCCGGCCTGCGGATGGGCGAGCTTCTGCTGCAGCATGTCCGCCATCTTGTCCGGCGCGGCCCACATGCCCTTGCCGATCTGGGCATGCCCTGGCAGGCCGTCGATCAGGCCCATATCGACGTTCCAGTCCTCATAGGCCTTGATCCAGGCCTGCGCCTTCATCTCGTTCTTGCGGATCATCGGACCCGCTTCCATCGAGGTGTGGATTTCGTCGCCGGTGCGGTCGAGGAAGCCGGTGTTGATGAACATGATGCGCTTGGAGGCGCGCTGGATGCAGGCCTTGAGGTTGACGGTGGTGCGCCGTTCCTCGTCCATGATGCCGACTTTGAGCGTGTTCTCCGGCAAGCCCAGCATCTTCTCGACGCGATCGAAGATCTCGCAGGTGAACGACACTTCGTCCGGGCCGTGCATCTTCGGCTTGACGATATAGGCCGATCCTGTGCGGCTGTTCTTGACCTTGGAGTTGCCCTTGAGGTCGTGGATGGCGAGCAGGCCCGAGACGGCGGCGTCGAGCAGGCCTTCCGGGACTTCCTCGCCCTTCTCGTCCAGTACCGCGTCGGTGAACATGTGGTGACCGCAATTGCGCATCAGCAACAGGCTGCGGCCGTGCAGCTTCACTTCGCCCTTGCCATCCGGCGTCTTGTAGGAGCGGTCGGCATTGAGTGAACGCGTCAGCGTCTTGCCACCCTTTTCGAAGTCTGCCGACAGCGTGCCGTTCATCAGGCCGAGCGTGTTGCGATAGACCAGCACCTTGTCTTCGGCATCGACGGCGGCGACCGAGTCTTCCATGTCGAGAATGGTGGAGACGGCGGATTCCATAATCATGTCGGCGACGCCGGCCGGATCGTCCTTGCCGATGGTGCTGCTGCGGTCGATTTTCACTTCGACATGCATGCCGTTGTTGACGAGCAGCACGGCGGAAGGTGCAGCCGCATCGCCCTGGAAGCCGGCGAATTGCGCGGCGTTCTTCAGCGCGGTGGCGTTGCCGCTCTTCAGCTTCACCGCGAGCTGGCCCGCGACGACGCTATAAGCAGTCACGTCGGTGTGGCTGCCGGTCGCCAGCGGTACCGCGGCGTCGAGGAACGCCTTGGCCTTGGCGATCACCTTGTCGCCGCGCGCCTTGTTGTAACCCTTGCCGCTCTCTGACGGATCGTGCGGGATCGCGTCGGTGCCGTAGAAGGCATCATAGAGCGAGCCCCAGCGCGCATTCGCGGCGTTCAGAGCGTAGCGCGCGTTGGTGAGCGGCACGACGAGCTGCGGGCCGCAGATCTTGCCGATCTCCTCGTCGACATTGGCGGTCTCGACCTTTTGCGTCGCCGGCTCCGGGACGAGATAGCCGATCTCCTTCAGGAAGGCCGTGTAGGCGTCGAGGTCGAATGCCTTGCCCTTGTTGGCGCGGTGCCAGTCGTCGATCTTCACCTGCAGCGCGTCACGCACAGCGAGCAGCGACCGGTTCCTCGGGCCCAGCTCCTTGATGATGGCGGCTACGCCTGCCCAGAACGCATCCGGCGCGATCCCCGTTTTCGGGGCGGCTTCCTTGGCGATGAAATCGAAAAGGACGGGGGCGATCTTCAATCCGTGGGCGTCGACGCGTTTCATGATGGTCTTTCTTGTTTGAAATGGCTGTTTTTGGCTGCTTTTGACCCGACAGCAGCAAAATGCGCCCACGCGGGGCGGCTTTCGAGACCTATTAGCCTCAAAATCGGGGCGGTGAGAAGACCCCTAAAGGTCTGTCAAAATGTCAAGATGAGGTGGGGGCGGCACACACCGGTGTCATTCCCCGCGAAAGCGGGGAATCCAGTACGCCGCAGCTTCTCCGTATCCCAGCGCTGTCTCTGGAATAC
>JAEWHT010000150.1 GCA_023387695.1 Pseudomonadota bacterium | reverse complement strand
GCATCAAGGAGTATCAGGACATCGGCATCGATACCTTCATCATGTCGGGCTACCCGCATCTGGAGGAAGCCTATCGCTTCGCCGAGCTGGTCTTCCCGCTGCTCTCGCTGGAGCAGCCGAGCAATGTGACCAAGCTGCATTTCAATGGCGGGCCCTTCGGCGAAACCGTCGGCAGCGATTACCGACCGCAGCACCGGGTCTCGCAATCATGAGCCTCATCGACAGCGTCTCGCTCCCGCGCAGCTTTCGTTTGCCGCGCGTCGACGGCCTGGTCCAGTGGATCGTGCCGCTCGCCATCGTCGCGCTCTGGCAGGTCGCGAGCGTCACCGGCTTCGTGCCGGTGCGCGTGCTGCCGGCGCCGAGCGATGTCGCGCTCGCCGGCTGGAAGCTGCTGCTTTCCGGCGAGCTCGTACGCAACATCTGGGTGTCGTTCTGGCGCGCCTCGATCGGCTTCCTGATCGGCGGCAGCATCGGCTTCGCCTTTGGGCTTGCCAACGGGCTGTCGCAGCTCTCGGCCAAGCTTACCGACACCACGCTGCAGATGGTGCGCAACGTGCCGCATCTGGCGCTGATCCCGCTGGTCATCCTGTGGTTCGGCATTGACGAGGGCGCAAAGCTGTTTCTGGTCGCGCTCGGCGTGTTCTTCCCGATCTATCTGAATACGCTGCACGGCATCCGCACCGTCGAACCGCAGCTGATAGAGATGGGACGCATCTACGGCATGACCGACGGCGAGCTGTTCCGTCGCGTCGTCTTCCCGGGCGCGCTGCCGTCGATCTTCGTCGGCATCCGCTTCGCGCTCGGCATCATGTGGCTGACGCTGATCGTCGCCGAGACCATCGCGGCGTCGTCAGGCCTCGGCTACATGGCGATGCAGGCGCGCGAGTTCATGCTGATCGACGTCGTCGTGCTCTCGATCCTGATCTACGCCCTGCTCGGCAAGCTCGCCGACAGCGCTTCCCGCGTGCTGGAGCGCCTGACCCTCTCCTGGCACCCCGCCTTCCAGAAAAACTAAGCAGAGATACTGGGAATCACATGCAGACAGCGCTTCGTACGGCCCTTCCCGAGACCGAGCTTGCCAGCCACGCCAATTTCGCGCCTCACGCCCGTGTGGTGCGCGAAGAACGGCCGGTGCACGCCAGCGGTCTTCCACTGAGCATCCGCGGCCTGCGCAAAGCCTTTGGTGACAACGAGGTGCTGCGGGGTATCGATCTGCACATCCCCGCCGGCCAGTTCGTCGCGATCGTCGGCAAGAGCGGTTGCGGCAAGAGCACGCTGCTGCGGCTGATCGCCGGCCTGGAGAAGATCGATGCTGGCAGCATCAGCTTCGGCGATGAAATTCTGCCCGAGGACATCCGCGTGATGTTCCAGGAGCCGCGGCTATTGCCCTGGGCCCGCGTGCTCTCCAACGTCGAAGTGGGTCTCGGCCGCGATCGGTCATCCGGCGATGCGCATGCCCGCGCAGGGAAGGCGCTGTCCGAAGTCGGGCTGGCCGACAAGCGCGATCAGTGGCCATCAGTTCTCTCTGGTGGGCAGAAACAGCGCGTCGCGCTTGCCCGCGCGCTGGTTTCCCGTCCGCGCGTGCTGGCGTTCGACGAGCCGCTTGGCGCGCTCGACGCACTGACCCGGATCTCGATGCAGCGGCTTCTGGAGCGTGTCTGGCGCGACCAGGGCTTTACCGCGATCCTGGTGACCCACGACGTGTCCGAAGCGGTGGCGTTGGCCGACCGGGTGCTCGTGATCGAGGAGGGGCGGATCGCTCACGACGTCTTGGTTAACGCCAGCAGGCCGCGCGCGCGGGGCTCGGTCGAGCTTGCCGGGCTCGAAGGCTCGATTCTGACCCATCTTTTGTCGGCGGACGATCGTACCTAAATAGAGGGGAGCCCCGCTTCGGGACCATGCCATGAATGTAGTGCCCCGCGATCTCATGACCGAAACTGCCGTCACGTCCGCCGATTTCCGCGGCGCCATGCGCCACCTCACCGGTGGCGTCAGCATCATCACCGCCGGACGGGGCAAGGACATCACCGGCATGACGGTGACGTCCGTGACCTCGCTGTCGGTGGACCCGCCAACTCTGCTGGTCAGCATCAACCGCGATGCCTCGTCCTTCCCGTTGATCCGCCGCCACGGCGCCTTCGGCGTGAACATCCTTGCAGCCGATCAGCTCGACATCGCCGAGCGTTTTGCCGGCAAGGGTGGGCTGAAGGGTGCCGAGCGTTTCGCAGGCAGCCAGTGGATCACGGCTGTCTCCGGCGTGCCGCTGCTGGTCGGCGCCTTGTCGGCCGTCGATTGCGAGGTCGAGGAGATCGTCGAGCGCCATTCGCACGGCATCGTCATCGGCCGCGTCACGAACATCAGGAATTCGGCGCGCACTGCGGCGCTCGCTTATTGGCACGGCCAGTATGTGGCGGTGGACCAGGACGAGGATGCAGCCAGGCTCGCCGAGGTCAGCGTTCCCGCCCGTAGCCTCCGCGGCGTTTGATCGCCACGCTCAGGCTGGCCTTTTATCTCCCATCGCTCTAGAAGCGCCCAGAGCCGTCCCGCCGGGACGGCCTTGGAGCGGAGAGCTATGAAGCGCATCGGGACCTGGGCCTTCTACGCCGTCGGTGCGCTGGCGATCGCCTATCTCGCGCTCTATGCCTATGCGATGTTCCGCGGCGAGCCCTTCGTGCCGGGCGATCCCATCCACATCTTCCGCAGTCCGGACGCGCCGAGTTATTCGTAGGGTCTCTCCTCGTCATGGCCGGCCATGACGAGGTGTATGACGACTAACCCCGCAAAATCGCCAGCGCCAATGCCTGCGCGCGCGGCACGATGCTGTCGATCTCGAGATATTCCTCCGGCGAATGCGCGAGCCCGCCGACAGGCCCGACGCCACAGATCGTCGGCGTCCCCACCGCGGCGGTGAAGCCGGAATCGGCGCAACCGCCGGAGAACTCGCCTTGCAGCGTGGTGAGGCCGGCCTGTTTGGCGGCGGCCTGATAATTTTCGAACAGCGCCTTCGAACTCTCGCTCTGCACCACCGGCACGAACTCGCCCTTGATCGTCAGCGTTGCGCTGGTGCCGGGCACGGAGGGCGTTGCGACGATCCGCTCGATCTCGGCCATCACCTTGGCGCGGTCCTTCGGATCGACGTAGCGCATGTCGATCTGCCCCTCGGCGTAGGGTGCCGTCGTGTTGACCGACTGGCCGCCCGAGATCAGGCCGACATTGAGCGTAATGCCCTTGGTCAGGTCGGTCAGCGCGTGGATCTCGATGATCTTGTGCGCGAGCTCGCCGATCGCGCTGATGCCTGCCGCGAAATTGGCGCCGGAATGCGCGGCTTTGCCGGTGATGGCCATATGCATGAAGATGCCGCCCTTGCGGCTGGTCACGACATTGCCGGTGGGGCGGCCCGGTTCGGAATTGAATACGGCGCGTGCGGCGCGTCCTTCGCGCTCGATCACGGGCCGCGACGAGGGCGAGCCGATCTCTTCGTCCGAGGTGATCAGCACCTTGATCGGATGCGGGGCGCCGCCGAATTTGTGGAAGGCGGTGGCCACGAACACGTTCATGACAAGGCCAGCCTTCATGTCGGCAACGCCGGGACCATAGGCACGCTTGTCCTTGATCGTGAACGGACGCCGCCCGGCCTCGCCCTTGCCGAACACGGTGTCGCGATGGCCCATCAACAGCACCGGCTTCTCGTTGCTGCCGGGCTTTGTAACCTCGGCATGGAGTGCGTCGCCAAACGTACCGTGGCTCTCCCGCCGCGAGGGAATGCCGTGCTCGGCGAAATGCCGCTCGAACCGCGCGCCGACCGCATCGACGCCTTCCTTGTCGTAAGACCCGGAATCGATATTCACGACATCGCGCAACAGATCGATCATCGCCTGCCGCTGCGACGCCAGCCAATCGGTGATTTGAGCTTCAGACATGTGGTTCCTCGCGTGGATCTCGCGAGCGGTTATAGGGCCTGGTGTCGTCGCGGCCTAGTCAGGTAACGCGCTCCCGTTATGCGGAGAACGCTCGCAATGACGAGGCCGGCATAATGGCCTCCAAAAACAAAATGCCCGGGACCAGCCCGGGCATTCGCATCCTCTCGATATCGGTAGAGCCTTACGCCCCGATCATCGGCATCCGCGGATATTCGCCCGGCGTGCCTGCCGGCGTGATTGGGATGCCGCCGTCGGAATATTCGTTGAGCTTGTTGCGTAGCGTGCGGATCGAGATGCCCAGGATGTTGGCGGCATGGGTCCGGTTGCCGAGGCAGTGCTTCAGCGTCTCCAGGATCAAATCGCGTTCGACGTCGGCGACGGTGCGACCGACGAGGGCGCGCGTGACCTGCTCTGCGGCCATGGTGGCATGCGCCACGGCCGGCGCTGTTTTCGCGAGGTCGAGGCGGTCGCCATCGGGCGTCAGGATCGCGTCAGGTCCGATCTCATCGCCCTGCGCCATCAGCACCGCGCGGTGCATGGTGTTTTCGAGCTCGCGGACGTTGCCCTGCCAGCGGTTGGTGGAGAGCACGCGTTTGGCGTCGGCCGAGATGGGACGAGTCGGCACGCCGTTAGCTTCGGCGTATTTCTTCACGAAATGCTGGGCGAGCTCCATGATGTCGGCGGGGCGCTCGCGCAGCGGCGGGATCTTCAGATTTACGACGTTGAGGCGGAACAGCAGATCCTCACGGAACGTGCCTTCGCGCACGGCTTCCGCCAGGTTGCGGTTCGAGGTCGCGATGATGCGGATGTCGACAGGCACCGGCTTGGTGCCGCCCACGCGGTCGATCACGCGCTCCTGGATAGCACGTAGCAGCTTCGACTGCAGGCGGACGTCCATCTCCGAGATTTCGTCCAGCAGCAGCGTGCCGCCGGTGGCTTCTTCGAACTTGCCGATGCGGCGTGCAATCGCACCGGTGAAGGCGCCCTTCTCATGGCCGAACAGCTCGGATTCGAGGAGATGCTCGGGGATCGCGGCGCAGTTGATCGAGATGAACGGGCGCTTGGCGCGGGCCGAGCGGGTGTGGACGTAGCGGGCCAGCACTTCCTTGCCGGTACCGGATTCGCCAGTGATCATCACCGAAGCGTCGGAGCCCGCGATCTGCTGTGCAAGCTTGATGACGCGCCCCATGGCTTCGTCGCGATAAACCAGCTCGCGGGAATCGTTGGCGACGGCTGCGAGCACCGCTGCGATCAGCTCCGGCTCCGGCGGCAGCGGGATGTATTCCTTGGCGCCGGCGTGGATCGCGGCGACCGCGGCGCGGGC
>JAEWHT010000149.1 GCA_023387695.1 Pseudomonadota bacterium | reverse complement strand
CTGTGGACCCATCCCACCGGCCAGCTCATGCTGGTCGGCTGCGTCGTCTGGATGTCGATCGGCATCATGGTGATGAAGAAGATGATCAACTTCGATTTCTGACGGTGCCGTATGGTCGACCTCCTCGTTACGAAACTGCATGACATCCACTTCATGACGATGCTGCTGGCAGCCATCGCTGCCAGCGCCACCGTGTATACGCTGGTCATGCCGATGTTCGCCGGCGAAGGCCTTTCCAAGCGCATGAAGGCGGTGGCGAGTGAACGCGAGCGTATCCGGCAGCGCGAGCGCGAACGCCTCCACAAGAGCGAGAAAGTTTCGCTGCGCCAGACGCCCAAGCAACTCGTCTCCAAGATCGTCGAGGACTTCAATCTCACCAAATGGCTGGCGCAGGAATCGGCGCGCAACAAGCTGGTCATGGCTGGCTATCGCGGCCAGGCGCCCTACGTCACGTTCCTGTTCGCCCGCATGGTCGCACCGCTGGTGCTGTTCGTCGGTTCGATCGTGTACGTGTTCCTGATCGCCCATATGGACCGCCCGATGCCGATCAAGATCGGCATCTGCGTCGGCGCGGCCTATCTCGGCCTTCAGGCGCCGATGCTGTTCCTGAAGAACGCGATCTCCAAGCGCCAACTCTCGATCAAGCGCGCCTTCCCCGATGCGCTCGACCTGCTGCTGATCTGTATCGAATCCGGCATGTCCGTGGAAATGGCGTTCCGCAAGGTCGCGACCGAAATCGTAGGCCAGTCGATCGCGCTGTCGGAGGAATTCACGTTGACCACTGCCGAGCTGTCCTATCTGCAGGACCGCAAGGTGGCCTACGAAAACCTGGCCAAGCGCACGGGCCTGGAAGGCGTCAAGTCGGTCTGTCTGGCGCTTCAGCAGGCCGAACGCTACGGCACCCCGCTCGGCCAATCCTTGCGCGTCATGGCGCAGGAAAACCGCGACATGCGCATGAACGAAGCCGAGAAGAAGGCCGCCGCTCTGCCGCCAAAACTGACGGTGCCGATGATCCTGTTCTTCCTGCCGGTGCTGTTCGTCGTCATTCTCGGACCGACCGGCATCAAGATCTCCGAGCTGCACTGACGCGGGATGCCGAGTCCCTCGGCAAAAGCGCGAAAACGACCCCATGCACAGTAGCCGGCTAAGGCCGGCTCGGTGTCATGTGGATCGCTGCAAGCGCCTACGCTACCAAATGAAATTCAGCTCACCGCGCCAAGGGCTGTGAAAAGGGCTTGGGGATCAGTCGGGCTGGCTGAGCGAGGCCACCGGCGTGCGCTTCGGCGCGCCGCGTGAGCCGTCGTTGCGGCTCAGCATTTGCTTGAGATAGGCGACATTGGCCGCAGCCTCGTCCGGCGGCAAATCCGCCTTCACGATGGTCTCGGCCTCGGCAAAGCGGCCCTGGAGGCCGACCACCAGCCCGAGATTCTGCCGGACCCGGGAGCTCGCACGCGGCGAGGCATAGGCCTGTCGCAGCGCTTCTTCAGCCTTGGGCAGATCCCGCGACAGCATGTAGGACAGGCCGAGATTGGAGAGCACGCCGGGATCACCGGGCGCGATCTTCAGCGCGCTTGCATAATAGGAGCGCGCCTCGTCGTGACGGCCCATCTGGTCAAGCGCGGTGCCTTGCACCGAGAGCAGGCGCCAGTCCGGATTGTCGGGTGAATGCGCCTTCGACAGCACGTCGAAAGCCTGCTGGAAATTACCGTTATCGGCGAGAGCGCGCCCGTATAGGGCCAGCAACGACTTGTTGCCGGGATTGGCGATGGTCGCCTGCTCGAGCACCGCGGCGGCCTGGGCGTGCTGGCCGTTGGCACGCAGGGCCTGGCCATAGGCCAGTGCGACATCGGCGTCCTTGGGATTGGCACGGTAGCGCTCGCCATACACTTCGGCGGCGCGCGCCGGATCGGCCGGGGCGGCCTCCGCCTTCGGTCCGATCGAGCCGGTGATGTCGGAGAATTTGGGCCCCCCCGCGCAGCCGCCGAGGCTCGCGGCCGCCAGCACGATCAGCGAGGCGGAGGCGAGAAGCCGGACAGGACGGAACCGTTGACGCATGACGCTTTGACTCTCGAGCCGATTGATCGAGCCGAACGCGCCAGCAATAGACTGTTAACCCTAATGGCCGGTTAACGCAGGGGACCCCCACCTTGCGGCGGCATTGCGCCGCCTAGGCCGAGATCGAGGCCGAGCAGCTTCACCTGACCATTCAGGTCCGCCAGCAATCGCCGCCGCTGTTGCGCCTGCGCCTCGGCATCGACCGCCTCACGCGGCAGCTCCGGCCATCGCCGCAGTAGATCGTCGCGACTGACCAGGCGGTCGGCGCTGAGCTCATCGAGCGTCATGCGGTCGATGCCAAGCAATTCCGCCGATTGTCCGCTTAGTTGACGAAGCAACGCCGTGACTTCCGCCAGCGCCGCGCGGTCACGCTTCGACGCCGATCTTGCGAATTTGCCGTCGAGATCGGCCAAGGCATGGGAGGTGACGAGATAGGTATGAAGACTATCCGCCCCACTCTGCTCACGATCATCGTAGAAGGCGCGACGCAACAGCAGCCGTCGGACAAACGCCAGGACCTGATCGCGCTTCAGCGACGTACACGAGGCGATCTCGATCGCCGACTGGATCGCGGGATCGCGGGACAGGTCTTGCCCCAGCGAAATCCTGATGAGGCCATCCAGCAGATTGGAATCGAGCAAACTGAACTCGCCGTCGTTACGCGGTCGTGAATAGCGGGCGATCGTAATCCGGTGGTCGGGTCGATCGACCTCGGACGACGGGCCGAAGTGGATGATGTTGAAGCCGGCGTCGTCGCCCCCCTGCCCGGTCGAAGATGGACAGGACAGCACATGGATCGTGTGCCAGAAATCCTCGCCGCCGCTCCTCGTTGCGCGCGGGTTGGGGATCGAATAGCGGCAGAGCCCCTCGACATGACGGTGACCATGCAGCACCAGGCTCACGTTGAGCGAGGTGGCCGCTTCGAGAAATGTCGCCGGCGCGGCCAAATACATCAGCGGCTCGTCAGCGGCGCCGAGAAATCGTTTGCCCTCGCCGGTCGCCTGCGGCAGCGGATGATGGTGCAGCGCCAGCACGCGAACCAGGTTCTCGGCGGGCTCGGAATAATCGGCGCGCCCGGACGAGCCGATGCTGCCCGCAAGCTCGACGCTCAGCCGCGCGGACTGCGCGACCATCGCATTGTAGGCCCGCTCGTCGATATTGGCATTGGCAAGCGTCGTCAGGCTGGCGCCGTTGGAATCGAGCAGCACCAGGTCGAGACCGGCCTGACGGTAGTAGACGCTCTTCGAGGTCCGCGGCAGGTGCAGATAGTCGTAAGCGTCGTGCCGACCGCCACGCTGGCTCGGACGCTTGGCGTCGTGATTGCCGGCGACCGCCTGGATGTCGGTGAACAGGCCGGTTTGCCGTAACGATGCGATGACCGCGAGCGCCTCGTCGAGCGCAAGCGGGGTCGGGTCGCCCACGAGATCGCCGGTCACCAGCAGAATGCGATCAGGCACGTCCGCGAACGCAGCCATCCGCTCGCGCAGTGCGTCGACAAGGATTTCGATCGTCGCTGACAGCCGCCCCGACCCATCCAGATGCAGGTCGGAAATATGCGCAATGACAAACGATCTATCCATTTTGCGCCGCTCACAGCGAATGCTGCGTCGCCCAAATGATTAAGAGAAATGCCTTCGGCGAAGAGTTCAGTCAGATATCAACCCCGGCAGCAACCGAGATCCGCGTCGCGCCCTTGCGCTCGATACGTGCAGAGGATCGCAACGCGACCTAAAAATATTGGACAATATTGCCACAACCGCAGCGCTAGTAAAGCCCCGCATCGGCGCTCGCATGAACGGCACTTCTCAACGAGAGCACGACGACCATCCGCATATGGATTCACCAGCCCGATCAATATTCGATAGCGAGACGCTTGCGAATTTCGTCAATGCGCTTGTCGAGCGCATCGAACCGCGCATGAACCGAACGGTCATGGAGATAGAAGACGTAGCCGCCGGCGAGGAAGGCAAAGACCCAGTGGTGATGCTCGACATAGCCAAGGACCGCCTCGATGGCCTGGCCAACGAATGTGATCCCGCTCCACACAAAATCCATCGCAACTCCTCCCGGCACGCTTCGTCGTCGGTCACCGGCGTTCTCTGCACACCTGGCAACCACGACCGGAACCTAGCACGGCTGCCTCCCTGCGAGTAGCGGCTCACTCGGCAGTGAACCAAAGCCGATTGCAGCCGCCGCAAATCTCTGCGAAGTCTCCCTCAACCGAATGACCTTGCGGATCCGCCAATGCCTTCCGTCTTCGAGACGTCCCCGACTGCCATCCCGATCACCTTCGTGACCAAATCGAGCTGGGAGGCCGTGCGCGACACGCTGCCGCCGGCACAGCGCCAATTCGCCACCGCGAGTGCCTTCACCGCCAAGGCTGGCGGCTATCTCGCACTGCCCGCACCCGACGGCGCGATCGCGCACGTGCTGTTCGGCCTCGAGGACGACGGCGCCAAATCGCGCGATCCATTCCGGCCGGGCGCCTTGCCGGGCCTGCTGCCGCCCGGCACCTATCGCTTTGCCAATGCACCACACGATACACGGCTGGCGGCGCTCGCCTTTGCACTTGGCTGCTACCGCTTCGCCCGTTACCGCAAGGCTGACAGACCCGACGTCCGCCTGGTGCCACCTGACGGCGTCGACGCCGCCGAGATCGACCGCATGGCCGATGCCGCCATGCTGGCGCGCGATCTCATCAACACCCCCTCCAACGACATGGGGCCGGAGGAGCTCGCCGCAGCCGCTCAGGACCTCGCGACCGAATTCGGCGCAAGCTATTCCTGCACCATCGGCGAGGAGCTGGAAAAAAACTTTCCGCTGATCCACGCCGTCGGCATGGCTTCGGATCGTGCGCCGCGGCTGATCGACATCGGCTGGGGCGATCTGGCCCATCCCAAGGTGACGCTGGTCGGCAAGGGCGTCTGCTTCGACACGGGTGGGCTCGATCTGAAGCCGTCGAGCGGCATGCTGATCATGAAGAAGGACATGGGCGGTGCGGCCAATGTTCTGGCGCTGGCGCGCATGGTGATGGATGCAAAGCTGAAGGTTCGGCTGCGCGTGCTGATCCCCGCGGTGGAAAATGCGGTCGCCGGCAACGCCTTCCGCCCGCTCGACATCTTCACCTCGCGCAAGGGGATCACGGTCGAGATCGGCAACACGGATGCGGAAGGCCGCCTCGTGCTCGCCGACGCTCTGGCGCTGGCGGACGAGGAAAAGCCCGAACTGCTGATCGATCTCGGCACGCTGACTGGTGCCGCGCGCGTCGCGCTGGGGCCGGATTTACCGCCCTTTTACACCAATGATGAGACGCTGGCCGCCGACGTCGCGCGTTGCGCGGTGAAGGAGAACGATCCGTTGTGGCGCATGCCGCTGTGGCCGCCCTACGATGCGTGGCTGGACTCCAAGACGGCCACCATCACCAACGCACCGTCCGGCGGCTTTGCCGGCTCGATCACCTGCGCGCTGTTCCTGCAGCGCTTCGTCGAGCAGGCCAAGACCTGGCTTCACGTGGATATTTACGGCTGGACGCCATCGGCCAAGCCCGCGCGCCCCGAGGGCGGCGAATGCCAGGCCGCCCGCGCCATCTACAAGGTGCTGAGCGAGCGCTATGCATGATCCAAAGTACGATCCGAGGCTGACGCCGGCACGCGGCGACCTCGCCGCGAAATATCTGGAAGGCAAGGTGAAGGCCGATCGCTTCGTCGCGGGCGAGGCGTTCGAGGTGGTCACCCCCATCGCGTCGGTGCGCGAACAGTCGTCCTCGAACGCAATGCTGATGACGGAAGCGCTGCGCGGCGAGCGCGCGACGATCTACGATCGCAACGGCGAAGGCTGGGCCTGGGGTCAGCTGGGCGACGATGGCTATGTCGGCTGGTTGCCGGACGCAGCGCTGGCAAAGCCGGTAGCCGCACCGACACACAAGGTGAGCGCGCTGCGAACACTCGTCTTCCCCGGCCCCTCGATCAAGCTGCCGCCTGATGACACGCTGGTGCTGGGATCGAAGCTCACAATCGCGCGCGAGGATGGTCCTTTCGCCGCGACGCGCGAAGGGACGTTCGTGCCGAAGTCTCATCTCGTGCCGCTCGAGCATCGCGAGCCAGACTTCGTCGCGGTCGCCGAGCGCTTCGTCGGCACGCCCTATCTGTGGGGCGGCAAAAGCAGCCTCGGCATCGACTGCTCCGGCCTGGTCCAGGTGTCCCTGACCGCCGCAGGCACCGGCTGTCCGCGCGACAGCGATATGCAGAAAGACGGCCTTGGCCGCGCACTCGAGTCGCATGAGCGAAGCAGCTTGCAGCGCGGCGATCTGATCTTCTGGAAGGGCCACGTCGCCATCGTGCGCGACGCCGGCACGATGGTTCACGCCAACGCCCATCACATGGCAACGGTGATCGAGCCGATCGAGCCGGCCATTGCGCGGATCAAGGCGGCCGGCAGCGACGTCGTGGCGATCAAGCGGCTGTAGCTAGCGTCGCGAGAAAATGATTGCGTCTTGTTTGCTCTTGAAAGGCGACATTGAAATCGCCGCGGCACGTCTGCTTTGGGGAGGCGGAAGTCAGCCTATCGGCGAATGAACGCGGCCGCCAACTGAGCGGCCTTACTTCTCGCCCAAAAGTTTTCCGGTCTTTCGATTGATGAAATGTAACCTGGTGCAAGCCGGGCAGACGACACTCTCGTACTTGGTTTCGGACGCGTCGTCTTTGTCTTCGTCGTCGATCCAATGCTGGACGTTGAACGAGGTGTCCGGACATTTGAAAACGAGCTGAGCCATACGCGTAGAATGGGGCGCTCCCGAAGCGCGCAATCTGACGGAGATCAATTTTTCCGCGTTGCAAAAGCGAATTATGACAGTGAGACACTTATTCCGCTGCGTACGGTCCAGATCATCTCAATCCGACGGGCCAAATCGTCGTCGTTCTTGGCAGCTTTGGGCAAGCCTCCCTCGTTTGGGAATTGAGCGTAGCGCAATCGGCCCATAACTTCGCGGCACGGACTGTCCGCTTAGGTCAGAGAAGTGATAGTGTATTTGAGTAGGGGGCGGAAGTTATGAAGAGATTTGTCTGCGAGCAGAACATCGAGCATTTTCGTAAGCTGTTGACGGACGCAAGAGATCCGCCCCAAAGAACGGCGCTTGAGCGGCTGCTGGTCGACTACAATCGCGAACTTGCGATGTTGGATGCAGCCGAGAAGGGTACCGATTCCACACCAATCCAGAAGCAGAGGAGACACTCAGTGGACGCGGCAGCGATCCGGGAGGGCCTATCGGATTTCGACAGTTCACCGCATCCATACCTACTGCTCGATCCCGGTCCTGGCCTTCGAATCGTCGACGTCAATGCCGCATACCTGGCAGCAACCCTTACCGAGCGTAGCATCATCGTGGGAAAGTCGCTGTTCGACGTTTTCCCGGACAATCCGGATCAACCCCTCGCCGATGGTGTGAACAACCTCTTCACCTCGTTAAAGACGGTAGCAAAAGGCGGTCGGCCGCATGCCATGGCTGTTCAGCGTTACGACATCAGGGATGCGACCGGCACTTTTGTTGAGCGCCACTGGCAGCCAATCAACACACCGATCCACGACTCCAGCGGACAGCTCGTGTTTCTGCTTCACCACGTCGAGGACGTTACAGATCAGGTCGTGCGCTGAAGGCAGAGCGCCGAGCCCATAGCCAACATCCAGTGCCGGCTATGGACTCAAACTGAGCAAACCTCCAGCAGAGCAAATTTGGTCCGGTGTGCAGCCATGAGCCGACCTCGGCATCGCGCACCGTGACTTCGCTTTCGGGCGAGCGGCGGTCATTCGGGCATCAAGCCACCTGTGTTTCCGTTACCGCGGCGCAGAGCAATCGTGAACTCAGTGAACACGTCAGGATATGTCTCGACATCGATCCAGTAGTTTTCTTTCTACTCCCACAAGCAACTCCGCAGGAGGCGTCATGATACTCAGGATCATTCTTCCTATCGCTTGCATACTGATTGCGGCTCCCGCGGCCGTCTCGGCTCAAGACAAGTCCGGGGCTGCCCCCACTGCCGAGATGCAGAAGCACTTCTCTGAAGCCTACAACCGTGGCGATGTCGATGCCATGGCAGCCGCTTTCACCGAGAATGCCGTACGGGTCACACCGTCAGGGATTTTCGAGGGACGCGACGCCATTCGCGGTAGTTTCCAGGAGGCGTTGAAGCTTGGCCTGCATGACCATTCCGCCAAGATTCTCGTTTCGCGTCCGGAAGGAGGACTCCTCTTCAACGCCGGGACCTGGCAGGCCAAGCTCGGCGACCACCCCTTCCATGGCTACTACAGCGCAATTATCGTCCAGCAGGATGGTCAGCCCAAAATCCTGGAAGAGACGGTTACGGTCGCGGCTCCCTGAGGAGCTTACTCGTTACTCGACCACCTCATCGGCCACCGCCAGAAGGCGATCCGGCGCCGCGATGCCCAGAGCCTTGGCGGTCTTGAGATTGAGTACGAACACGAATTTGCTGGCTTGCTCGATCGGCAGGTCCGCAGGCTTCTCGCCACCGATTATCTTGGCGGCATAGATGCCGGCCCGACGGAAGTCGTCGATCAGATCGGCCGAATAAGACATGAGGAGGCCAGCCTGGCCCCACTCCGGATAGGTCCCGACCGTCGGCTTTTTGGGCGCCATGACCAAAGGCAAGACGCGCGGCATGTTGTTGTAGAGCAGCGGCTCGCCGGAAACATAGAGGGCGCCGACGCCATCGCGGACGCTTGCCGAAACCACGTCCTCTACGTCATCGATTCCCCCCAGCGGATGGCGCACGACATCAAAGCCGAATTGGCCAGCGACATTTTGCAACGCGTTGAGCTCGGTCGTGGCAAGTAGGGACGACGTACCGATGAAGCCGACCGCTTTCAAATCAGGCACCAGCTCCCTGAACAGGTTCATCCGCTTCTGGGTCAGCGCCTCCTCACCGCCGACAGCATTCATCACGTTGCCGGTCGCGTGGCCACCCGGGTGGACATAGCTTTCGGCAAATCCCGCCTTGATGGGGTCGGCGGCATAGGAGGTGAAGATCAGCGGCAGGTCGGGCAGGACCTTATGTGCCACCGGCGCCGCGGCGGCCGAAGCAATCATGACGCGCGGCTTGAGAGCCGCAAGCTCAAGGGCGAGCGCGGGCAATCGATCGAAAACACCGTCGGCATAGCGCGACGCAAAGGTGAAGTTGACGCCCTCGATGAGGCCGGCCTCCTTCATGCCTTGACGGATGGCGACGATGCGATTTTCCGCGTTCTTCGCGGGGCCCGGCACCAGCACGGCCACGATGGGCAAGCTCTTCTGAGCGCGCACCAGGGCAGGTAGAGCCGCTGCACCACCCAAGAGACCAAGAAGCTCGCGCCGCCGCATGTCCCGCCCCTGAAATATTGCTCCAGCGATTTCGTGCCGGGAAAGCTACGTCGCGGCCGAGCCGTTGCCCGCCGTCTCCAGCCGGAACGCCGCCGCGAACAGCGCGCGCGTGTAATCCGTCTTCGGGTTCTTGAACAGCTCGGCGGCCTGGCCTTCCTCGACCACCTTGCCGCCGCGCATCACGATGAGATGGCTGGCGAGCGAGGCGACGACGCGCAGATCGTGCGAGATGAACATGTAGGTCAGATCCCGCCGGCGCTGTAGCTCGCGCAGCAGATCGACCATCTGCGCCTGAATGAGCATGTCGAGCGCGCTGGTCGGCTCGTCCAGCACGATGAAATCAGGCTCCAGCACCACCGCGCGCGCGATGCTGATGCGCTGGCGCTGGCCGCCGGAGAATTCGTGCGGATAGCGGAATCGCGTGTCCGGTTTCAGCCCGACGTCCTCGAGCGCCTTGACGACGCGCGCCTCGCGCTCCTCCTGCGACAGCTTGGGCTGATGCACTGAGAGGCCTTCGGCGATGATGTCATCGACCGACATGCGCGGGCTGAGCGAGCCGAACGGATCCTGGAACACGATCTGCATGTCGCGCCGGAACGGCCGCATCTCCTTGAAACGCAGGCCCTGGATGTCCTTGCCGAGGAACACGATGCGCCCATTCGAGGAGATCAGTCGCAACAGCGCAAGCCCCAGCGTGGTCTTGCCCGAGCCGGATTCGCCGACGACGCCCAGCGTCTCGCCCTTGCGCACGGCAACGCTGACGCCGTCGACCGCCTTGATGTGGCCGACCGTCTTGCGCATCAAGCCACGCTTGATCGGAAACCAAACCTTGAGATCATCAGCCGACATCACCACCGGCGCATTCGGCTGCGGCGGTGCCGGATCCGGCTTCGGTTCGGCTGCGAGCAGGTCGCGCGTATACGGATGTTTCGGGGCCTTGAAGACCTCCTCGACCGGCCCCTGTTCGACGATCTTGCCGCCTTTCATGACGCAGACAGTGTCGGCGATGCGCCGCACGATGCCGAGATCATGAGTGATGAAGAGCAGGCTCATGCCGAGCCGCGAACGAATTTCGGCGAGCAACGCCAGGATCTGCGCCTGCACGGTCACGTCGAGCGCCGTGGTCGGCTCGTCCGCGATCAAGAGGTCGGGCTCGTTGGCAAGCGCCATCGCGATCATCACGCGCTGGCGCTGGCCACCGGAGAGCTGGTGCGGATAACTGCTCAGCCGGGTTTCCGGCTCGGGAATGCCGACCTGGGTCAGCAGTTCCAGCGTCCGCTCGCGCGCCTGCCCATTGCTGGCCGGATTGTGCAGCTGGATGATCTCGCTGATCTGCGCCTCGATCGTGTGCAGCGGATTGAGCGAGGTCATCGGCTCCTGGAAGATGATGGAGATGTCGCTTCCGCGGATCTCCCGCATCTCCCGCTCCGACCGGTCGATCAGCTCCTGTCCCTTGAAGCGGATACTCCCTGAGGGGTGCGACGCATTCGGATAGGGCAGCAGCTTCAGGATCGAGAGCGCGCTGACCGACTTGCCGGAGCCGGATTCGCCGACCAGCGCGACGCACTCGCCGCGCTTGATCTGGAACGAGACCTTGTCGACCGCGAGCGTGGTGTTGCCGCCCTGGTGGAAAGCCACCGAGAGATCGCGCACGGCAAGCAGGGGCTGGTTGATCGCGTCCATCACAGCCTCACTTGAACGTCTTGCGCGGGTCGAAGGCGTCGCGCACGGCCTCGCCGATGAAAATCAACAGCGACAGCATGATTGCGACCGAGAAGAAGCCGGAGAAGCCAAGCCAGGGCGCCTGCACGTTGGATTTGCCCTGAGACAGCAATTCGCCGAGCGACGGCGAGCCTGGCGGCAACCCGAAGCCGAGGAAGTCGAGGGCCGTGAGCGTCATGACCGACGATGAGACGATGAATGGCAGGAACGTCATCGTCGCGACCATCGCGTTCGGCAGCAAATGCTTGAACATGATCACGGCGTTCGACACGCCGAGCGCACGCGCGGCCTGGATGTATTCGAAATTGCGTCCGCGCAGGAATTCCGCGCGCACGAGCCCCACCAGCGACACCCAAGAAAACAACAGCAGGATGCCGAGCAGCACAAAGAAGCCGGGCACCAGCACCGACGACAGGATGAGCAGCAGATAGAGCGACGGGATCGCAGTCCATATCTCGATGAAGCGCTGGAACAGCAGGTCGACCCAGCCGCCGAAATAGCCTTGCACCGCGCCGGCTGCGATGCCGACGACGGACGAGACGATGGTCAGGCACAGGCCGAACAACACGGAGATGCGGAAGCCGTAGATCAGCCGCGCCACCACGTCGCGGCCCTGATCGTCGGTGCCGAGCCAGTTGTATTCAAGGTCTCGGCAACTCTTCAGACCTTTCTTCTCGACCACCGGTTGGCACTGCTTCTCCGTCAACATCCAGGTCGGCGGTGACGGCGCCGGCGTCGGCAGATCGAGATTGTGGGTGTCGTAGGAGTAGCGGATCAGCGGCCAGACGATGCTGCCGCCCTTGTCCTTGATCAGCTTCTGCAGATAGGGATCGCGATAGTCGGCCGCGGTCTCGAAGTCGCCGCCAAAGGTCGTCTCCGAATAAGTAACGAAAGCCGGCCAATAGAGATGGCCGTCATATTTGACGAGGAATGGCCGGTCATTGGCCATCAGCTCGGCGAAGAGCGACAGCACGAACAGGACCAGGAAGATCCACAACGACCAGTAACCGCGCTGGTTCGCCTTGAAATTCTGCCAGCGCCGCCTGTTGAGCGGCGACGGCGCGAACGGCTTGCGCGTGATCGGCACGGCGTCGCCGAGCGGCGACTTCGCGGTGGTTTCGATCGGGGTGGGAGCGGTCAGCGTCATCAGACCTCCCGCGCCTCGAAATCGATCCGCGGATCGATCCACATATAGGCAAGATCAGAGATGAGGTTCACCACGAGGCCGACGAGCGAAAAGATGAACAGCGTGCCGAACACCACGGGATAGTCGCGATTGAGAACGCTCTCGAAGCTGAGCAATCCCAACCCGTCCAGCGAGAAGATGGTCTCGATCAGCAGCGAGCCCGAGAAGAAGGCGTGAATGAAGGTGCCGGGAAAGCCCGCGATGACGATCAGCATCGCGTTGCGGAAGACGTGACCATAGAGCACCCGGTTCTCGCTGCAGCCTTTCGCCCGCGCCGTCATTACGTATTGCTTGCGAATCTCGTCGAGGAACGAGTTCTTGGTCAGGAACGTCATCGTCGTGAACGCGCCGAGGCCCATAGCGATCAGCGGCAGCGTCAAATGCCAGAAGTAATCGATGATCTTCCAGTACCAGGGAAATTGCGACCAGCCGTCCGACGTCAATCCGCGCAGCGGGAACCAGTTGAAGAACGAGCCGCCGGCGAACAGGATGATCAGGAGGATCGCGAACAGGAAGCCGGGAATTGCATAGCCGAGCACGAGCACGGTCGACGTCCAGGTGTCGAAGCGCGAGCCGTCCTTCACCGCCTTGCGGATGCCGAGCGGAATCGAGATCAGATAAGTGAGCAGCGTCAGCCAGATGCCGAGCGAGATCGAGACCGGCAGCTTTTCCTTGATCAGCTGGAGCACGCTGACATCGCGGAAATAGCTGTTGCCGAAATCGAAGCGGGCGAAATTCCACACCATCAGCGCGAAGCGCTCCGGTGCCGGCTTGTCGAAGCCGAATTGCTTCTCCAGCTTCTTGATGAAGTCGGGGTCGAGCCCCTGCGCTCCCCGATATTTCGAATTGATGGCATCACCACCGGCACCCAGCTGACCCGGCGCACGTTGCGCAAAATCGCCGCCGCCGGAGATGCGGGAGGTGCCGCCAGTGTCGGCGCCCGACAGCTGCGCGATCACGCGCTCAACCGGGCCACCCGGCGCGAATTGCACGACGACGAAGGAAACGAAGAGGATTCCGAGCAGCGTCGGAATCATCAGGAGAATGCGGCGGGCGATATAGGCGCTCATGATTATTTCGCCTGCTCGAGCTTGGCGGCCTTGGCCGTGTCGAACCACCAGTTCTCAGGCGCACCGACGCCTTGCGCGTATTTCGCCGGCTTGTCGGGATGGCTGAACTGATCCCAATAGGCGACGCGATGGAAGTTCGCATACCATTGCGGCACCCAGTAGCGCCCGGCGCGGAACACGCGATCAAAGGCCCGGCAGGCCGTGGTCAGCTCGGCCCTCGTTTGTGCAGCAATGATCTTGTCGATCAAGGCGTCGATAACCGGATCGGAGATGCCGGCGAGGTTGTACGAGCCCTTGGTCGTGGCAGACTGCGACGAGAAGAACGCCCGCATGGAATCGCCGGGAGTCGCCGACATCGAGAAGCGCTCGATCGTCATGTCAAAATCGAAGTCCTCGACGCGCGCACGGTACTGCACCGCATCCACGAGGCGGAACGTCGCATCGATGCCGAGCGTCGCGAGGTTCTTAATATAAGGCCCGTGATGCGGCTGGATCGACTGCTCGTCGTTCAGGAATTCGATGGTGAACGGCTCGCCGTTGGGCAGAACCCGCTTGCGATCCTTGATCACGTAGCCGGCTTCATTGAGCAGCTCGCTCGCCTTGCGCAGCAGGCTGCGGTCCTGCCCCGATCCGTCGGACACCGGCGGCACGAAGGGCTGCCCGAACACTTCGTCGGGCACCTTGCCACGGAAAGGCTCCAGCAATGCGAGCTCTTCAGGCGAAGGCGGACCCGACACCATCATGTCGGAGTTCTGGAACGGCGAGCGCGTGCGCGCATAGGCGCCGTACATGATCGACTTGTTGGTCCACTCAAAATCGAAGGCATAGATCAGCGCCTCGCGCACGCGCGGATCCCTGAACTTGTCGCGGCGCATGTTGATGAACCAGCCCTGCGCGCCCGATGGCGTCTCGTCCGGCAATTGCTCTTGCTTGACGCGACCATCCTTCACCGCGGGAAAATCGTAGCGCGTCGCCCAGATGCGCGACGTGAGCTCCTCGCGGAACAGATAGTTCTTGCCGGTGAAGCCTTCGAAGGCGACGTCGCGATCGCGATAGAACTCGTAGCGCACCGTGTCGAAATTGTAGCTGCCACGACAGACCGGCAGATCGGCGCCCCACCAATCCCTAACGCGATCATATTCGATGTAGCGGTTGACCTCGAACCTGCCGACCTTGTAGGGGCCGGAGCCGAGCGGCGTATCAAGCGTCGATTCATCGAACGCGCGCGTGCCGTAGTAGGCCTTCGAGAAGACCGGCAGGCTCGCGACATAGAGCGGCACGTCGCGTGCACGGTTCGGCGCGAAGGTCACGACCACATTGGCGTCATCGAGCGCCTCGGCCTTCACGAAATCGCGCAGCTGCACGACGATCAGCGGATGGCCCTTCTCCTTTAGCGTATTGAGCGAGAAGGCGACATCATGAGCCGTGAGCTTCGAGCCGTCGTGGAAACGAGCTTCAGACCTTATCGTGAAAGTGTAGGCCAGCTTGTCCGGCGAGATCCGAACCGATTTCGCGACGAGCCCATACATCGCGTCGGGTTCGTCATTGGCGCGCACCATCAATGGCGCGAAGGTCATGTCCATGCCCTGCGCGCCCTCACCCTTCAGGATGTAGGCGTTGAGCGACGAGAACGTGAAATAGGACTGGTTGTACGAGCGCACTGAAGGGATCAGCGAGAACATACCGCCCTTCGGCGCTTTGGGATTAATGTAGTCGAAATGGTCAAAATCAGCCGGATATTTGAGATCACCAAACGCCGAAATGCCGTGGACCTCAGCCGGCCCCTCGGACGCAACCGCGTTGCGGAGTGCGGCGACGCTCAGCGCGCCGCCAGCGCCTAGGACCAGCACGTGCCGGCGTGAAAGCTGCGCCATGCGCAATTGCTCCCTCAAGAGCGTTTTCCGATCCGTGCCGCCTTTTCGGCGTCGTACCACCACAGCGTCGGCAAGCCGGACCGGCCATATTTCGGCAGCGGTTCGGCATGGCTGAAGCGGTCCCAGCGGGCATAGCGAGAGAAACCGTAGGTGAATTGCGGCACCACGTAGAAATTCCAAAGCAGAACGCGATCGAGTGCATGGGTGGCGGCAACGAGCTCACCACGGTCCTTGGCGTAGATCACCTTCTCGATCAACGCGTCGACCGCGGGGTTCTTGATACCGATGGTGTTGCGCGCACCCGGCATGTCGGCCGCCTGCGAGCCCCAGAACTCGCGCTGCTCGTTGCCGGGCGAGAGAGATTCCCCCCACTGATCGATGATCATGTCGAAGTCGAAGCTGCGCAGCCGGTTCTGGTATTGCGCATCGTCGACGACGCGGATCGACGTGCTGATGCCGATGCGCTCCAACGACGGCTTGTAAAACAGCGCGATGCGCTCCGAGGACGGATCCTGCACCAGGATCTCGACCGTGAGCGGCTTGCCGCTGCTATCCACCAGCTTGTGGTCCTTGACCTCGAAGCCGGCTTCCTTGAGCAGCTTCGCCGCCTCGCGCAGATTGGCGCGCACGGCCTCCGGATTGCCGCCGACAGGGTTTTGGTAGGCCGTGGTGAAGACCTCCGGGGGCACCTTGTCCTTCACAGCTTGAAGGATCTCGAGCTCCTGTCCCTGTGGCAGGCCGGAGCAAGCGAGGTCGGTGCCTTCGAAATAGCTGCCAATGCGCTTGTACTGACCGAAGAAGAGCTGCTTGTTCATCTCTTCGAAATCGAAGGCGTAGTTGAAAGCCCGGCGCAGCCGCGCGTCCTTGAACTGGTCGCGGCGGATATTGAATGAGAAGGCCTGCATCCGACCGGAATCGTTGATCGGAAATTCTTCCTTGAGAACGCGCTTCTCGGTCACCGCGGGGAAATCGTACGCCGTGGCCCACTGCTTGGCCGAGTTTTCCGCAATCCAGTCGGCTTGATCGGCCTTGAAGGCCTCCAGCGCGACCTGATTGTCGCGGAAGAACTCGAAGCGCAGCTCGTCAAAATTGTTGGTCCCGACCTGGCTCGGGACGTTGGCGCCCCAATGATCCTTCACCCGCTCCAGCTTGATCGAGCGTCCGGCCACGAATTCCTTGATCTTGTACGGGCCGGAGCCAAGTGGCGGCTCGAGCGTAGTTGCGCTGATGTCGCGCTTGCGTCCTTGGGGATCCGTACCCTCCCACCAGTGCTTCGGCAGTACGGTGAGTTCGCCGACAATGGTCGGCAATTCGCGATTACCCGGCGCATCGAACGTAAATTTGACGTCGCGCTCGCCGCTCTTCTCCACCTTCGCGACATGGCGATAGTAGGAGGCATACATCGGGCTCAGCTTCTTGAGCGACTCCAGCGAGAAGATCACATCCTCCGGCGTCACCGGCTTGCCGTCGTGCCAGCGCGCTTCCTTGCGCAGGCGATAGATCACCCAGGAAAAATCGTCCGGGTGCTGCGCGGATTCGGCGAGTTCGCCATATTCGGTCGCAACCTCGTCCTGGGCACGCGTCATCAGCGTTTCGTAGATCATCGCTGCTGCCGGCGCGAGCGACCCTTTGATGCCGGCAACCGCGAGGTTGAAATTGTCGAAGGTACCGATCGAAATTAGCCGCGCCACGCCGCCCTTGGGTGCATCCGGATTGACGTAGTCGAAGCGCTTGAAGTCGGCCGGATACTTGATGTCGCCGAACAGGGACAGCGCGTGGCGCCAAGGGAGCTCACCGGCCGATTGCGCCACAGCCGTACCGATGACGGGAACGCCCGCCACGGAGCCGAGGACGGGGAGCGCAGCAACGGCCGCGCCGGTGAGAAGCAGATCGCGTCGGGTAATGGCCAAATCAACATCCCTGT
>JAEWHT010000141.1 GCA_023387695.1 Pseudomonadota bacterium | reverse complement strand
TTTGGGCGTCAAAGGCGCATTCTTGTGGACGTTCATCTGGTCTTTCCTTGGAACACTGAAGCTTCGCAACCTCAGCTTCCTCGGTTCAGACCAGATGGACAACCTCCTGAGAGACCAAAGTTAGCCCCGCGGTTGCGCGAAGCGCAGACCGCCGGGCGTAACCCACCACTTCTGTCACCGCGTAGACGCAAGAGGTGGGTTACGCCTTCGGACTACGCTCCGCGTAGCCGAGGGCTAACCCACCCTACGCACCCTCTTCTACCGCATCGTGATCGCAAGACCGCTGAGATCCGCATTCGCCATTAGCCCCGTCTGGGTGCCCGACAGCTCCAGCACCGCGCCCTTCTGGTTGCTCAGCACGATCGCTCGCGCACCGCGGCCGATGGCGAGACCGGCACCGGCAGCGCCATAGACGCCGGCGACGTCGGAAGGACGGAAAATGTTGGAAACGCGACCGCGCAGCACGGTTTTGGAACCGCCGAAGACGAGGCCGTAGTCGAGCCCGCCGGTCGAGAGCGCATAGGAGCGGCCACGGAAGTTCAGAACGCCCGAGCCACCGGAACCACCGATGATCCAGCCCGCCTTGTAGATCGTCAGCACCACGGTGCCGCCATCGGCCATCGCCGAGGTCGAAAGGCCGGCCAGCGCGGCAATGGCGACGAGCACGGCACGCAAGGTGGAAGCAATCTTCATGGGGCGTCTCCGGGGGCTATTTTCTGGGGAGGGAATACGAATCAGTCGCCGCAATCTATCCGATCGATCACGGCGGCAACATGATGGGGGCGGTCAGGCCGTGAGATGCGAAGTGCCTCACAGCATTTAGCTGTCATCGCCCGGCTCGACCGGGCGATCCAGTATTCCAGAGGCCGGCATTTGAGTGCTCGCTTCCGCCACATCCGGCCCGGCGTACTGGATGCCCCGGTCAAGCCGGGGCATGACAGCGGAGTATTTAATGGGCACAGGCGCCCCCACCGGCGCAACAATTCCACCATGCCACCCTGCTCCTGTTTTGCCCGACGGGTCAACCCAAATTTCTTCCTTCCCGAAATCTGGTTTTCCAACCATCTCTACTGTGCATGGGGTTGTTTTCGCGTTTTGTGTTGGAGCACGCCCCGCACACCGCTACGCTCCTCATCAACTCCATCACCTCAGAGGCCCCCATGCCGATCCAGCATTTCGCGCCCCCGCCGCACGTCAAGGCACCGCCGCTCTCCTTTGCAACGCGTGTCGGCGACTTGCTGTTCGTTTCCGGCATTCCCGGCTTCGACGCGCATGGCGTGCTGCCGGATGGCTTCGAGGTGCAATTCGCCAACGTCGTCGTCAACGTCAAGCGCGTGCTGGACGAGGCCGGCGCCACGACGCGCGACCTCGTCAAGGTCAACGTGCTCCTGACCCGCGCCACCGATGTCGCCGCAATGAATGCGCTCTATGCCGGCGCGTTCGGCCCGCCGCCCTACCCTGCACGCACCACCTGCGTGGTGCAGGCGCTGCCTGATCCGAAAATGCTGATCGAGATCGAGGCGGTGGCCTCGCTCGCGAAAGGCTAGTCAAGGGTGCTTGCGCAGGCATGCGCCTGACATATCCGTGAACAGCGTTGCTGCGGCTTGCAACACGCGCCGTTTTGCCGCACGAGTTTTCTCTCGTTCACGTTCCCATCAGGAGATTGTCCATGCGTCGCGTTTTCGCCCTTTGTGCCGTTGCCGGCATTGCCAGTTCCGTCTTTGCCGTACCCGCGTCCGCGAAGGTCGGCTATTACGTGATCCGCTGGGACAACACGGGCATCTGCCAGGTCTGGAACGAAGACTTGCACTACAAGCCGCTGCAGTGGGGCGTGTCGACCTACAAGGTCGTCAGCAAGCCGTTCCCCACCTTCACCCAGGCCTCCGAGCTCCAGATCAAGATGCGCGGCGAGCGCCGCTGCACGCTCTGAGCCATCAGGCTGATCCAGTCATCGAGGGCGGGTTGCGCAAGCAGCCCGCCCTTTGCTTTTGGCCCACTCATTTTGGCCCGCAAATTCCGCGATTTCCCGTAACCTCGCTTTGAACCTGATCAGCGCACGGAACTACTCACTCCTTGTCCGGGGCGCACGCTGAGGAGCGTCCCGCACCAGCCTCCCCGTGATTGTCGGGAGGCGCATCACATCTTTCATTTTGAGGAGCTGATCCATGCGTCGTATTTCCATGCTCTGCGCTGCCGCTGGTCTTGCCGCTGCCGCCTTCGTTGCCGCAAGCCCGGCCGAAGCCGGCTATCACCTGGTCCGCTGGCAGGACACCGGCTTCTGCCAGATCTGGGACGAGAGCATTCCGACCACGCCGTGGCCGGCCGGCTATCACCGCGCCAGCGCGTCGGTGCCGACCTTTATCGACGCACTCGCGATGAAGGATCACGCTTTGAAGGCCGGTCACTGCAACTGGTAAAAATTCGATCGGCGGACGACAAGGGCCGGGCAAGGATGCGATGCTAGCATCCTTGCCCGGTCGTTTTTTACCTCGCCGCCATGGAGCAGGTCGATGCGCGCACGGACAACGCTAGCGGCCTTCGCCGCATCGCTGCTGCTGGTCGCGGCGGCTGAGGCGCAAGCGCCGCAAGCCTTCCGCGTGATCTCGCCGATCTTCGGCCAGCTCGTCAGTTTCGCGATGCCGTCGAATTTTAGGGTGGTGTTCGAGAACACCAAGGGCGGCCACTACATCCGCGAAGCCGTGGTCAAGGGCGAGACGCCCGAGCGCTGGACGCAGATGATCACGGTGACCGGCGAGAAGGGCATGACGCTGACGCCGGGCAGCTCGCCGCAAATGCTCGCGAGCACCATCGCCGGCGGCTTCAAATCGGCCTGCCCCGACAGCTTTGCGGCAAAGCCGCTGGGCGAAACGAATTTCGGTCGCTTCGAGGGTTTTGTCGCCGTGATCGGCTGCGGCCGCATCGACAGCGGCCCGACGCGACACAGCGAGACCACGCTGCTGATCACGCTCAAGGGCGCGACCGATTACTACACCATCCAATGGGCCGAGCGCGGCCCCGAAAGCGACGAGCCACTCGTTAACGACGACCGCTGGCAAGCGCGCCTGCGCGATTTGAGCCCGATCGATCTCTGCCCGATCATGCCGGGCGAAGTCGCGCCCTATCCAAGTTGCGTCGACAAGAGCTGAGCGCCCTCACGCGTCCTTGTGTGCGCCAGGATGGATCAGGACATCGCGCGCGGCGGCAAGGTCGATGAAGGCTTCCGCGCTGCCGCCCTGGTCGGGATGCATGCCCTTGGCCGCGCGGCGATAGGCCTGGTTGATGTCGTCGCAGGTGAGCTGCACCTGGAGCGGCAGACCGAGCATCTTGCGGGCACGATCCTCGCTGGACAGTTTCTTCGGCGCCGCATTGCGACGGCCAAAGCGTGGCGCCGTGAGATCATGGACGACATCGAGGATCACGCCGACGCGGCGTCGGGCGGCGACCATCACGCCGTGATCATCATTGTCAGCGGCCTGGCGCAGCACCGGCAGCGCCTGCTCGGCGGCCTGCCGCAACATCACATCGGTGCTCATCCGCGCGATCTCGGCCACCAGCCGGCCCGCCTCGGCCCAATCGGCAGCTTCAGCAGACCGCAGGCGCTCGAGCGCCGTTTTCCAGGATTCAAGTCGTTCCATCATGCGCGCAACGTTTAGCAATGGAGATCAGTATGCCAAGGCCGCCGTTTCCGACCCCTTAATTTCGGGTTAGCCTTTCATGAAACTTAGAAACGAATCCGGGAGGAAATTGTCATGGCATTGCTCGCAAACCACATCGCTGTCGTCACGGGCGCCGCGTCCGGCATTGGTCGGGCCATTGCCGCCGGCTACGCCCGCGAGGGCGCGCAGGTGGTGCTGCTCGACGTCAACGCCGACACGGTCGCGGAAGCCGCCGCGGAGATCCGCAAGGCCGGCGGCAAGGCCGAGAGCTTCGCGCTCGACGTGACCAAGCGCGACGATTGTTTCGCGCTTGCCCAGCAGATTGCCGATAAAGTTGGGCAGGTTTCGATCCTCGTCAACAATGCCGGCATCACCCGCCGCAATGCGATCACTGCCGAGACCGAAGCGGTGGCGAAGGACTGGAACGACATCATCTCGCTCAATCTCAACGGCGTCTTCAACATGACGCAGGCTTTGCTCGCGCCCCTGCGCGCCAGCAAAGGCCGCATCGTCAATATCGCTTCGATCCAGTCCTTCGTGCATCTGCGCACGCCGAGCTCGGCGGCCTATACGACCTCGAAACACGGCGTGCTCGGCTTCACCAAGGCACTCGCGGTCGAGCTTGGCAAGGAAGGCGTGCGCGTCAACGCGATCGGCCCCGGCTTCATCGAGACCAATATCAACGCCACCGTGCGCGCGACCAATCCAGCGCTGGTCCAGGCCTTCGTCGATCACACCCCGCTCGCGCGTACGGGCAAGCCCGAGGACATCGTCGGCCCTGCGATCTTCCTCGCGTCGGACATGTCAGCTTACGTGACAGGATCGATCGTGATGGTGGACGGCGGCTATCGCACCGTGTGAACGAAATCGGTCCGCATCGCTATGCATCCTGTGCCAATCGCGGCGATGCGGCGGCATTCCCAAGGTCATCTGGTGCGATCGCGAGCGGTTAACCTTTCGTTAACCAAACCCGCCCACCGTGGTTTTACGGCTTGGGGGTCGTTTGTTCTCGATCCGCTTCCAACGATGGACGCGGGCGTTGATCGGGGAGTGTGTTGATGACCACTGTTCATGTCGCCGCGTCCGAGCAGGCCGCGCAATTCCTTGCACCCAATGAAATCGTTCCGCTGCTGATCGGCGCGACCGTCGGCGAAGTCGAGCGCGAGCTCGTGCTGCAGACGCTCGCGCGCTGCGACGGCAACCGCACACGTGCCTCACGCGTACTCGGCCTGTCGGTGCGCACACTGCGCAACAAGATCAGGATCTATGCGGCCTCCGGCATCGAGGTGCCGGCCTATCACGACTAGCGCGTGATGGCGCCGAAGAACGTCTGATACAGCTTGGCGCCCACGAGAAGCGACAACGCGATGATCGCGACCCAGGCCGCGGTCAATGCGATTGCGCGCAATGCGAAGGCCGTCAATATCGCCCAAGACGCCTGCGGCTCCTCGGCGTAACCAACCGGCACGACATCGGGCACCAGCAGATGGGCAAGCCCGAGCGTCGCCGCGAGTACGACCGCGGAGAGGCAGAAGATTTTCCAGGCTGCGCGCATCGGTCGCTCCTCGCAAGGACTGTGGCCGCGCGTGATGAATGCCACGGCGCGCCGCGGCGCTGATTGATGTTGATCAAGCCGGCCACGACGCGCCGGCGGAATTGCTGCTGTCGTCAAACGCCGCTATTTAGCTTCCTTGCGCAGAAGGAGTAGCGGCGTGGCAGACGATCAGGGACGGCAGGGACCTCAGGGTCCGCGCGGACGGCAGGGCGAGCCGGGACGGCCGGGGCCGCAGGGTCATCCGGGCAAGCGGGGCCCGGACGGCGCACGCGGCAAGCCTGGACCACAGGGCAAGCCGGGCCCAGCCGGAAAGGCCGGCGCACAGGGCAAGGCCGGTCTGCCCGGCAAGGCGGGCGAAGCTGGTGCGCGAGGCGCAGCTGGACCGCAGGGCGCTGCTGGCCCGCAAGGTCCCGCCGGTCCACAAGGGCCGCGCGGCGAAGCCGGTCCGCCCGGCCAGTTGCCTTCGATCGAACAGGTGCTGCCGTGGCTTGAACAACTGTTCGACGCCTGGGACGAACGCCGTCGCCAGCGTGAGCAGGAAGCCGCAGAGCGCGCCGCGCTCGAAGCCGCCGTGCACGAGACTGAAGACGCTTCCCTCGACGACGAGAGCGACGACAGCGAAGGCGACGAGCCCAAGAAAAAGAAGAAAAAGAAGAAGCACGGCCACAAGGACTAGAGGCGAAATTACTTCGCCTGATCCTCATGCCGCGGCACCATGCCCATGCGCTCGAACTGCCAGCGCATGGCGCGGTACCAGAGGTAGCCGACCGCTGCGCCGCAACAGGCAAGGATCACCACGCTCGGACTCGAGAACGAACTACTCCACCACATCATCCACGCGGTCCACAACAGCGTGAGGATGATAGCACCTGCTCTCAGCGGAAGAAGGGGGCGGCTCATGGTTCGTGCTCCGGGTTCTCAAAACCCCGGCGGACATCTTCGCGCACCACACCACCACCTTTCCGTGAGTCAGATCACGGAGCGCCCCAGGAGAGCAATTAGCCAAAACGCTGGCGCGATCGCTCCCTCGCCTTCTCCGCCTCGACCTCGCGGTCGCGAGCCGGTGCGTGGGTGTGCAGCGATGTCAGCAGCTTTCGCGCTGCCGTCGAGACCTCAGCGACCGCGAGGTCGAATGCCGCCTCGTTGGCCTGTGAGGGTTTATTGAAGCCGGAGAGCTTCCGCACGAACTGGATCGCGCTGGCGTGGATCTCATCCTCCGTCGCCGGCGGCTCGAAATTGAACAGCGTCTTGATATTGCGGCACATGCAGTCTCTCCCGATGATGTCCCCATAAGACGAACGGCGGAGCCGAAATCCTACATCCTTCCGGGCGCTTCTGCTAAGGTCGGTACCGAAGCGGCCGCCAAATGAGCCGCACGGGGAGAGACGCATGAAAGCTCATTGCGCGGCGCTATCGGCCGTTCTGCTGTCCATCGCATTGCCTGCCATGGCTGCCGATTATCCAGCACCCAAGCAGGGTGATTGGGTCGCCAAGGATTTCAAGTTCCACACCGGCGACGTCATGCCGGAGCTGAAGCTGCATTACACCACCGTCGGCGAGCCGACCGGACAACCAGTGCTGGTGTTGCACGGCACCGGCGGCTCGGGCGCGAGCATGCTGACGCCCGCCTTCGGCGGCGAAATGTTCGGGGCCGGACAACCGCTCGACGCCACCAAATATTACATCATCATCCCCGACGCGATCGGGCACGGCAAATCGTCAAAGCCATCCGACGGCATGAAGACGAGCTTCCCGAAGTACAATTACGACGACATGGTCGAGGCACAGCACCGGCTCGTGACCGAAGGCCTCGGCGTCAAGCATCTGCGGCTCGTCATCGGCAATTCGATGGGCGGCATGCAGACCTGGCTGTGGGGCGAGAAATACCCGAAGGACATGGACGCGCTGGTGCCGATGGCCTCGCAGCCGACCGAAATGGCGTCGCGCAACTGGATGCTGCGCCGGATCATGCTCGACACCATCAAGAACGATCCCGACTACAATGGCGGCAACTACACCAATCAGCCGCGCATGATGAAGTATGCCATCACCGCCTACGGCATCGCCAGCATCGGCGGCACGCTTGCCTATCAGCAGCAGGCGCCAACCGCAGCGAAAGCCGACAAGATCGTTGACGACCGGCTGGCGACACCGATCACGGCGGACGCCAACGACTACGTCTATCAGTGGGAGTCCTCCCACGACTACAATGCCTCCGAGAAACTGGAAGCCATCGAGGCGTCGCTGCTGCTGATCAACTCCGCCGACGACGAGCGCAACCCGCCCGAGACCGGCATCACGGATGCCGCGATGAAGCGAGTGAAAAACGGCAAGCTGTACCTGATCCCCGCAAGCACTGAGACACGTGGCCACGGTACGACAGGCAACGCAAAATTCTACACCGAGCAGGTTCGGCAATTGCTGCAAACTGCGCCACAGCGCACGATGTAGGCATCGATCGATCTGCGCCAATATCGCAACGCATCATATGCGGCGCTTCGGCGCCGCATATTATTTGAGCATGCAATGAGCCGACGGCTCGGGCTTAATCGCGTCAACGATACGAATCGAAACGCGATGAGGAGGATTTGCATGCACAGGCTTGCGCTGTGTGTTTGGCTCGCCGCGATGTCGAGCACCGCGCTCGCGTTCGACAACGGTCAATACGACAACGTCTCCCCGGACGTCCGCGCCTGGTTCAAGAGCGTGATCGCGCCGAACGGTGTCCCCTGCTGCGACATCTCCGACGGCCACCGCACCGACTATGACGTGCGCAAAGGCGCATATTGGGTACCGATCGAGGGACAATGGATGGAGGTGCCCGAGCGCGCCATCATTCGGGATCGCGGCAATCCGGTCGGCCACGCCGTGGTCTGGTACGTGCACCATCGCGGCGCCATCATCATCAGTTGCTTCGTGCCGGCAGACGCGGTGTAGCGCGCGATAGCGCCTTGGCGCCGCGCGTGGTAGTTCAGCTGATGGCACCTGCAAACGATCGAACACGCGCGGTGATGCGCCTTGTGCTGGCGGCATTCTACATTGCTGCCGGCATTGCGCATCTACGGGTCCCGGAGAAGCTGCTCGCGATCACGCCGTCCTGGGTTCCCTTTGCAACGCAGATCATCCTGGTCACCGGCCTCTGCGAAATCGCAGGCGCCATCGCCCTCGTGACGAAACCGCTTCGCTGGTGGGCCGGCATCGCACTCGCGCTTTATGCGCTCTGCGTGTGGCCTGCGAACATCAAGCATGCAATCGACGGCATCGACCTTCCGCCCATCCCCAATAGCTGGCTCTATCACGGGCCGCGGCTGGCACTTCAGCCCGTGATCATCTGGTGGGCGCTTTACTGCTCAGGCGTAATCGACTGGCCGTGGCGGCGCCACAAAGGGGATAGCGGTCAGGCCGGGGAGTGATATCCTCAAGCCTCCAGACAAGGAGAGCCTCGTGACCGACCTTTGCGCCGACGACCTCGCCACCATCTATGCGAAGCCGACACCGCGCGTGATTGCGAAAGCGCGTCCAGCGATCGACGTGCACGCGAAGAAGTTCATCGAGATGTCGCCGTTCTGCGTGCTCGCGACCTCAGGCACCGATGGCAGTGTCGACGCCTCGCCGCGCGGCGGCGGTATCGGCTTCGTTCACGTCGCCGGCCCCAATCAACTGCTGATGCCTGATCGCGCCGGCAACAACCGCATCGACAGTTTCCGCAACGTCGTCGAAGGCTCGGGCTTCGTGCATCTACTGTTCTTCGTGCCCGGCATCGACGAGACGCTGCGCGTCGGCGGGCGCGGCACGCTGTCGGCCGATCCGGATCTGCTCGCGTCGATGGTGGAGTTCGGCAAGCCGCCGCGCGCGGTGCTGAGCGTCGCCGTCAGCGAAGTCTATTTCCACTGCGGCAAGGCGCTGATGCGCTCGAAACTATGGACGACGGACAAGGTGGAGCGCTCGGTGATGCCGAGTGTCGCCCAGGTGATCCACGATCAGACTGGACTCGGCGAGCCCGAGAGCCAGGAGATCGTAGAGGAGCGTTACAAGACGCAGCTGTAGCTGGTGCAGCAATCACGGTGTCGTCCCGGACAAGCGAAGCGCAGATCCGGGACCCATACCCACCGGCCCACATGTGACGAAGGCTCGGAGTTACCGACGCGCGCCGCACTCCTCCCTGGGGCTATGGGTCCCCTGAGTTCACAAACGAAGTGCAACACTTCCTGGAGGAGGTGTTGCCATGGGGCGCAGTTACGAGCAGCTATCCCTTGACGATCGATGCGAGATTGCCCGCCTATCGGCCAATGGCAG
>JAEWHT010000133.1 GCA_023387695.1 Pseudomonadota bacterium | reverse complement strand
CCGGCCGTCCGCATGATTCTTTCATCACACGCTCTTCTGGAACCGGCCCGACAGTTCGCCAAAACCCTCGATCAGGGCCTCGGTACCGTCGACTTCGGCCAGCCGGGCCTTGACGTCACGCAGCCATGCCAAATTGGCCTCGCTGGGGTCCTCACCCAAGGCCAGCTCGGCGTCTTTCAGCTCTCTAAGTAGTGAATGCCATTGCCGATGCAAGGTAACGAGCTGGTGCCAGGTGGCGAGAACGTCGTCCCGCGCCGCGCCCTCGCGGGCGCCCCACACCGCCGCGTTCGTGATGCCATTCTCAACTCTTTGAAGAAGCTGCGAAAATCCGCCTTTCTCGATGTCGGCGCGCATCTTTTCGGCGAGCTCGCCTGGGTCCGGCGAATGGTGATGGTCGTTGGCGAAGGCAGCGATAATGCCGGCCCGGAGCTTGTGGGCCTCGGGGTGGGCCAGCTCCAGGGCGGCGACCTCCTCGAGGTGGTCGTGGAGCAGCCAGGGGTGGTTGATCAGGCATTGCAGGATCAGGGCCTCCCGGCGGGAGATGGCACTCCTCTGTCCGCGCATGATCGGGCTCGCCGCCAGCTGGGGGCTCGCCGCCTGATAGGGGCCGGAGGGCAGCGGCGTCGGGCCGGGCGGGCCGCCGCGGCGGCCACCGAATCCCTGGCCGAATCCCTGGCCACCGAATCGATTCGGCTGCCCGCCGCGGGGCTGGAACTGACGGCCGCCGCCCTGACGGAAATTGCCCCGGCCGGCAAAGCCGCCGCGCCCGCCGTCGGGCGCGAAGGTGCGCTGAAGACGTTCGACGAAATCGTCGCGATAATAGCGGCGCACCACCTCGTCGCGGATGCCGTTGGACATCTCCTTGATGCGCGCTTCCAGCGCGGCGCGGCGCTCGGGCGTGGCAAAGTTGCCGCCTTCGAGCTCGCGCGACCAGAGCATGTCGGCGAGTGGACGCGCCGCGGCGATCACCTCCTCGATCGCGCCGCGCCCGCCGGAGCGCGCGAGATCATCGGGGTCCTGCCCTTCCGGCAGCAGCGCGAAACGAAGGCTCTTGCCGGGCGCGAGAAACGGCAGCGCGAGATCCGCGGCGCGATACGCGGCCTTCTGTCCGGCGCGGTCGCCGTCGAAGCAGAGGATCGGCTCGTCCGCCATCTTCCAGAGCAGCGCGAGCTGGCTTTCGGTCAGCGCCGTGCCGAGCGGCGCGACGGCGCCTGCGAAACCCGCCGTGACCATGGCGATGACGTCGACATAGCCTTCGACCACGATCAGCGCGCTGCCGTCATGGGTGGCTTTGCGCGCGGTCTGGTGATTGTAGAGATTGTCGCCCTTGTGAAAGAGCGGCGTCTCCGGCGAATTCAGGTACTTTGCCGGAACGTCCTTCTCCAGCGCGCGTCCGCCGAAGGCGATGACACGGCCGCGAATGTCCGTGATCGGAAACATCACGCGATCGCGGAAGCGATCGTAGGGCACGGGAATATCGTCGCCGCCGATCAGCAGGCCGGTCTCGACCATGTCCTCGACGGAGACACCGAGCTTGCCGAGGTGCTCCTTCAGCGCGAAGCGATCGGGCGAGCAATAGCCGAGGCGGAACTGCAATTGCGTTGCCGGCGAGATCGCACGGTCTGCGAGATAGCCGCGCGCTTTGGCGCCAACGCGCGAGGCCAGCGTTTCGGAGAAAAACTTGGCCGCGAGCTCCATGACGTCATGCAGCGTGCGGCGGCGTTGCTCGTGCCGTGCCGCATCCGGGGTCACCGCCGGCAGCGGCAAGCCCGCCATGCTCGCTAGCCGCTCGACGGCTTCGGCAAACGGCAGGCCGTCGGTCTCCATCACGAAACTGATGATGTCGCCGTGCTTGCCCGAGGAGAAGTCGTGATAAAAACCCTTCTGGTCGTTGACGTAGAAGGACGGCGTCTTTTCCTGTTGAAACGGCGACAGCCCCTTCCACTCCCGCCCCGCCTTCTTCAGCTTGACGCGCTTGCCCACGACTTCGGAAACCGAAAGCCGGGCGCGAAGCTCGTCGAGAAATTGGGGCGTGAAGCGCATGGCTATGTGTAGCGCGAACCTGGGTGAGTCGGGCGGAGGATCAGGGATATAGGGACGGCGGACCTAAAAGTCAGGTTTGTCGGGATTATGCGCGCTGTTCACAGCCCCTCCGTCATTCCGGGGCGCGCGTAGGGCGAGCCCGGAATGACGGCGGAGAGCCACTTGAACCCCGGCCGGTTCCACGGTTCGATAGGCCATGTTCAGGACCTTCAGGGGTGGCCAGAGCGGGGGCTGGCGCGTGACCTCGATGTCGCCGGTGACGGGCGAGCCCCTGCCCTTCATGCCCGCGCTGTCGGTGATCGACGGCGACGCCGTGGCGCTGCCATTGGTGCCATCGCGCAATGCGTGGCGCCTGGTCGGCGTTGCCAGCCATCTGCGCTACACCGAGCGCGCCGAGAAGCAGCAGCTCGCGGGCGTGCAGGCCGGCCTCGGCAGGCCGGAGGCAACCTGCGCGGCGCTGATCCCGATCCGCAAATCGCAGGCCTGGTGGGACCTGACGCAGGAAGAGCGGCGCAAGATCTTTGAAGACAAGTCGCACCATATCGCCAGCAGCCGTCGCTTTCTGCCGGCCGTCGCGCGTCAGCTTTATCACTGCCGCGACTTAGGGGAGCCCTTCGACTTCCTGACCTGGTTCGAATTCGCCCCCGCGCATGTCTCGCTGTTCGAGGAGCTGGTCGGCATGCTCAGGCGCACCGAGGAATGGAGCTATGTCGAGCGCGAGGTCGACGTCCGTGTGGTGAAGGAAGTGCTGTCGGCTTAATGCTCGAGGAAGCGGCCGGATTCGATGTGCGGAAAGCCTGTCACCGGCCAGTTGTAGACGTAAGTCCAGGCTGGCGCGGTCACACCATCTGCACCCGTCACGTCGATCAACTGGCGCAGATATTCGGTCGGCTCCGGAAAACCCTCGCCGCAGGCCTCATACATGTCGAGCTCACCCAGGAGTTCGTCGCCGGCGCGCAGGCGAAAGAGTTCGCCGTGCACGACGTCCGACGACGCTTCCGACAGCAGCAACCCCGGATAATGCTTCACGAGGACGAGCCGGCCGCGGCAGCGCGCCTCGCCGAGGAAATCCGCATGCTGCGCCAGCAGTCGCGCCATCGGATGGTCGAAGCCGCGCATCAGGGTGCCGTAGACGAAGAGACGATCGGAGGTCATGGGGTTCTATAGACTCTCCACGCCGTCATTGCGAGGAGCTCTTGCGACGAAGCAATCCAGGACTGTATCCGCGGAAAGATTCTGGATTGCTTCGCTTCGCTCGCAATGACGGGGAGAAAGCAGCTCCATCTACAAAGCCTCTGCTTCCAGCTCCTCGCCGCTACATTCCTCGTCGGCGACCACTTCGACGCTCACGTTCATGATATCAAAAGCGTCCTGCGTGCCGATATAGACGCCGTGCAACGGGATCGCCTGGCGGGGGTCGCGCGCGACCGCGACGCGGATGAGGTCGCGGGTGCCGACGATGCCGTTGGTCGGATCGAACTCGATCCAGCCCGCGCTCGGCAAGTACACCTGCACCCAGGCATGCGTCGAGCCGCCGCCGACATGGCGCTGCGCGATGTCCTCGGGCACGAAGATGTAACCCGAGACGAAGCGCGCGGCGAAGCCGAGACGGCGCAGCGCCTCGATCATGAACAGCGCGTAGTCGCGGCAGGTGCCGCTGCCCCATTGCAAGGTGTCACAGGGCCGCTGCGTGCCCGGCTCGTGGCGCCTGCGGTATGTGAACTGCTCGCGGATGGCGTGCGTGATATCGCTCAGGATCTCGAATGTCGCCGACGGCGCGTCGCCGGCGAGGAAGCCGCGCGCCCATTCCGCGATCCTGCCCTCGGGATCCGGATATTGCGGCGTGATGTACTGGACGAGATCGGGCAATTCCGCGTCGTCATAGGCGAAGGGATAAAAGTAGGCGGGATCGTCCGGCGTCAGCGCGAACTCCTCCATCGGATTGTGCTCGACGGTGACGTGCCAGTCGAAAACCAGCCGATCGGCGCGCGTGTCGAAGTCGGCAATTGCGACCGAATTGCCGAACACGTCGTGGATCCAGCGCAGCGACATCGGCTCGGGCGAGATTGTGAGCGCGCTATCGAGCACGCGCAGGTCATGGCCGTCGCTCGGACGCAACATGAATCTGTGCTCACCGAACGCCACGGGCCTGATGTAGCGATATTCGGTCTTGTGATGAATCGTCAGCAGCGGCATCGTCGGGAGATCATGGTGATGTTGGGCAGGCCCATTGTTAATGTTTGCCCAATTTTCCGGGGCGACTGCTTTTTCCATAGGCAATCAGGATGGCTTTCAACACAGCCGAGGCGACGGATCAACTCCTTGGCGACGGCGATATTCCGCCAGTGCATGAGGTGAATGCAGAGGGGACATCGCCGTTCCTGCTCACATCGGACCATTACGGCCGCATCCTGCCGCGCATCCTCGGCGATCTCGGTATGTCGGAGAGCGAGCTAACGCGACACATCGCCTGGGACATCGGCATCGCCGGCGTCGCCGAGCGAATGGCCAACATGCTTAACGCCCAGCTGATTGCACAGCGCTATTCGCGGCTCGTGATCGACTGCAATCGCTCACCCGGCGTGGCAAGCTCGATCCCCGTCATTTCCGAAGCCACAATGGTCCCGCGCAACGAGGGCATTTCGGACGGCGAACGCGCGGCGCGGCGTCGCGAGATCTTCGAGCCCTATCATCATCGCATTGATGCTGCGATCGACAGCCGGATCCACGCGAAACGGCAAACCGTGCTGGTGTCGCTGCACAGCTTCACGCCGGTTTATGCCGGCGTCGCGCGACCCTGGCACATCGGCGCGCTCTACAATCGCGACAAGGTGCTGCCGCAGTTGCTGCTGAAGCATCTGCGCGCCGAAGGCGACCTCGTCGTCGGAGACAACGAGCCCTATGCGGTGAGCGATCTCAGCGACTACACCATTCCCGTCCATGGCGAAGCCCGCGGCCTCATCAACACTGGCATCGAGATCCGTCAGGATCTGATCGCAGATCAATCCGGCCAGCAGCAATGGGCCGAGCGGCTGGCGCGGATTTTTGCGGAGATCGAGGTCGAGTTGCGGGCGGAGCGCCTGGTCGACTAACCGCGTGTCGCGACGAACAGTGCGAGCGCGGCGAAGATCGCGGCGATGCCCCACAGCACATAGGCGATGCGGCCGTCGCCGCGGGCATCCAGCGTGGCCTCGGCGGGATTGTCGGGATTGACGTAAACCTCGACGGCCGCGCCGTCCTGATAGCGCGACATCAGCTTTTCCAGCATCTTGTTCGAGGCCGACGGCGTACCGGCCGCGACCCTCGCGCATTCGTTGGTATAGCGGACGTTCTGATAGCTATAGCTATAAGTCACGCGCTTACCGAACATCTCGGCGCCGCGGGCCTCTCCCGTCTCGCTCGCCTTGTGATATTCCTCCATCGCAGACAGCTTGATGGTGCCCGGCACGATCGGCCAGCGCCGCGCCATCGACGCCTGCCGCTGCGCTGCCCACGCCATCAGCGCGATGACGAGGCCGAACGCGCCGAAGCCAACGACCATGCCCGCGAGATCGGGACGGCCGACATGATGGGCGAGATACAGATAGCTCTGATTGAGGCCGAACGCCGAGCCGAAGACGATGGCGACCACGATCGCCGAGCCGATGCCGAGACAACCCCACAGTCCCTGGGGCAGGTCACGCTCGAGCACGGCCTGATCCGGATGGCGCGGATTGTAGTAGACGGTGACGATGCTGCCGGCGGGGTATTTCGCGAGCTTCTCGGCGATCTGGAAATTGCCGAGGTCCTCGCCGATCGAGATGCGGTTACAGCGCAGCTTCTTGCCGCCGACCGAATACTCGTAAGTGACGTTGGCGAAGTTGCGGCTCTCCGTGCGGAAGCCGTCCTCGTGTTCGTCGTCGGGCACCCTCTCTTCGCGCACCTCAGCAACCGACTTGACGACCTTGCCTGATACCTGAGGCCAGCTCCGCGCCTCGCGCGCCTGCCAGGTCTTCACGATGGCGGCGACCACGATCAGCGCCAGCGGCGCAAGCAGCATCGCGTAGACCAGCGGGGGCAAATGCGGCACGTCAATATCCTTCGTCGACGGCAATGCTTCCTTGGACGCATCGCCGCGGACGAAGGTTCAACTGAGCATCAGCTCATTTGGCCCGGATCAGCGCCAGCCAGATGCCGCCGCCGATCATGAAGCCACCGGAAACGCGCGACACCAGCCGGGTGCGGCGTGACGAAAAGAAGCCGCGGACCTGACCTGCGAGCAGCGCGTAGATTCCATCGGTCAGGCCGGCGAGCACCATGAAGGTCACACCGAGCACCACGACCTGCGACAGGTGGTCCTTGCTCATGTCCATGAACTGCGGAATGAACGCGCCGAAGAACACCAGCAGCTTCGGGTTTGACAGGGCGACGACAAATCCCTGCAGAAGAAAGCCTCCGCGCGGGGGCGGCGGCGGCTCATCAGCGGAGACGCCTTCAACCGGCGAACGGATCAGCTTGAAGCCAAGCCAGACCAGATAGGCCGCGCCGGCAAAACGCACCCAGTTGAACCAATAGCCCATCGTCGCCATCAGCGTGGTGAGGCCGACCGCGAGGATGCCGATCACGATCAGCAGCCCGATCTGCACGCCGAGAATATTGGTCAGCGCCGCGCGCGTGCCGTGTCGCAGGCCGTTGGCGATGACGAGGGTGACGATCGGCCCCGGCAGCAGCGCCAGCGCAATGCAGGCGGCGACAAAGGCGAGATAGGCTTGCATGGACATCATGGGTGGGACTCAGAGATGAGGGGGATTTAGCGGTATTAATGCACGGCACTCAGTATCCGTCCAGCGCCGCGGTTACCCATGTCTCCATGTCCGGCGTCCGAAGGAACACGAGCGCGGCGTGCTGCATAGCACTGGAGTCGCCCTGCCCCTGCGCCGCCGCGACGAACAGGTCGCAACGCCTGGAAAGCGCGACGCCTATTGCGGCGTGACGCGATCCGTCCGGCATAGTGAGATCATAATGCCTCGCACGGCCGCGCATCTCTCCGACATGCACCACCTCGCCGGGCGCGTTTCCCCCAAAGCGCGGGGCGATCAGATCGAGATCGGCAACGCGATCGACCTCATCGTCATCGGCGACGCCGCTATCGCAATTACAGAATCCGCGCTTGGCGCGGACATAGAGTTCGGCACCGTCGCAAGCGTCGCCTTCGCAGCGAAACGCGCGGCCCGCGGGCCAACCGTCGCGCGGGAACGGCCAGGCGATCTCGCGCCAATGCGTTGATGGCTGTACCGGCGATGGCAAAAGCTGATATGCGCCGACGCCGGACGCGCCGAGCGCAATCGCCGCCATCGCCATCAGCGCCGCGCGCCGCATCGTCAATTCTTCGGCAGGCCGGCAGCGGCGCGCGCCGCCCCGGTCAGCTCGAGAATGTGTAGGCCGGTGTTGGCGCGATCGACAATATAGATATAGCCGCGTTCGTCGGTCTCGACATTGTTGGTCTGGATCGCGACCTTGCAGCGCTCGCCGCCCGCGACCGGAATGCAGCGCTTGTCGGTCGCGCTGGTGATCGCCGGAATGAAATAGCCGACTTCCTTGGGATGATAGGGATCGCGAATGTCGAGCGCACGCACACCGGCATTGAAGAAGGCGATGAACGCGATCTTCTCGTAGTAGACCGGGGCCATGCTCTCGTTCGAAGAGTGCGAGCCGAACCGACCGCCGCGCTGGCAGAACTGGCCGCTCGCTTCCGGCACGGTGTAGCTCGAGATCATCATCGGCCGCGCCTCCGTGGTGACGTCGGCGAACCACACCATCTGCCGCGCCTCGCCGCATTCGTTCAAGATCGCCTCGTCGACGATCATGACGATGTCGCGCGTCTTGCCGTCCTTGTCCTCGGCAAATTCGGCGATGGGCATGTCGAGCATCGGAAAGGTGGTGTGCGCGCCATTGAAGGCAGACATCGGCATCCGCGAGATCTCGGGAAGGCGCAGATTTTCAGGTGTTGGTTCTTTCGGTCCCGTCAGCAGCTTCTCGCGATCGACGATCTGCAGGATGCCGCCCTTGTTGGTGCCGTAACCGAAATAGACGCGATTGCCATTGGGTCCGGTCGAGATCGGTCCGTGCAGCTCGGTCGGCACAGCGCCGGTCGAGCCGGGCTCCTGGCCGGGCAATCCGAAGTCGCGGATCTTCTGCGGATGCGCGGGATCGCTGAGATCATAGATCTGCGTCATGCGCCGCGTGCGCCAGTCCGGCGCGCCCGAGACGAGATAGGCAACGCCGGTGTCGCATTCCCACCAGCTCTTGTGCGTGTCCTTCAACCCGCCGATGCGCGTGAGCAGCACGGGATTGGCAGGATCGGCGACGTTCCAGATCTCATGCGCCTCGCTGCCAAAGGTGCGCAGCATGTAGACCGCATTGGGATCGCCCTTTGGCAAGGTCTTGCCATCGCAGATCCGCACCATTTGCGCGCCGCCGGATTCATATTTGCCCTCCTGCCCCGGCAGGTGCCGCAGATATTTGGGATGTGCGGGATCGGTGACGTCGACGATCGAGGTGCCGTTCGGCTCGGCCTTGCCTGTCAGTGGGTTGACGGGCATCGGCACGTCGTCGGTGCCGCCGTGATGACCGATATAGGCGATCCAGCGGTCGCCCTGGTGATGAATGGTCGGCTGATAGGCGCTCCGCGCCTGGAGATCGTTGGTGCCGACCAGCTTCATGTTGGACGCCTCAGGCGGCGCGCCGATCGTCTGCTTCTGGGCATGAACAAAAGTGCTGCCGGCGAAAAGGACGAGGGCGGCAGCAGTCAAGACGCGACGAAACATCAAAGTCCTCCCGGAACCAATCTGCGTTGGCTGAGATCGCAAGGCTAGCACAGCCATTTGCGCTCGACCAAAACACGATTTCGCGGCCCGTCATTCCGGGCGCACAAAGTGCGAACCCGGAATCTCGAGATTCCGGATAACCGCTGCGCGGTTTCCGGAATGACGTTGCGCTTGACATGCAACCATTTGGTTGCCTATTATCGCTGCCATGGATGAAGTGTTCAAAGCGCTCGCCGATGCATCGCGACGGTCGCTGCTCGACAGGCTTCACGCCAGGAACGGCCAGACATTGAACGAACTCTGCGACGGCCTGGAGATGACGCGCCAGGCCGTGACGAAGCACCTGGTCATCCTGGAAGAGGCCAATCTGGTCACGACCATCAAGCATGGTCGCGAGAAGCTGCACTATCTCAACCCGGTGCCGATCCATCAGATCGGCGAGCGCTGGATCAGGAAATTCGAGCGCGGCAAGCTCGCCGCACTCAGCGAATTGAAACGCCAGTTGGAGAAGCGTGATGAGTAAGCCGCAATTCGTCTATGTCACCTACATCGAGACCACGCCGGACAAGCTGTGGAACGCGCTGACGTCGAGCGAATTCACACGGCAATATTGGTTCGGCGCTGAAGTCCGCTCCGACTGGAAGGTCGGCTCCCCCTTTGCACTCACGCTCGACGGCGAGGTGACCGACGCCGGGGAGATCCTCGAGGCTGATCCCCCGCGGCGACTGTCCTATAGCTTCAAGCACCTGAAATACGAGGAGTTGCGCGGCGAGCCGATCTCTCGCGTCGTTTTCACCATCGAACCTTTCGGTTCGCTCGTGCGTTTGACCGTGCTGCATGACGGCTTCATCGAAGGCGGCAAATATCTCGGCGCTGTCTCCAACGGCTGGCCGGCGATCCTGTCTCAGCTCAAGAGCCTGCTGGAGACCGGCAAGCTGCTCGGAATCCCGCGCGCGGCGCTCAACAAGGGGTTCGATGCGAAATGAAGCTCGACCAGTTCAAGCCGCTGACCGTTTACACCATCTACATCGCCACCACGCCGGAGAAGGTGTGGGACGCGCTGACATCGGCCGAATTCAGCAAGCAATATTTCTTCGGCAACGCCGTGGAAGTCGAACCGAGGCTCGGCGGCGCATTCGTCGTGCGCACGCCAGAAGGCGCGCTGCATATCAGCGGTGAGGTGCTCGCCTATGATCCACCACGCAAGCTCGCCGTGACCTTCAACGTCAACTGGCCCGAGCTGATCGAGAAGCTGGGACCAACCCTCGTCACCTACGACATCGAGCAAATCGGCGACGCGGTCCGGCTCACCATGAGCGAAGGTCACGATCGCCCGCTCAGCGACGACATCCTCGAAGGTGGCCGATCGGGCTGGCCCGCGATCCTGTCCAGCCTCAAGAGCCTGCTTGAGACCGGCAAGCCGCTCGTGGTGAAGATGGGTCCACCACAGCGAATGCTGGATGCGCTGAAGGCCATGGGGATCAAGACGCCGTAGGTCTCCCCGAGCTCGGCATCGTAGGGTGGATTAGCCCCGCGGATTGCGCGAAGCGCAAACCGCTCGGCGTAACCCACCATCTTTGATATCCACGGAGACAGAAGAGGTGGGTTACGCCAGCGGACTGCGCTTCGCGCAGCCGCGGGCTAACTTTGGTCTCTCAGGAGGTTGTCCATCTGGTCTGAACCGAGGAAGCTGAGGTTGCGAAGCTTCAGTGTTCCAAGGAAAGACCAGATGAACGTCCACAAGAATGCGCCTTTGACGCCCAAA
>JAEWHT010000126.1 GCA_023387695.1 Pseudomonadota bacterium | reverse complement strand
GTGTGAGACCACGCGCGCGGATTTCTTCGGCGCCCGCTGCTGAATCGATCGCGGTGAAGGCGATGCGCTCGATGCCTTCGCCGTGCCGCTCGACAAACGCACGCGCCGGCGCGTTGTGCTCGGTCGGCACCAGAACGCCGAGCAGCTCCATATAATCCGGATCGAACATGATGGTGTAGTTGCCGGTGCCCATATGTGCGCTGTGGGTGCCGCGCGGCGACAGGGTGAAGCCGAGCTTCCGGTAGTTTTCGGCGGCGCTGTCGAGGTCTTTCACCATGACCACGGCGTGGTCGATACCGATGACGTTCTTAAGGGCCACTGTGATTTCCTCGGCAAAGATTACAAACTGAATGGGACCGCCAAGGCGGTCGCTCGCCCTGTCTACGCCGGATGAGCGCGCAAGTCATTTTCAAATCGGCGGGAGATCAGGAATTTCATTCCGCGAAATGCGATGTCGGCGCGAGATGGCGTTAGCGATCTTGCTCGTTGATATAGGCAGCGAGGATGGCGCGCTCCTCGCTGGTCATCTCGGTGATGTTGCCCGGCGGCATTGCGGTCGACCACGCAGCCACGCGGCCGATCAGGCGAATGTTGCGGTGGATGTGCTCGGGCGCATCGAGCAGGACGCCTTTCGGCGCGGTCACGATGCCGGCCCAGACCGGCTCCGCCGCATGGCACATGCTGCAGCGGGACATCACGATTTCCTCGACATTGGCGACAGTGGGCTGCGCCGACAGTGCACCCGTCTTCACCTCGCGCGGACCGGCAGCGGAGAGAAAGAGGATCGCGATCGCGCCTGCGGCGGCCACGCCCCACACCCACCACGGCGACTTGCGCCCGGCATGGCCCTCGTTGAAGAAATGGCGGATCACCGGCCCCAACGCCAGTACGATCGCGACGATGATCCAGTTGAAGCGCGTGGCGTAGAGCAGGGGATAGTGATTGCTGATCATCAGCACGACGACCGGCAAGGTCAGGTAGTTGTTGTGGACCGATCGCTCCTTGCTGGTCTTGCCGAGCTTCGGATCGGGCGCCTGGCCCGCGATCAGCGCCGCAACGATTTTCTTCTGGTTCGGGATGATCACCGCGAAGACATTGGCGACCATGATGGTGCCGATCAGGGCGCCGATCTGGTTGAAGGCACCGCGACCGCTCAGCACATGGGTGAAGGCGAAGGTTAGCACGACCAGGAACAGATAGCCGCCGATGGCAAAGGGCAGCTCGCGTTGCGCCAGCCCGGTGCGACACGCTGCCTCGTAGAGCAGCCAGGCCAGCGCGAGGCTACCGAAGCTGAATAGTCCCGCCTGAAATGGCGTGAGGTCGAGGACCGACTTGTCGACCAGGAACAGATCGGCGTCGAGATAGTAGACGACCACCATCAGCGCGAAGCCGGACAGCCAGGTGGTGTAGGCCTCCCATTTGAACCAGGTCAGCTCGTCCGGCATCTGGGCGGGGGCCACCAGATATTTCATGATCCGGTAGAAGCCGCCGCCATGCACCTGCCAGGCCTCGCCCAGCACGCCATCAGGCAGATCGCTCTTGGGCTTGAGGCTGAGGTCGAGGGCGATGAAGTAGAATGAACTGCCGATCCAGGCGACCGCGGCCACCACGTGCAGCCAGCGCAGCAGCAGGCTCGCCCATTCCGATATGATCGATCCCCACATGATCACCCCATCAATCGCGACGTGGATGTCGCAGCTTTGATGACCGCAACCGGCGGCCTTGCCCTCACAATGTGTTGCACCGATCGGCGCCATTTTCCAGTACGATGGGTTACATCAGATGCACATCGTGCGGGCATGAGCTGACGTGGGATGTGGCAGGTGAAGTCCGGGAGGGAAGCTTCGTGAAAATTCATGTTTCGCGCATGATGGTATGGCTGTTGGCGAGCTGCGCCGGCGCGCAGGCCGAGCCAGTGCTGCAGGGCAAGGACGCCTATGGCAGCTGGCAGGCCGACAAGCCCGGCACCGTCAGGTTGATCCGCCCGCAGGATCTGGCCAAACCCGGCGCCTCGCCCTCGGTCTCCAACCCCACACGTGTGGCGGCTCGTGGGGACGCCAAGCCGATCGTGCCGGAGGGATTCAAGATCGAGCTTTTGACTGACGGCCTGTCCGACGCGCGCGTGCTGCGCGTCGCGCCGAACGGCGACATTTTTGTTGCCGAGACCGGGCCGGGGCGCGTTCGCGTGCTGCGTCTGGGCGAGGGCGGCAAGGTTGCGACCAACGAAGTCTTCGCCAGCGGGCTCACCCGCCCGTTCGGCATTGCCTTCTTCCCGAATGGCGACAATCCGCAATGGGTCTATGTCGCCAATATAGGCAGCGTCGTCCGCTTTCCCTATCACGCCGGCGATCTGAAGGCGTCGGGCAAGGCCGACGTCGTGGTGACGAACCTCGCGCAGGGATCGGGCCATTCCACCCGTGACGTCGTGTTCACGCCCGACGGCAAGCGCATGCTGGTGTCGGTCGGCTCCGCCAGCAATGTCGCTGAAGGAATGGGAAGTCCTCCCGGCGGGCTCGACGCGTGGTCGCGCACGCAGGCGCTCGGTGCGTCATGGGGCTATGAGGCGGAGCGTGCTGCGGTGCTGTCGTTCACTCCCGAGGGCAAGGATCGCAAGCTCTACGCGACCGGCATCCGCAACTGCGTTGGTCTTGCGATTCAGCCGCAGACCGGCCTGCCCTGGTGCTCGACCAATGAGCGCGATGGTCTCGGCGACGATCTCGTGCCCGACTACGTCACCAGCGTGAAGGAGGGCGCGTTCTATGGCTGGCCTTGGTTCTACATCGGCCCAAACGAAGATCCGCGTCACGCTGGCGCGCGGCCGGACCTCAAGGACAAGATCACCGTGCCTGATGTGCTGGTGCAGCCGCATTCGGCCTCGCTCGGCGTAACCTTCTATCAGGGCTCGCAGTTTCCGTCCGAATACCAGGGCGACGCTTTCGCCGCCGAGCATGGCTCCTGGAACCGCTCGAAGCGCACCGGCTACAAGGTGATCCGCATCAGGATGAAGGATGGCAAGCCAACCGGCGAGTACGAGGATTTTGTCACGGGGTTTGTCGTGAATGACAGCCAGGTGTGGGGACGGCCGGTCGGGATTGCAGTCGCCAAGGATGGATCGCTGCTGATTTCGGAGGATACGGGCGGCACGATCTGGCGGGTGACGCACTGACTTCACCCTCCCCT
>JAEWHT010000125.1 GCA_023387695.1 Pseudomonadota bacterium | reverse complement strand
CGCGTAGACCTGCCGGCCGAACTGATGCATCACCTCCGACCAGCGCGCCAGCGGCCCCGCGATCGCCTGCGGAAAGAAGGCGATGTAGAGCGCATAGCGATCGAGCGCGTAGAGCGGTGCCTTGCCGCGCCGCAGATCCGCCAGATACATGATGTGGTGGAAGGTGAAGAAGGAGATGCCGAGCGGCAGGCCGATGTCGAGCGTCGGCAGCGTCGTGCCCAGCACATGCCCGAGATTGGCAAGGAGGAAGTTGGCGTATTTGAACAGCGCCAGCACGCCGAGATCGAGCACGATCACGAGCGTCAGCACCGTCTTCCACTTCACCCGCCCATAGGCGACCGAAGCGAACCAGTTGACGACGATCGATGCCATCAGGAGCAGGACGAAGGATGGACTGCCCCAGGCGTAAAACGCCAGCGACAGCGCCACCTGCACGGCTATGCGCAGATGCGGATAGGGATCGACCAGGCGGTAGATCAGCAGCGCCGCCGGCAGGAACACCAGGAGGAAGGGGTAGTCGTTGAACAGCATCGGTTCAGCGCTGCGCCGTCATTGCCGGGCGCCTATCCCTAACCCGTTTCCAGGTCAGGCGCCGCATCGCCCGGCTGCCGTAGCGCGCGCCGTGCGATCTTCTCCTCGCTCGGCACCTTGACGTCCCAGGCGAGCCCGAGCGCCTCCAGCGCGCGGATGAAGATGAAGCCGGGATCGAACTCGAACCAGCGCAGACCGAAAGCGGCCGAATACGGAAAGGCGTGGTGATTGTTGTGCCAGCCCTCGCCCCAGCCGAGCCAGGCCATCCAGCCGAGATTGCGGCTGTTGTCGTCACGGGTGACGAAGGGCTGCGTACCAAAAGTGTGCATGATCGAGTTGATGGCGGAAAAGGTCTGCTCGACCACGAACATGCGTACTACGCCGCCCCAGAGCAGACCACTGAGCGCGCCCCACAGGCTCATCGTGGCAAAGCCGCCGATCGCCGCCGGCAGCAGCAGGCCGAGCACGACCCAGCTGTAATAGTAGCTGTTGACGGCCACCAGGGTGCGGTTCGCCATCAGATCAGGCACGTAATGGGCGACGTTGGGATAATCGTGCGCAATCATCCAGGTCAGGTGCGCGTGCAGGAAGCCGCGCAGGCGGCCGAGCAGGCCGTCGCCATGCAGGCGCGGCGAATGCAGATCGCCCTCGTGATCGGACAGTTCGTGGTGCCGACGGTGCATCGCTGCCCAAGACAGCATCGGGCCGCGCCCGGCCATCGAGCCCATCACGATCAGGATCGCGCTCATCGCGGTCGAGGTGGCAAAGGCCCGGTGGGTGAACAGGCGGTGATAGCCGACGGTGAGGCCGAGCCCGGAGACCAGCCAGAAGCCGAAGAACAGGCTGAGTTCCATCACCCCGATCGGACGGTAGAACAGGAGCCCCAGCGCAACCAGGGTACCGACAAAGGGCAAGACATCGAAAACGATGAAATGCCGCCGCTGCATCTTGTGAAAATGCCGGCTGCGGATGATGCGGTGATCGCGTTTCTGTTGCACGGTCGGGATTCCAAGGCGACCAGAGTACATACCGGCAGACCGGACACAACCCAAGCCGCGACCCCGGCTTTCAACAGGGACAAAAGACTATAAAACAGGCCGGACACGCCTGGCCGCGTTCAAGGACGGCCTTTTCACTTGCCACCGGAACTGTGATGACATCACGTACTGCGACAATTTTGACTATGCTGTCACTTCTCATTTCGGGAGAGGCCATGATTTCGGGAAAAGCCTTGGCTTTCGATCTCGAGGCGCATCGCGGCGGGCGGGCGCTACTGCCGGAAAACACCCTGCCGGCCTTTGCCAATGCGCTCACGATGGGCGTGGACACGCTCGAGCTCGATGTCGGCGTGACCGCCGACGGCGAGGTCGTGGTGTCGCATGAGCGCGGGCTCAACCCCGATCTCGCGCGGGACGCCAGCGGCGCCTATATCGCGGCCCCCGGCACACCCTTCGTAAAGCTGCGATTCGCCGATGTCAGGACCTACGACGTCGGCCAGATCCGGCCGGATAGCGCTTACGCCAAGCAGTTTCCAGATCAGCGCGCCCTGCCGGGCACCCGCATTCCGACGCTGAAGGAGCTGTTCGCGCTGGTGCGCAAATCCGGCAACGAGCGCGTGCGCTTCAACATCGAAACCAAGATCGATCCGAATCATCCGGATGAATCGCTGGCGCCTGAGGCCTTCGTTGCAAAGCTGCTTGGCGTGATCGAGGAGGCGAAGTTTTCCGACCGCGTCATGATCCAGTCGTTCGACTGGCGGACGCTGCTCCTCGTGCAGCAGCAGGCGGCGAAAATTCCAACCGTGTATCTGACGCTCCAGCGCGGCTCGGCGCCAACCAACGCCCTCGACAAGGCCACCAGTTGGACGGCAGGCTTCAACCCCGCCGATCACGGCGGCTCGCTGCCGCGCACGATCAAGGCCGCAGGCGGCGCGGTGTGGTCGCCCTATTTCGGCGATGTGACCGCGGCGCTTGTCGCGGATGCCCATACACAGGGATTGCGCGTCGTGGTCTGGACCGTCAACAAGCCCGACGATATGGCGCGGATGATCGAGTTCGGCGTCGACGGCATTATCTCTGACAGGCCGGACCTGCTGCGGCAGGTCGCCGGCGAGAAGGGAATAGCTCTGCCGCCGGGGACACCGGTCCAGCCGTAGGAAGCGCTACTGCTCGCCGTAGCGGAGACGCCGGTACAGCGCACCGAGGATGTTGGAATAGTCGTCGGTCCAGACCCGCACCTTCTCGTCCGGATCGGTCTCCTCCCACTGTTTTGAAGACGCGAGCTTGCCGACGTCTTCAGCCTCGCGCGCGGAGATGACGACGTCGGTCGAGAAGATGTAATCGGCGTCGCGGCCCGAGTCCTCGTCGAAGACCCAGCTCTTGAGATCGTTGGCATCGGCAATGCCGACCACGACGGGCTCGAGGTCGAGGTGCCGGTTGGAGACGTGCATCACCACGGCGCCGTGCGGCGCGAGCTTGTCCTTGTAGATCTTCATCGCCTCTTCGGTCGCCAGATGAATCGGAATCGCATCCGACGAATAGGCATCGACGATGATGAGGTCGTAGACACCGTCCGGCTCCCTGGCGAAGGTCAGGCGTGCGTCTCCGATCACTGGCTTGAAGTTCGGCTGGCAGCTCGAGATGTAGCGGAAATTCTTCGGATCGCTCGCGGCATCGACCATGGACTGGTCGATCTCGAAGAACTTCCAGTCCTCGCCGGGTTCTGCTGCGCAGGCAAGCGTGCCTGATCCAACGCCAATCGCGGCGACCTTCAGCGGCGCGCCCTTGCGCTCGCGGATCGCGGTGATGGCCTGGCCGATACCGCCGTCCTTGTGATAGTAAGTGATCGGCTCTGGCCGGCCGGTGACCGGCGTGCCGTCATTGTTGCGGAAGCGCTCGGCGCCGTGAATCGTGGTGCCGTGCATCAGCACGTGGAAATAGCCGCCCGGCGTCACCACGATCTTGTGCACGCCGAAGAAGCTGCGCACGGTGGTGACGCGCCCCTCGTCGGCCGGATAGATCCGGGTCAACGCCAGCGCCAGCGCGACAGTGGCAAAGATCTTCCAGCGGTCGGCATTGAGCGCGAGCGCCAGAAGCGCTGCCAGCACGCCGACCCCACTGGCGATCCAGACGCGCTGATCCTCAAACCAGGTCGAGAGATCACCCGTTATGGTGGACGGCACAACCAGCGCCGCTGCAAGCACGGCAAGTGCCAGCCAGTACCACCGCACGAGACCAGCGAAACGCTCGTTCGCCGTCGGACGGCACAGCGCGGCAAGCGCGACCAGGATCGGATATTCGGCGATCCAGGAGAAGGTGAACGGCGCGACGAGGCCGGCAAAGAGACCACCGACCATGCCGCCGAACGACAGCGCGACATAGAAGCCGGTAAGATATCTGGCGGCGGGGCGCGTCCGCGCCAGTTCGCCGTGACAGGCCATGGCGATGACAAAGAAGCAGAGTTGATGGCCGCCGAGCGTGAGCAACAAATTCTGCTCCCCGCCGAAGGCGAGCAGGAAGATGACGCCCGCGATCGCGACGGGCTGCAGCATCAGCATCCATTTGTGCGGCAACAGCGGCCGCGACTGGAACACCACCACCCAGGTGAGGAGATACAGCGACAGCGGCAGCACCCACAGCAGCGGCGCGGCCGCGACATCGGTCGAGATGTGTGCGGTGACCGCGATCAGCAGGCCTGACGGCACCGCGGCGAGGAAGATCCAGCGCAGCCGCGTCACCAGCGTCGGCGCCGGAGCATTCGCCTGTTCTGTCGACGCATCGACGACAGCCAATTTCGGCGAGCGCAACAGCAGTACGCCGCAAGCTGCGATCAGCAGGATCAGCAGGCCATAGCCGCCAGTCCAGAGCCTGTTCTGCGTGTGCAGCGTGAACATCGGCTCCAGCAGGAATGGATAGGACAATAGCGCGAGGAAGCTGCCTATGTTGGAGGACGCATAAAGGAAGTACGGATCGCGGCCGTCGGGATGGCCTGTGCGAACGAACCAGGCCTGCAACAACGGATTGTTGGCAGCGAGCGCAAAGAACGGCAGCCCGATCGACATCACGAACAGGCCGAGCAGCCAGAACGCGTAGCCCGACGCGGGCGGCTCGCCATAGGCGCTAGCGATGCCGAGCGGCAGCGTGATGAAGGCCGCGATCAGCAGCACCAGATGCACCGCGACCGGAACGACGCGACTCTTGATCTGCATCAGCAGATGCGCATAGGCGTAGCCGGCGAGCAGCAACGACTGGAAGAACACCATCGCCACCGACCACACCGCCGGCGAACCGCCGAGCCGCGGCAGCACCATTTTCGTGAACAACGGCTGCACCGAGAACAGCAAGAGCGCACTGACGAAGATCGCGGCCGTATAGACCGTCAGCAGCAGCCGGTTGCGCGACGAGGACGGCTGCTCCGTGGCGGCGGGTTGCACGATCGAATCCATGGGAGCTCCGGGCAAAAGCGTTTTCCAGCGAAGTGGGCACCGGTTCGCGCTAGAAAACGCGTCGAATAAAGCCTCCGGCGGGCGCCGGGCGGCGCAATGGAGCACACCGCGCCTGAACGGGCAATAAATGGTCTCGTGATGTTGCGTCGAGAAATGGCTGATATACAGCTGTCATTCAGGACCCGGTCCTTCGGACCATCCGGAATGACCGTGGAACACTCTGAAATCAATCATGAGCGAAACTGACGTCGTCATCATCGGCGCTGGCCATAACGGCCTCACCTGCGCGGCCTATCTCGCGAAGGCGGGCCTGCGCGTGCATATCGTCGAGCGCCGCAAGGTGGTCGGCGGGGCCGCGGTCACAGAGGAGTTTCATCCGGGCTTCCGCAATTCGGTCGCGGCCTACACCGTGAGCCTGCTCAATCCGCAAGTCATCAGCGATCTCGGCCTCGCCGAGCAGGGCCTGCGCGTCGTCGAACGACGTGCGCAGAATTTTCTGCCGGCGCCCGACGGCAACTATCTCCTCACCGGCGAGGGACGGACCAAAGCGTCGGTTGCGCGGCTCAGCGCGCGCGATGCCGACGCGCTCGACGGGTTTTCGCGTGAGCTCGAGGACATCGCGGATGTGCTGCGGCAGTTCGTGCTGCGCGCGCCGCCGAACCTACTCGCCAGTTTTGGCATCGGCGCGATCCGCGAGGCCGCGAACGCGCTTTCAACGGCCAACATCCTGCGCGGCCTGACGCTGGAGCAGAGCCGCAGCCTGCTCGACCTCTTCACCCGCTCAGCCGGCGAGATGCTGGACGAACGCTTCGAGCATGATCTCGTCAAGGCGCTGTTCGGCTTCGATGCCATCGTCGGAAATTATGCGAGCCCTTACGCCGCGGGCTCAGCCTATGTGATGCTGCATCACGCCTTCGGCGAAGTGAACGGCAAGAAGGGCGTATGGGGCCACGCCATCGGCGGCATGGGCGCGATCACGCAGGCGATGGCGCGCGCGGCGCGCGCACGCGGCGTCACGATCGACCTTGATGCCGGCGCGCGTGAAGTGATCGTCGAGCGCGATCGCGCCGTCGGCGTGGTGCTGGAGAACGGCACGACGATCCGCGCGAAATATGTCGCGGCCAACGTCAATCCAAAGCTGCTCTACACGCGACTTGTCGCAGCCGATGCGCTGCCGGCCGATTTCCTTGCCCGCATGCGCCACTGGAAGAACGGCTCCGGCACCTTCCGCATGAACGTGGCGCTGGACCGCCTGCCCTCCTTCACCGCTCTTCCCGGTGAAGGCGATCACCTCACCTCCGGCATCATCCTCGCCCCGAGCCTCAGCTACATGGACCGTGCCTATCTCGATGCGCGAGCGCAGGGCTGGAGCCAAAAGCCGATCGTCGAGATGCTGATCCCCTCGACACTCGACGACACGCTCGCGCCAGCGGGACAGCACGTCGCGAGCTTGTTCTGCCAGCATGTCGCCCCCGAACTGCCCTATGGAAGATCCTGGGACGACCATCGCGACGAGGTCGCCGACCTCATGATCGCGACGGTGGACAGCTACGCGCCGGGCTTCGCCGCAAGCGTGCTCGGCCGTCAGATCCTTTCGCCGCTCGATCTCGAACGGCAGTTCGGCCTGCTCGGCGGTGACATCTTCCACGGCGCGCTGTCGCTAAACCAGCTGTTCTCGGCGCGGCCGATGCTGGGCCATGCAGATTACCGCGGGCCCCTGAAGGGTCTCTACCATTGCGGCTCCGGCGCTCATCCCGGAGGTGGCGTCACCGGCGCCCCCGGCCACAACGCGGCGCAGGTGATCTTGCGCGACCATCGCAGCCTGTTCGCAAGCCGTGGATAGGACTGTGGATGGGCTGTGGACAGGCCTGTTGGCGGCGCTGTGGTGAAGTCGTGGAAGCTGCGTGCGATCGCGAGGTACAACCGCGGATCAAGCTGTGGAGAAGCGCGTGGACAGGCAGGGTATAAGCCGGTGGATAGCCGGCGGATCATAAGCGGACAGCCTGTGGAGGCCTGCGCAAAAGCCGAGCTTTCCAAAACGACTTCGCCCGCCAGGGGGCAACTCCCCAGCGGGCTGGTCGTCGAAAAGCCATCTATGAAGAAAGTAGCCCCCGCTGGGAATGCGAGGCAGAAATTACTTCAAGGAGCTGCTAATCGAACCGAACTTGTCGTTCATCGTGGTGCCCAGACCATTGACCACGGTGATGATCGCCAGCGCGATACCGGCCGCGATCAGGCCGTACTCGATCGCGGTGGCGCCGGACTCATCGAACCAGAACTTCGAAACCATGCGCTTCAAGACTCGCCTCCATTTCCATTCCAGGGTGTGCTGGTTGTTTCCAACATCCGGAAATCTACGGACTGCAACCTACGGTCTAGTTAACCCGAAGACTGCAAGTTATCCGGAAAATTGGGAACAAAAGTTCCCCAAATTGAACATGACGGACCCCTAAATGCAGCCCTTGCCCACCCACCGCGCCAGCTTTTCGATCGGCAACGAGGCTGCGGCCAGGCGTGTCGTCGACGTGCTCACAGAGGTCTTTTTCGAGGGCGATGCGGCGGTCGCCGCCTTCGAGCGGCCGGACGGACAATGGGATGTCACGCTGCATTTTGCCGAGGCGCCGGACCAGGAATTGCTGCGGGAACTCGTTGCAACTTCAGCAGGAAATGAGATCGCCGCCAGGCTCGCCTTCGACACCATCGAGGCCAAGGACTGGGTCAAGGCGAGCCTCGAGGATCTCGTCCCGGTGCCGGCCGGGCGCTTCGTCGTCCATGGCAGCCACGATCGCGACCGCGTGGCGCCAAACAAGCTCGCCATCGAGATCGAGGCGGCGCTCGCATTCGGCACCGGACACCACGGAACCACGCGTGGCTGTTTACTTCTGCTTGACCACGTCCTGAAACATGCGCGGCCCAAGCGTGTGCTCGACCTCGGCACCGGTACCGGCGTGTTGGGGATCGCGGCGGCGAAGGCGCTGCATCGCGCGGTGCTGGCCTCGGACATTGACGCCCCCTCGGTGCGGGTCGCGGCCGAGAACGCGGCCCTGAACGAAACAGGTCAATATGTGCGGGTGATCCGGGCCACCGGCTTCGCCGCACCGGATTTTGCCAAAAGCGGCCCGTTCGACCTGGTACTGGCCAACATCCTCGCCAATCCGCTCCGGCAATTGGCGGGCCCAATGGTCCGGCATCTTGCGCCCGGCGCCCGGGTCATCCTCTCCGGCCTGTTGACCCACCAGGCGCCCGCCGTGATCGCCGCCTACCGCGCGCGAGGCCTCGTCCCGCTCCGCCATCTGCGGATCGAGGGGTGGAGCAGTTTGTTGCTGAGAAAGCTTTCGTAGGGTGGATTAGCGGAGCGCAATCCACCTCTTCTGCCTCTGCTGAGATAGACGGTGGTGGGTTACGCCGAGCAGATGCGCTTTGCGCATCTGCAGGGCTAACTTTGGTCTCTCAGGAGGTTGTCCATCTGGTCTGAACCGAGGAAGCTGAGGTTGCGAAGCTTCAGTGTTCCAAGGAAAGACCAGATGAACGTCCACAAGAATGCGCCTTTGACGCCCAAA
>JAEWHT010000009.1 GCA_023387695.1 Pseudomonadota bacterium | reverse complement strand
GGGCGGTTCCTGGCAAATATTACGCGACGTTGTAACGCCAATCTCCGCCGTCGTCCCGGGGCGCGACGAAGTCGCGAGCCCGGGACCCATAACCACAGGGAGGAGTTGCCGGGCAAGCTCGCAACTCCGAGTCGTCGCCACACGTCTTCCTGTGGTTATGGGTCCCGGATCTGCGCTTCGCTTGTCCGGGACGACAGCGGAGTTTGTGGCGCCTGCTTGAGCATACGACGCGAAAGAACGGCTCACACAATCCTTGACGACTTGTTGCCCCAATACCGATCCCTTAGCAGCCTCTTGTAGAGCTTCCCCGTCGGCAATCGCGGCAATTCCTTCTCGAAATCGACCGAGCGCGGCACCTTCTGCCGCGACAGGGATGCCCCGCAGAAGGCGATCAGCTCTTCGGCGAGCGCGTCATCCGGCCTCACGCCCGGCATCGGCTGCACCACGGCCTTGACCTCCTCGCCGAGATCGACATTGGGCACGCCGAACACCGCGGCGTCCGCAACCTTGGGATGGGTGATCAGCAGGTTCTCGCATTCCTGCGGATAGATGTTCACGCCGCCGGAGATGATCATGAAGGTGGCGCGGTCGGTGAGATAGAGAAAGCGATCCTCGTCGACATAGCCGACGTCGCCGACCGTGCTCATGCTGCCGTCGGCCGAACGCGCTTCCTGGGTCTTCTCAGGGTCGTTGAAATATTCGAACGGCGATCCGGTCTTGAACCACACCTGGCCCGGCGTGCCGGTCGGGCAGGGCTGCATGTTTTCGTCGAGAATGTGGAGGTCGCCAAGCAGCACCTTGCCGACGGTGCCGCGATGGCTAAGCCATTCCTCGCTGTTGCAGGCCGTGAAGCCGAGGCCTTCGGTCGCGCCGTAATATTCGTGGATGATCGGGCCCCACCATTTGACAATCTCGTCCTTCACCAGCGCCGGGCAGGGCGCGGCGGCATGGATCGCGATCTCGAGGGAGGACAAATCGTAGCGCGTGCGGACCTCCTCGGGCAGCTTCAGCATGCGCGAGAACATCGTCGGCACCAGCTGGCTGTGCGTGATGCCCCATTGCTGCACGAGCTGCAGATAACGTTCGGGATCGAACGTCTCCATGATCACCACGGTGCCGCCCTGGCGGATGGTGAGGTTCACGGCGGCCTGCGGCGCGGAATGATAGAGTGGCGCCGGCGACAGATAGATCATGCCCTCGCGATAGTGCCAGAGCTTGTGTAGGAAATCGAACAACGGCAGATTGTGCTTCGGCGGCTCTTCCGGCAGCGGCCGGATGATGCCCTTCGGCCGTCCTGTCGTGCCCGATGAATAGAGCATCGCGGTGCCAAGCCATTCATCCGCGATCGGCGTCTTCGGTAGGCCGGCTGTGACGTCAGCCAATCCAACGATGCGATCACTCTCGCCCGGGCCGTCGACGACAATGCAGAGCTTGACGTCCGGGCAGGCCTGGATCGCTTCGCGCGCAATGGCGAGCTTTGCCATCGACGTGATCAGGATCTTGGATTGGCTGTTAACGAGGAGATAAGCGAGCTCGCCCGGCGTCAGGAAGGAATTGATGCAGGTGTAGTAGAGGCCGGATCGTTCGCCTGCACCGCAGGCTTCGAGGTAGCGGGAATTGTTCTCCATGAAGATCGAGTAGTGGTCGAGCCGCTTCAGGCCGTGCTTGCGAAACAGATGCGCCAGCCGATTGCTGCGTGCGTCCAGCTCGCGATAGGTGACGGTCTCGCCTGTCGCCGCCATGATGAAGGCGGGTTGCAGCGGGCGCAGGCGGGCGTGCAGACCTGGGTACATCAGTCCTCCGGGTTTAAACTCATGCGGCGAGAAGCAGGATTTCGCGCACCTGCGCGGGATTCTCGATCTTGCGCGGATTGCGCGGGATCCAGTTGGTGCGCATCGCCTGTTCGGCGATGGCGTCGAAATGCTCGGGCGAGACCCGCACCTCGGAGAGGCTGCGCGGCATGCCGAGCGAGCGGATGAAGGCGTCGAGCACGTCGGCGGCGTTGTGGCCGGGGAAACCCATGGCGGCCGCGACGATCATCTGTTGCTGGGCATTGGCGCTCGCGTTCCAGCGCATCACCGCCGGCAGCATGATGCAGGAGGTGTAGCCGTGCGGCACGTCGAAGGCTGCACCCAGGACATAGCCGATGCCGTGGCTCGCGCCCATCGGCACGCCCGCTGCGAGTGCGCCCATCGACAGCCAGGTGCCGATCTGCGCATCCATGCGCGCATCGAGATCCCTGGGATCAGCCTTTACCCGGGGCAACGCATCGGCGAGCATGGCGAGCCCCTTCACCGATTGTGCATCGGCATAGGGATGCGTTTCGTGCGAGCAGATCGCCTCGACGCAATGGTCGATCGCGCGGATGCCGGTGGAGAGAAACAGCCATTCCGGCGTGTGCACGGTAATCGCCGGATCGAGAAGGGTCGCGCGCGGCACGGCAAGCGGATGCCGCAGCATCTGCTTCACATGCGTGCTGCGGTCGGTCACGCCGGCGATGGATGAGAACTCGCCGCCCGCAATCGTGGTCGGCACGCTGATCTGGCGCACAGTCGGCGCGGTCATGTCGGGTGCGGTGCCCTTGTGCACACGAATGCGGTCGATGCCGCTGATGTCGTCGATACCGTTGGCCAGGCACAGCTGCACCGCCTTGGCGCCGTCGGTGATCGAGTCGCCGCCCACGGTGACGATCAGATCAGCGCCGGCAGCGCGCGCGGCATTGGTGGCCGCGATCACTGCCTCTCGCGGCGTGTGTGCCGGCATCGCGTCGAACAGCCCGGCGCAACGCGAGCCGAGCGCCTGCACGATCTTTGTGATTTCGTCCGTCTCTCGGTTCAGCGTGCCTGAGACCATCAGGAAGGCGCGGCGGGTTCCCAGCCGGTCCATCTGCGCAACGATAGCCTCAGCCGCCGGATGGCCGAACACGACCTCCTCGATCGCGCCGTAAACGACACGTCCCTGATGCACGCCTGTCCTCCCCGGACAATTCGTCTTGTTTTGTAAGGGCTAATCTAGCCGAGCCCGCAGCGATCGTCATGTGCGAAGACGCTGGCTCTTTCTTACCCTCCCCTCCAGGGGAGGGTGGCAACGAGCGCAACGCCAACATCGCGCCCCCATTCATGAGCCCAGCGAATAAGTCCATTCGCTCCCCGCCGGCTAATCACCGTACGCACGACCGGCTATCCCCTCTGTCAACCCGCCATCAGGCCAGGGCACTCTCCGGAGCATTGCGTGCGAGGTGGTCTTGAAGAGTTCATCATCGCCACCCATCTTGTGGCGCCCGCGGGTAGACGATCACCCTGCTTTTTCCGCGGTTTTTCAGCGAGGACCTGGGATGAGTGGATCTGACGGAAGCGAGCAATTTGTCAAAACGCACGATTTCGTTCAGCTCAGGCCTTACGCCATAGCCAGCCTTCTCGTCGCTGCCTTCGCGCTCAGCGGTTGCGGGCAGCCGACCTCGCAAGCCAGCGCGCCGCCGCCTCCACCGGTGACGGTTGCTCAGCCGGTCAAGCGCACCGTCACTGATTGGGACGAGTACACCGGACGCTTCGAGGCCGTCGAGGAGGTGCAGGTGCGTCCGCGCGTCGGCGGCTTCGTCAACTCGGTCGAGTTCCAGGACGGCGCGATCGTGCATCAGGGCGATTTGCTTTACGTCATCGACCCACGCCCGTTCGAGGCGGTCGCCGAGCAGGCCGACGGCCAGCTCTCCGACGCCCGAGCCAAGGTGGAGCTCGCCAAGCGCGAGCTCGATCGCGGCCTGAACCTGGTGCAGACCAGCGCGGTCTCCGAGCAGGTCGTCGACCAGCGTCGTCAGGCCCTGCAGGCCGCGCACGCCGCCGAGACCCAGGCCGAAGGCGCGCTCAAAGCCGCCCGGTTGAACATCGAGTTCACCCATGTCACCGCGCCGATCACCGGCCGCGTCAGCCGCCATCTCGTCAGCCCCGGCAATCTCGTGCAGGGCAGCGACAACGGCTCTTCGACCTTGCTGACCTCGATCGTGACGATGGATCCGATCTACATCTATTTCGACATGGATGAGACGACATTCATCAAATACAGCAAGCTGTGGTTTGAGGGGAAACGTCCAAGTTCGCGTGACACCGCGAACCCGGTACAAGTGACGCTCGCTGGAGAAACAAAACCGTCGCATGACGGCGCCATCAACTTCCTCGACAACCGCCTCGATGTCTCCACCGGCACGCTGCGCAGCCGTGCCGTCGTCAAGAACGCCGACCTCTCAATCCTGCCCGGCCAGTTCGGCCGTGTTCGTCTGATCGGCAGCGCGCCTTACGAAGCATTGCTGATTCCGGACGTCGCCGTCGCGACCGACCAGTCGCGTAAGATCGTCTTCGTTGTGAAGCCTGACGACACCGTGGAGGCGCGGCCCGTGGTGCTCGGCCCGCTGGATGAGGGCCTGCGCGTCATCCGCGAAGGTCTGACCGCCGAGGATCGCGTCATCGTGAATGGCATTCAGCGCGCCCGCGTTGGCGCCAAGGTCGCTCCGAAGACCGCTCAAGCGCCGGCCGGTGGCAAATCATGAATCTTGGCCGTCTCTCCATCAACCAGCCCATCCTGGCGATGGTGCTGTCGATTGTGCTGCTGATCGTCGGTACGCTCGCTTATTCGACGCTGCCGATCTCCGAATATCCGCAAGTGGTGCCGCCGACCGTCGTTGTCACCACCCAATATCCGGGCGCCTCCGCCCAAACCGTCTCCGACACTGTGGCCGCTCCGATCGAGCAGCAGATCAACGGCGTCGAGGACATGCTGTATCTCTACAGCCAGGCGACCTCGAACGGCCAGCTGACCATCACCGTCACCTTCAAGCTGGGGACCGATCTCGACAAGGCCCAGGTGCTGGTGCAGAACCGCGTAGCGATTGCGCAGCCGCAGCTGCCGGACGAGGTCCAGCGTAACGGCGTCGTCACCCGCAAGAACTCGCCCGACATCCTGATGGTCGTGTTCATGCTGTCGCCCGACGACACGTTCGACCAGCTCTACATCTCCAACTATGCGCTGCTGCAGGTCCGCGACCAGCTGCTGCGCATCGATGGCGTCGGCGACATCCAGATCTTTGGTGCGCGCGACTATTCGATGCGGCTCTGGCTCGATCCCGACCGCATCGCTAATCTCGGTCTGACCTCGGCTGAGGTGTTGGCCGCGATCCGGGCCCAGAACGTGCAGATCGCCGGTGGCCAGATCGCCGAGCCGCCGATCGCCGATCGTGCCTTCCAGCCGAACCTCGTGTTTACGGGGCGGTTGAAAGATCAGAAGCAATTCGAGGACATCCTGATCAAGGCCGGCTCTGACGGCCGCACGGTGCGCCTGCGCGACGTCGCCCGCATCGAGCTCGGCGCGCTCGCCTATTCGACCAACAGCTTCCTGTTGCGCAAATCCGCGGTCGCCATGCTGGTGACGCAGCGGCCGGGATCGAACGCGCTCGCGACGGCGAAGAACATCTCCGACACCATGACGAGGCTCAAGGAGAGCTTCCCGAAAGGGCTCGACTACAATATCGGCTACAACCCGACCGAGTTCATCGCGCAGTCGGTCCACGAGCTGATCAAGACGATCTACGAAGCCATGGTGCTCGTGGTGATCGTCGTGCTGGTGTTCCTGCAGGGCTGGCGTCCCGCGATCATTCCGATCATCGCGATTCCCGTGTCGTTGGTCGGCACCTTCGCGGTGATGGCGGCGCTCGGCTTCTCCATCAACAATCTGACGCTGTTCGGGCTCGTGCTCGCCGTCGGCATCGTGGTCGACGACGCCATCGTCGTGGTCGAGAATGTCGAACGGCATCTCGAACATGGCCTCAGTCGACGTGATGCCGCGCTCAAGACCATGGAGGAGGTCGGCGGCGCGCTGGTCTCGATTGCGCTGGTGCTCTGCGCGGTGTTCGTGCCGACGGCGTTCCTCGGCGGCATCTCCGGGCAGTTCTTCCAGCAATTCGCCGTCACCATCGCGGTTGCGACCGCGATCTCCTGCTTCTGCTCGCTGACGCTGTCGCCGGCGCTGGCATCGCAGATTCTCACCCCGCATGAGGAAAAGCGACCGCCGGCTGCGTGGAATCTGCTCGCCCGGGCGTGGGGTGCCTTCACCGGCGCCTTCAATCGCGTGTTCGACCGATTGGCGCACGGCTATGCCGGCCTCGCCAATTTCGTGATCCGACATTCCGTGGTGATGATCATGATCTATGTCGTGCTGATCGGCAGCGCAGGCTGGCTGATCGGAACGACGTCGCAGGGCTTCATCCCTGCGCAGGATCGCGGCTATGTCATCGTTTCCGTGCAGTTGCCGGGTGCGGCATCGCTGGCGCGGACGACTGAAATCGTGCGCGAGATCGAGCGGATAGCGCTGGACACGCCGGGCATCATCCGTGTTGCCGCTTTCGCCGGCTTCTCCGGCGCAACACGCACGCAGGCCGGCAATGCGGCCGCGCTGTTTCCCGTGTTCGACGAGCCTGAAGCGCGTATCAAGAAAGGGCTGACCGCGAACGCCATCACCGGCGAGCTGCGCAAGCGCCTCGCCGCGATCCAGGGCGCCTTCATCATCGTCATTCCGCCGCCGGCCGTGCCCGGCATCGGCACTGGCGGCGGCTTCACCATCCGTATCCAGGATCGGCAGGGTCGTGGGCCCGAGCTGCTGGCGTCCGCAACCGACGAACTCGTCGCCGCCGCGCGCAAATCGCCCGCACTCCTTGGACCAACGGTGTTCTCGCCGTTCTCGGCCAGCACGCCGCAACTGTTCGTCGATATCGACCGCACCAAGGCGCAGAAGCTCGGCGTCCCCATCTCGAACATCAACGATACGATCCAGACCTATTTCGGATCGACCTATGTCAACGACTTCAACCTGTTCGGCCGTACCTATCACGTCACCGCGCAGGCTGATTTCCCGTTCCGGAAAGAACCCAGCGATCTCGCGCGGCTGCGGACGCGTAACGCGTCCGGCGACATGGTGATGCTTGGCAGCGTGGTCGATTTCAGGGATGTCTCCGGGCCCGACCGCGTTGCGCGTTACAATCTCTATGCGGCGTCCGAGCTCCAGGGTGAGCCCGCACCGGGCACGAGCTCGACCACCGCGCTCAACGCGATCAAGAAGCTTGCCGATGACACCTTGCCGAGCGGCTTCACCTTCGAGTGGACCGACCTGTCCTATCAGCAGATCACTGGCGGCAATGCGGGTCTCTACGTGTTCCCGATCTGCGTGCTGTTCGTCTATCTCGTGCTCGCCGCGCAATACGGAAGCTGGACGCTTCCATTCGCGGTGATCTTGATCGTGCCCATGTGCCTGCTGGCCGCCACCATCGGCGTGCGCATCATGGGACAGGACGTCAACATCCTGACCCAGATTGGCTTCGTCGTGCTGGTGGGGCTTGCGGCGAAAAACGCGATTCTGATCGTCGAGTTCGCACGCGACATCGAGAAGGAAGGCAAGCCACGGCTCGAGGCGGTGATTGACGCCTGTCGCCTGCGACTTCGACCGATCCTGATGACGTCGTTCGCCTTCATCCTCGGCGTGCTGCCGCTGGTGATCTCATCCGGCTCAGGCTCCGAGATGCGTCAGGCGGTCGGCGTCGCCGTGTTCTTCGGCATGATCGGCGTGACCCTGTTCGGCCTGCTGTTCACACCGATCTTCTATGTGGTCGTGCGGAACCTGGCGGAAGGTCGCAACGACGGGAAGCCGGAGGCGGCGGGCTGATTGTTCGAGACGCTTCCTCAATCTCGATGTCGTCCCGACCTCCGCCGGGGCGACAGCGGTTCTTTGACGCACGACTGCCCATACTAACGATCAGCGCGAAATGGATGGGCACGGCCGGGGTTCTTCACTAGTATCCGCGCGATTTCAAAACAGAACAATGCTGGGAGATAACGAATGAAATCAGCACTTTTGACCGCTGTTGCAATGTCGGCGCTGTTGCTGGCCGCGCCGGCCTCCGCGCAAGGCGTCAAGATCGGCGTTCTCAACGATCAGTCCGGCGTCTACGCCGACTACGGCGGCAAGTACTCCGTCGAAGCCGCCAAGATGGCGATCGAGGATTTTGGCGGCGAAGTGCTCGGCCAGAAGATCGAGATGGTCACCGCCGATCACCAGAACAAGCCGGATCTTGCCACCTCCATCGCGCGGCGCTGGTATGACGCCGAGAACGTCGACATGATCACGGAGTTGACGACGTCGTCGGTCGCGCTCGCCGTGCAGGAGCTGTCGAAGGAAAAGAAGAAGATCGACATCGTGGTTGGTGCCGCGACATCGGCCATCACTGGCGCGTCATGCGTTCCCTACGGCTTCCATTGGGCGTTCGACACCCATGCGCTCGCGGTCGGCACCGGTGGTGCGCTGACCAAGGCCGGCGGCGATACCTGGTTCTTCCTCACGGCGGACTATGCGTTCGGCTACGCGCTGGAAAAGGACACCAGCGAGATCGTCGCAGCCAGCGGCGGCAAGGTGCTGGGCTCGGTCCGCGTTCCCCTCAACTCATCGGACTTCTCGTCGTTCCTGCTGCAGGCGCAGAGCTCGAAGGCAAAGATCGTTGGTCTCGCCAATGCCGGTCAGGACACCACCAATTCGATCAAGCAGGCGGCCGAGTTCGGCATCGTGCAAGGTGGCCAGAAGCTCGCAGGCCTTCTGATGACGCTCGCCGAGGTGAACGGTCTGGGTCTGCAGGCAGCCCAAGGCCTGGTCCTGACCGAAGGCTTCTACTGGGACCAGAGCGACACCACGCGCGCCTTCTCTGAGCGCTTCTTCAAGCGCACCGGCCGGATGCCGAGCATGATCCATGCCGGGACCTATTCGGCCACGCTGAGCTATCTGAAGGCAGTAAAGGCCGCCGGCACCAAGGATACCGAGGCGGTCGCCAACAAGCTCAAGGAGCTGCCGGTCGACGACGCCTTCGCCAAGGGCAAGGTGCTCGCCAACGGCCGCATGGTCCACGACATGTATCTGTTCGAGGTCAAGAAGCCCTCGGAATCGAAGAAGCCGTGGGACTATTACAAGCAGCTCGCAGTGGTCCCCGGCGACCAAGCCTTCGCAACCGCCAAGGACAGCGGCTGCCCGCTGACGAAATAGTTCTCTTGTCCCGGACGCGGTGCAGCGCTTCTTAGCGGTGCACCGCAGAGCCGGGACCCACGCCTCTCCACACTCCCCGGCCAGATTGGGTCCCGGTTCAGCGGCGCAGCGTTACACGCTGCACCGCGCCCGGGACACGGGCGCATGTGACGCCGGGCTTTCACTACACCAGCCGCAATACCACCGCGCCCAGCGCACCGGCCCACAGCGCAATAGCTGCCACGCCCTGGATCAAGAATCCCGGACCTCGCTTGGCGGCGGCCTTTGAATAGCCGATGAAATAGACGATGCGGCCGATGATCCAGACGGCGCCGATGCCGGCCGCAATCCCGTCGCTGATATAGACCGCGAACAGCCAGAGTGACGGCAGGAAGATCGGCATCCATTCCAGTGTGTTCATCTGGATGCGGAAGGCGCGCTCGAAATCCGGATGGCCCGACATTGCCGGCACCTTGACGCCGGTCCTGCTCCGCGAGCGCGAGACGTTCATGCAAGTGAAGAAGAAAAACAGGATAGCGAGCAGCGTGACAAGTGCAGTCAAATGGTACATCGGAGCCTCCGGGTCGGATGCAGCTCAATAGCCGGTCAGCTCGAGATAGCCAACGCCGTCATGCGTGCCGGTGAAGCTGATCGGCCCCTCCCAGTAGGAGAAGCCGGTCCCCATCCATGCCCCGGGATTGAGTGGCTTGCAGGAAATCGAGAAGGATTTTGAGGGAATCGCGATCTGCCATTCCACCGGCAGCTTGCGGCCGGCCACGTCCGCCGTCGCCTTTGGCGTCATCTGGATATCGCTGCCCGCAATCAACTGCGTGTCGCCATTGGCGCTGATCCAGTTGCCGAACGGATAATCCTTGCCGTCCTTCTGGCGCAGCCGGTACAGCATCAGCTTGTCGCCGGAGGAAAGATGCAGCGACAGCCAGTCCCAACCGGTCTGGTCGGTGTCGAGCGGCTGGCTGCTCCATTCGCGATCCATCCACGCCTGGCCGGACACGTCGACGGATTTGTCGTCGATGGTGAGCATGCCGCGCGCGCGATAGAAAGGCTGGCTGTAGTAATACGACGCCTGTCCGCGTTCGGACTTGCGGCTGTAGCCGCGGTCGCCCTGCAATACGACCGGGCGATCGGCTTCGAGCGTGAGCGCATAGCTGAAATCGGTGCCCGAGGCCTTCAGCGTCACCGGCGATAGAGTGCGATCGTCGGTGCGCTCAGACCCCTTCATCTCCCAATCGTCGATCCATGCCGCAAACGGCCTGGCCTCGACATTGGCCTGCCCAATGCCGCCGCGCGAAAACAGCTCGTTGAAACGATGCGTGTCGGCACGCGTGACCGCGGCATGCGCCATCCAGATCTGCTGATTGGCCCAGCCTTCGCCTTGCGGGCCCGGCTTTGCGGCTTGGCGAAACAGGGTCCATTGCAGCCCACAGGCAGCGCCACTGCTGTCGACGAGATTCGCCGTCAGATACCACCACTCGATGCGAAAATCCGGGTGCGGTCCGTGATCTCCGGGGAAGGTGAACACCTTGCCCGGCGTGACTTTCGCGAAACCATCGGCAGTCTCGCCAAGGCCGGCATAGCCCTGCGCACCGGCGCGGCGCGACAGCGCGAGCGCGGCGATGCCGCCGGCAAATGCGCGCCGCGAAAGTTTGTCAGCGCTCATTGGCAAACACCTTGACCAGGCTTGCCGGCTGCATCCGCGCCAGCCGCAACACCGGCAGCAGCGCGGCGAACAGCGAGGCAATCAGCGCGACGGCAACAAGCTCGACCAGTTGCAACGGGAAAACATGGAACGGCAGCCGCCAGCCGAACGCCTTCACGTTGACGATCGCGATCAGGCACCATGCCACCAATAACCCGAGCGGCACGGCGAGCAGCGCGGTGAACAGCGCAACCGACAAGGTCTTGGTCAGCTCGATCGCCGCAAGCCGCGGCCGGGTGATGCCGATCGCCCAGAGCGGCGCCAGCTGCGGCAGGCGCGAATTCGCCAGCGTCAACAGGCTGGTCAATAGCGCAATGCCGGCAACGCCGAGCGTGAACGCATTCAGCGCCGACGTCACCGCAAAGGTACGGTTGAAGATGCGGATCGATTCCGCCTTCACCGTCGCCTGGTCGGCCACGCTGCGATCGTCGAGCGAAAACTGCTTCTGCAAGTCCGCGATCAGTCCGGGAATCTTGTCGCGCGGGACGATCAACCCGATCCGCGTCTGCGGTGTCTGTGGAAACTGCCGGATCAGCGCCGCGACGTTCACGGCCAGCTGCCCCTTGGGGTTGCCGTAATCGGCATAGATGCCGACAATGTCGAGTTCCCAGGTCCCGCCCGGTGCCGGCACCTCGATGACATCGCCGACACGAACATTGAGGCGGCGGCTCAGCTGCTCGCTGATGAAGGCCGCATTGCCGGGCACAAGCTGGGTCCAGCCGCGCGGTACGGTCTCCAGCAGCGGCCAGCGATCGCGATAGAGCGCGTGATCGGGCAGCCCGAGCAATTCCACCGGCTGGCCCTGCACCTGCGACTCTGCGCGTCCACCCGACAGGATCGCCTGAACCTCGCTGCGATCCCTGAGCCAGTCCCGGATCGCGATCGCTTGCGCATTGTCGGGTGCGCTGATGTAGACGTCGGCGGCGAGCCGGCCATCGAGCCAACCGATAAAGGTGCGGCTGAACGTTTCCACCATGGTGGACACCCCGACATTGACGGCGAGTGCAAGCAACAGCGCCATCAACGCCAGCGACAATCCTGACAGCTGCTGCCGGCTATCCGCCCAGAACCACAGTGCCAGCGGTCCGCGCGAAAAACGCTGGCCGGCGAGCAGCAGCATTTCGAGGAACGCCGGCAGGATGAGCGCCACGCCGAGCATCAGCGCCGCCAGCAGGCCGAACCCCGCGATCAGCGATTGTCCATAGTAAAGCAGCAGCAGCGCGACCGCGAGCACGGCGCAGGCGGCAAGGCTTTGCAGGACAAGCCAGCGCCGCTGTCGTTGCTGCCAGGCCCGTGGCTGCGCGGTCGCCAGCACCGGCATTCTGATCGCCTTGATCAGGCTGGTCGCCGCCGCCACGATCGCACCGGCAACGCTGATGCCGATACCCGCAAGCCACCATTCGGGTCGCAGCGTCAGCTGCCCCGGAATCGGCGCGCCATAAAGCCCGCGCAGCGACGCCGCGACATCGGGCAGCAACGCTCCAGCAATGAAGTAGCCGCAGACGAGCCCGATCAGCCCCGCGATCAGCGCCAGCGCGACCAATTCGATCACAAGCACGCTGTTGACCAGCCGCGCCGAGGCGCCGCAGGCGCGCAAGGTGCGCAGCATCGGCAGCCGTTGTTCGAAAGCAAGGCCCACGGCTGAGTTAACGATGAACAGGCCGACGAAGAACGACAGCAGGCCGAAGGCGGTGAGGTTAAGATGGAAACTGTCGGTCAGCCGCTCCAGCTCGGTCTCAGCACCTGGCTCGACGCGCTTCAACTGATCGCCGACGACGCTTGCGAGCTGCGCCGGTTTGCCCTTCGCCTTGCCGATCAGCAGGCGCGAGAGCTGACCCGGCTTGTTCAGCAGACGCTGCGCCACGCCGATGTCGACCACCAGCACATCAGGCACGAGCTGCGGCAGCACGTGCAGTGGCGGCAGTTTTACGCCGCTGCTGATCGATGGCGTGTCGCCTTCGCCCTCATGCAAATCGCTCAGCGTTTCCTGCGCCACCAGCGTCTGGCCGGGCGCGGCTACGAAACTGCTGAGATCCGCAGCCCCGAGCCGCGGCGCGTTGCCGACGTCGGCCGGCAGCGTCACCGGCTCGATGCCGAGCAACCGCATCGAGCGCCCATTGATCTGAACCCGGCCTTCCAGCACCGGTGAGACCGGCCAGCCGGCGCGTCTCAGCTTGACGAACAAGCCTTGCGAGAACGTCGCCGCATCCGGTGCCACCAATGTGGCCGTGCGCACGCCGCCGAACGTGGCCGCCGCGCGGTCATAGGCCGTGCGGGCCTGCTGGTTGATCGCCTGCACGCCGCTCCACAGCGCGGTCGCCGCAATCAACCCGATCAGCAGCGTCGCGAACTGCATCCTGTGTCGCCGCCAATGGCTCAGCAACACCGCGAGCACCCATAGCGCGCGCCTCATGCGACCCGCCCCGCATGGAGGACGATATGGCGATCGAGCGTGCCGGCCAGATGCAGGCTGTGCGTCACCATCAGGAAGCCGCAGCCGGTGCGCGCGACGAGGTCGCGTGTCAGCGCAAGCACGTCGTCGGCGGTGGCTTCATCCAGATTGCCGGTCGGCTCGTCCGCGAGCAGCAACGATGGTTTGGTCGCAAGCGCCCGGCCGATCGCGACCCGTTGTTGCTGGCCGCCCGATAATTGTTCTGGATAACGCTTGAGCAGGCCGCCGAGCCCGAGCCGCTCGACCAGCTCCTTGGTCCAGGTCGCGTCATGCCGGCCGGCGATCCGCGCCTGGAAGGCGAGGTTATCGGCCACCGACAGGCTCGGGATCAGGTTGAACTGCTGAAAAACGAGGCCAATCCGGTCGCGCCGCAACTCCGCGCGGCCGGCGTCCGCGAGCTCGGTGATCTCGGTGCCTTCCAGTTGAATGGTGCCGCCATCGGCGGCATCCAGCCCAGCGATCAGGTGCAACAGCGTGCTCTTGCCGCTGCCGGATTCGCCCGTCAGTGCGACGCGCTCGCCGGCGGCGAGGTCGAGATCGACGCCGCGCAGCACATGGACCGGCTCGCCGGCCGAGGTGAAAGTTTTGGAGAGGTTTCGGATGCTCAGCAAGATCAGTGCGCCGGACGGAATTAACTCCATGCTGCGTAGCACACTTGCCGTAGAAATGCCGGGGTTGCGTTGCCGATCAAGCCGTTGTTAGCTCCCGAGACGGCCGATGCAAAAAAGTGCCGACAAGAAGAGATACGGGGAGAACGATGAGCATTCAGGGAACGCCCAACGCGGCGGGCAAGACGGCAGCAACACAGGCAACGCCCAAGGGCGCCTGGACCGTCACTTTTCTCCTCTTTCTCTTCATGGTGGTGAACTTCGCGGACAAGATCGTCGTCGGCCTTGCCGGCGTGCCGATCATGACCGATTTGAAGCTGGAGCCTTCGCAATTCGGCCTGCTCGGCTCCTCGTTCTTCATCCTGTTCTCGGTCTCGGCCATCGTGGTCGGCTTCATCGTCAACAAGGTGTCGACGCGCTGGGTGCTGCTGACGCTCGCGGTGATCTGGGCGCTGGCGCAGTTTCCGATGGTCGGCACCGTGTCCTTCACCACGCTCTTGATCTGCCGCATCGTGCTGGGTGCCGGCGAAGGCCCGGCCTTCTCGGTCGCCGCACATGCGATCTACAAATGGTTCCCGGACGAGAAGCGCACGATGCCGACCGCGATCCTGTCGCAGGGCTCGGCCTTCGGCGTCATCCTCGCGGTGCCGGCTTTGAACTGGGTCATCGTCAATCACTCCTGGCACTACGCTTTCGGCGCGCTCGGTGTCGTCGGCCTGATCTGGGTCTGTGCCTGGCTCGCGCTCGGCAAGGAAGGCCCGCTCGAGGATACGCGGGTCCTGGCGGCGACTGAGACGAAGATCCCCTACATTCAGCTGCTGTTCTCGCGCACCTTCCTCGGCTGCGTGCTAGCAACATTCGGCGCCTATTGGGCGCTCTCGCTCGGGCTGACCTGGTTCACGGCGTTCATCATCACCGGTCTCGGCTTCACGCAGCAGCAGGCCGGCTTTATTTCGATCCTGCCCTGGGTGTTCGGCGCGACCATCGTCATTCTCACCGGCTGGATTTCGCAGGTGATGGTGGCCCGCGGCTACACCACGCGGATCGCGCGCGGCGTGCTGGGCTCGGTGCCGCTGATGATCGGCGGCCTGATCCTGGCGTCGATGCCGCATGTTCAGGGCGCCACTCTCCAGCTCACGTTGCTGGTCGTTGGTTCGGGCCTGTGCGGCGCGATCTATGTCGTCTGCCCGCCGATGCTCGGTGAGTTCACCCCGGCCTCACAGCGCGGCGCCATCATCGCGATCTACGGCGCGCTCTACACGCTCTCCGGCATCATCGCGCCCTACGTCATGGGCAAGGTGATCCAGGGCGCCGGCTCCATGATCGACGGCTATATGACCGGCTTCACCATCAACGCGGTCATCATGGTTGGCTCGGGCGTCATCGGCCTGCTGCTGCTCTGGCCGAACACGGAAAAGGCGAGGCTGACCCGTGGCGCGACTCCGCGGCAGGCCGAGTTGAAGGGTGCCGTGTCGCATACGTAAGCGGCTTCTTACCCTCCCCTGGAGGGCAGGGGAATCGCATATGGATTTTTCTTGTATTGAGGCTGATTAGGGATTCTTGAGGTAGGCGGTTTTTCGAAGGAGAAACAGCCATCTGCCTGGAAACCTGTTTTGGATCGGTTCCCGATCCCCG
>JAEWHT010000366.1 GCA_023387695.1 Pseudomonadota bacterium | reverse complement strand
CTTCGTGGTTGCCGCACTCGGCGTGTTCGCGAGCATTTTCCTGCTGCTGGTGCTGGTCGACTACATCGAGATGGTGCGCAAGACCTCAGGGCTCGCGTCGGCGTCGGCGATCATGGTGGCCGAAACCTCGCTGTTCCGGGTGCCGCAGCTTCTAGAGAAGCTGACGCCGTTCTGCATGCTGATCGGCGCGATGACCTGCTATCTCGCCCTCTCCCGCCGGCTCGAGCTCGTGGTCGCGCGTGCCGCCGGCATCTCGGCCTGGCAATTCATCTCGCCGGCGCTCGGCAGCGCGCTGCTGATCGGCGTGCTCGCTACGGTCGCCTACAATCCGATGTCGGCGAATCTTCGCGAACTCTCCAAACGCATGGAGGCCGAGCTGTTCGGCTCGGCGCCCGGCGGCGGCATCCAGGACGCTTCGGGCTTCTGGCTCAACCAGGTCACCAGCGACGGCCAGACCATCATCAACGCAGCGCGCAGCGAGCAGCAGGGCGTGCGGCTAACCGGACTGACGCTGTTCCGGTTTGATACACAGCAACATTTCAAGGAGCGGATCGAGGCACGCGAGGCGACGCTCGAATCCGGTCATTGGCTGTTCAAGGGCGTGCGTCGTTTCACGCTCGACTCGCCGCCGGTCGATCAGGCGAGGCTCGAGATTCCGACGACGCTGACCGAGGCGCAGGTCCGCAACAGCTTTTCCACACCCGAGACTGTGTCCTTTTGGCAACTACCGAGCTACATCAGTTCGTCCGAGAGCTCGGGGTTCGCGACAGCCGGATACAGACTCCAGTATCACAAGCTGCTGGCACAGCCGTTTTTGTTCGCCGCCATGGTGATGCTCGCGGCGTCCGTGTCGCTGCGCTTCTTCCGGATGGGCGGCGTACAGAAGATGGTTTTGAGTGGCGTGGGCGCAGGCTTTCTGCTCTACGTTTTGTCGAAAGTGACTGAAGACTTGAGCAAGGCTGAGTTGATGCATCCGATCGCTGCGGCGTGGTTGCCCGTGGTGGTGGGCGGCCTCACCGGCTTTTTGGCCTTGCTGTATCAGGAGGACGGTTAGTGACTGCCGTCCGCAGAGGACCTGTGCCTGAATTGGCGTTGCGCACCCCCGTGCGCGCGAACGGGCACGGCTTGTCTGTCCGCAGGCTCCTGCTCGCCCTCATCGCGACGGTCACGTTCGCCGGCATGATGGATCTTGCCGCAGTAACGCCGGCCGCCGCGCAGAGCTTCACCTACAATCCGCTGCCGCCGCGTCCGAAGCCGCCGCGGGCCGCCAATGACGGGCAGATGCTCGTGCAGGCGACCGAAGTCGATTACGACTACAACAATTCGCGCGTATCGGCGGTCGGCAACGTTCAGCTTTTCTACAACGGCACCAGCGTGGAAGCTGACCGGGTCATCTACGACCAGAAGACCAAGCGGCTCCATGCCGAAGGCAACATCCGCATGACGGATGCCGACGGCAAGATCACCTATGCCGAGATCCTGGATCTCTCCGACGACTACCGCGACGGTTTCGTCGATTCGCTGCGCGTGGATACCGCCGACCAGACCCGCATGGCTGCGACCCGCGCCGACCGGTCGAGCGGCAACTACACGGTGTTCGAGAACGGCGTCTACACGGCCTGCGCGCCGTGTAAGGACGATCCGAAGAAGCCGCCGCTCTGGCAGGTCAAGGGTGCCCGCATCATCCACGACCAGCAGGAGAAGATGCTGTATTTCGAGACGGCGCAGCTCGAATTCTTCGGCGTGCCGCTCGCCTACATGCCCTATTTCTCGACGCCCGACCCGACCGTGAAGCGCAAGACCGGCTTCCTGATGCCGGGCTTCAGCTCCTACACGGCGTTCGGCTACGGCCTGGAAGTTCCGTTCTACTGGGCGATCGCGCCCGACATGGACGCGACCTTCAGCCCGCGCATCACCTCCAAGCAGGGCGTGCTGTTCCAGGCCGAATTCCGCCAGCGCCTGATGGACGGCGCCTACCAGGTCCGTGTCTATGGCATCGACCAGCTCAACCCCGGCAATTTCGCCGGCCAGCCGGGCGATCGTCAGTTCCGTGGCGGCGTCGAGACAAAGGGCCAGTTTGCGCTGAACGACAAATGGGTCTGGGGCTGGGACGGCGTCTTGCTCTCCGACTATTATTTCATGTCGGACTATCGCCTGTCGGCCTATCGCGATCCGCTCGGCTCGTTCCTGAACCTGCCGACGGATGCGCTGTCGCAGCTTTACCTGACCGGCGTCGGCAATCGCAGCTTCTTCGACGCGCGCACGATGTACTGGCTGAGCTTCTCGGGTAACCAGCAGCAGGTCCCGGTCGTCTATCCCGTGATCGACTACTCGAACGTGCTGAACTATCCGATCTTCGGCGGCGAGGTCTCCTACAAGACCAACTTCGTGAACTTGACGCGTAACGACGCAGTGTTCGACCCGATCACGACGGCGGCCAACACCAACGGCCTTTGCACGACGACGTCGGCCGATCCGCTCGCGCGCACGCCAACGCAATGTCTGCTGCGCGGCTTCCCCGGCACCTACACCCGCCTGACGGCTGAGGCGCAGTGGCGCAAGTCCTTCACCGATCCGTTTGGTGAAATCTGGACGCCGTTCGCGATCCTGCGCGCCGATGCGATCAACGCCGACGTCTCCAACCAGCCAGGCGTCTCGAACTACCTGCCCGTCGGCGACACCCAGGCATTCCGCCTGATGCCGACCGTCGGCCTCGAATACCGCTATCCCTTCATCAACGTTCAGCCCTGGGGCTCGACCACCATCGAGCCGATCGCGCAGGTCATCATCCGCCCGAACGAGACCTATGCCGGCAGGCTTCCGAACGAGGATGCGCAAAGCATGGTGTTCGACGCTTCGAACCTGTTCAACGTCGACAAGTTCTCCGGCTATGACCGCGTCGAAGGCGGCGGCCGCGCCAATGTCGGCGTACAGTCGACCACGCAGTTCGACAGGGGCGGCGCCATCAAGGTCCTGTTCGGCCAGTCCTACCAGCTGTTCGGCATGAACTCCTACGCGGTGCAGGACGCCATCAATACCGGCATCAATTCCGGCCTCGACAAGCCGCGTTCCGACTACGTGGCGAGCGCCAGCTATTCGCCCAACAGCACCTATACGTTCAGCGTTCGCTCCCGCATGGACGAGCAGACCTGGAACATCCAGCGCTTCGAGGCGGAAGGCCGCGCCAACTTCAATCGCTGGTCGGTCAGCATGATGTACGGCAATTACGCGCCGCAACCGGAACTCGGCTATCTGACCCGCCGCGAAGGCATCCTGACCACTGGCTCGATCAAGGTCGCGACCAACTGGGTCGTGAACGGTTCGGCGCGCTGGGACCTCGAGGCCAACAAGATCAACCAATATGTGCTCGGCGCCGGCTATGTCGACGATTGCTTCGTGCTGGCGGCGAACTATGTAACTTCGTACAGCTATTCCGCGGGCACCACGCCGCCCGTGCTGAGCCACGCGTTCATGTTCCAGATCGGCTTGCGTACGCTGGCGACCTCGACCGGAAGCAGCAGTTCCGGCAGCTTCCAGTAACCCCGTCCAAAGTGCCGGCCGCCTGTTCCCGATCGCAGGATCACCTCGGCTGACATACGAGCGACATCAATGACGACCTCTTTGCCCAGCTTCCGCCTGCTCCCCTCCATCCTCGGCACGTTGCTGATCGCCGTGCTGATGCTCGCCGGCGCGCCGGCCAGGGCGCAGAACGTCGTTGTCATGGTCAACGGTGAACCCATCACCGATTTCGACGTCGAGCAGCGTTCCAAGCTCGAGCAGCTGACGACGCAGAAGACCCCGAACCGGCAGGACGTCATCAACACGCTGATCGACGACAAGATCAAGCTGAAGGAAGGCAAGAAATACGGCGTCGATCCCGGCGCTTCCGATATCAACCAGTCCTTCGACGCCATGGCGCAACGCATGCGCATCAACTCCGACCAGCTCGCCAAGTCGCTCGAGGTCAAGGGCGTGCGTGCTGAAACCCTCAAGAACCGCATGCGATCCGACATGGTCTGGACCAGCCTCGTGCGCGGTCGCTACAAGGAGAAGCTGATCGTCGGCGAGAAGGACGTCGCCGACAAGGTGCGCGAAGGCGGCACCGAAAAGCTCCAGGTCGAAGGCACCGAGTACCAGATGCAGCCGATCGTGCTGATCGTGCCGCGCGGCTCCTCTGCAGCCTTCCAGGAGACGCGGCTGAAGGAAGCGGAGCAATATCGCGCGCGCGTGGCGAGCTGCGAGGAAGCCAAATCGCTGTTCGTGTCGACGCCGAACGCCACAATCCGCGAGAGCGTCACCAAGACCACAGCGGACCTGCCGGAGGCACTGCGCAAGGTCCTCGACGACACCCCGATCGGTCATATGACCGCGCCCGAGGTCACCAGGGCCGGGATTGAGATGGTGGTGCTGTGCTCGCGCAAGCCGACCACGATCGACACGCCGAAGAAGCGCGAGATTCAACAGAAGATGTATGTGGAGAAGTACGAGAAGGTCCAGAAGGCCTATCTCGACGAACTCCGCAAAGCGGCGATGATCGAATATCGCAACCGCTGATGGCCGCTTCCGCAAAGCCCCTCGCACTCACGCTCGGAGAGCCCGCCGGCATCGGCCCCGACATTACTATCGCGGCCTGGCTCAGGCGCCGGGAGCTGGGCCTTCCCGCATTCTATTTGCTCGGCGACGAAGCCCTCGTCGCGCAGCGCGCCAGGACGCTCGGCGCCGAGATCCGCATCGCTGCAGTCAACCCGGGAGAAGCGGCAACGGCCTTTGCCGACGCCCTGCCCGTGGTTGCGACCGGCGAGCGCGCGACCGCCGCACCCGGCAAGCCCGACGCATCGAGCGCACTGGCTGCGCTCGCCTCGATCCGCCAGGCCGTCAGCGACGTCCGCGCAGGCCGCGCCAGCGCCGTCGTCACCAATCCGATTGCCAAGAGCGTGCTCTATCGCGCCGGCTTCCGCCATCCCGGTCACACCGAATTCCTCGCCGAGCTCGCGGAAGACGATGGCCGCGTGCCGCAGCCTGTGATGATGCTGTGGTCGCCGCGTCTTGCCGTGGTGCCGGTGACGATTCACGTGTCCTTGCGCGATGCTCTCACCCAGCTCACGAGCGACCTCATCGTCTCGACCGTGCGCATCGTTGCAACCGAGCTGAAATCCCGCTTCGGCATTGCGCACCCGCGCATCGCAGTTTCCGGACTTAACCCGCATGCCGGCGAGGACGGCTCGCTCGGCCATGAAGAGCAGACCGTGATCACGCCGGCGCTCAAGGTGCTGCGTAACGACGGTATCGATGCCAGGGGGCCGCTGCCCGCCGACACCATGTTCCACGAGGCCGCGCGCAACACCTATGACTGCGCCGTCTGCATGTATCACGACCAGGCGCTGATCCCGATCAAGACCGTGGCGTTCGACGACGCCGTCAACGTCACGCTCGGCCTGCCCTTCATCCGCACCTCGCCCGATCACGGCACCGCCTTCGACATCGCCGGCACGGGCAAGGCTAGTCCCGCGAGCCTGATCGCGGCGCTCAAGCTCGCCAGCCGCATGGCGGCTGCAAACAGCTGATGAGCGCGATCGACGACCTCCCGCCGCTTCGCGAGGTCATTCGCCAGCACGCGCTGTCGGCCCGCAAATCGCTCGGCCAGAACTTCCTGCTCGATCTCAATCTCACCGCCCGCATCGCGCGCGCGGCTGCTCCCCTCGAAGACTCCACCATCGTCGAGATCGGTCCGGGTCCGGGCGGGTTGACGCGCGCGCTGCTCGCGCTTGGCGCCAAACGCGTCATCGCGATCGAGCATGACGAGCGCGCCATTCCCGCCTTGCAGGATATTTCTGCGCGCTATCCCGGCCGGCTCGAAATCGTGCACGGCGATGCCATGACGTTCGATCCGCGCCCGCTGCTCGCGGGCGAGCGCGCGAAGATCGTTGCCAACCTGCCCTACAACATCGCAACCCAACTCCTGATCAACTGGCTCACCACCGAGCCCTGGCCGCCCTGGTACGACATGATGGTGCTGATGTTTCAGCGCGAGGTCGGCGAGCGCATCGTCGCGCGGGAGGATGAGGAGGCCTATGGCCGCCTCGGCGTGCTCGCCAATTGGCGTTGCGAGACGAAGATCCTGTTCGACATTGCGCCATCGGCCTTCGTGCCACCGCCGAAGGTGACGTCGTCCGTGGTGCGCCTGGTGCCGCGCGCCGAGCCCCTGCCCTGCGATCGCAAGATGCTCGAACAGGTCGCCGCAGCTGCCTTCGGCCAGCGCCGGAAAATGCTGCGCCAGAGCTTGAAATCGCTTGGTGTCGATCCCACGCGACTTGCTGCCGCCGCCGGCGTCGATGCGACGCGGCGCGCGGAGACCATTCCCATCTCCGGCTTTGTTGCCATGGCGCGTGAATTGGCGGATATACGCAGCGAAGCGTGACAATTGATATTCCGGAGGAAAGAAAATGGCGTTGATGCGTCGGCAATCGCTGGTCAAATTCGATGCGCCCTTGTGCGAGACGATCGTCGACACACCCAAGCCGCAAGGTGCCGAAGTGCTAGTGCGCATCGAGCGCTGCGGCCTCTGCCATTCGGACCTGCACATTCAGGACGGCTACGCCGATCTCGGCGGCGGCAAGAAGCTCGACACCACGCGCGGCATGACGCTGCCCTTCACGCTCGGCCACGAGATCGCCGGTGTCGTCGACGAAGTCGGTCCCGATGTGTCTGCCAGCCTCGTCGGTACGAAGAAGGCCGTGTTTCCCTGGATTGGCTGCGGCCAGTGCCGCGACTGCAAGAACGGCGATGAGAACCTCTGCGCCAAGCAGCGCTTCCTCGGCGTCTCCATCGACGGCGGCTTCGCCACCCACGTGCTGGTGCCCGATGCAAAGTACCTGCTCGACTACGATCCGCTACCGGTCAATCAGGCCGCCACGCTGATGTGCTCCGGCGTCACCGCCTATGGCGCGCTCAAGCGCCTGGTCGACCGTCCGCGGCAGCGTAATCTGCTGCTGATCGGCCTCGGCGGCGTTGGCATGATGGGCCTGTCGTTCGCCCAGGCCATGTTCAAGCAGCCGATCACGGTCGCTGATCTTTCTGCGGCCGCGCGCGAGACCGCGCTGAAGAACGGCGCCGCCAACGCCTATGACCCTTCCGAGCCCGAGGTGATCAGGCGCATCCTGAAAGAGACCGACGGCGGCTTCGACGAGGTCGTCGACTTCGCCGGCAACGAGAAGTCGATGGCGTTTGCGGTCGCGGTCGCCGCGCGTGGCGGCAAGGTCGTCGTCTCCGGCCTGATGGGCGGCCAGTTCACGCTGCCGATGGTGCAATGGGTGTACAAGCGCCTCACCGTCGAGGGCTTCATGGTCGGCACACTCGCGGAAGCCCACGAGCTGATGGCGCTCGCGCGCGCCGGCAAGATCAAGCCGACGCCCATGCGCGAAGAGCCGATGGGCGACGTCCAGAAATGGATCGACGAGCTGCGCGCCGGCAAGGTCGTCGGCCGCATCGTGCTCAAGAACTGAGGATCAGACGGCGGCGAGACGCGCGGCGGGCCCGGAACACACACCGGTGCGCCGCGTTGGCAGCCTATGTCCATTCGCTGCACCGTCGAAAGCGCATTCTTCATCGCCTGGAGCTTCCTCGAAAAGAGCGGCGAGCTAGGTCCGGCTGACGCGTCCGCGAACATGATTCTCGATGCGATCGAAGCCCAGCTCAAGACCGGTGAGCGTCGGCCGCTGATGCTGGC
>JAEWHT010000338.1 GCA_023387695.1 Pseudomonadota bacterium | reverse complement strand
TCGGCCTTTCCTTCGGATTTCTCGCCATCCATCTCGGGTTCTTCGACCTCAACTTCCTCCAGGCGATCCCCGGCCGCGTGTTCGGCAGCGTGCTCTCCAACGAGCTGCTGCTCGCGATCCCGTTCTTCACCTTCATGGGCGCCATATTGGAAAGATGTGGACTAGCCGAAGACATGCTGGATTCGATGGGCCAGCTATTCGGTCCGGTCCGCGGCGGCCTCGGCTATTCCGTCATCATCGTTGGCTTCATCCTCGGCGCCATCACCGGCACGGTGGCGGCACAGGTCATCGCCATGGCGCTGATCTCGATGCCCGTGATGATCCGCTACGGCTACAACATGCGCTACATCACCGGCGTTCTGGCTGCCTCCGGCACCATCACCCAGCTGGTGCCGCCCTCGCTGGTGCTGATCGTGCTCGCCGACCAGCTCGGCAAGTCCGTCGGCGACATGTATCTCGGCGCCTGGGGCCCGTCGGTGTTCCAGATCATCCTGTTCGCCGGCTACACCTTCGTGCTCGGCTTGATCAAGCCTGACCACGTGCCACCTGTGCCGAAGGAAGCGCGCACGCTGACCGGCTGGGCGCTGTGGAAGAAGTGCCTGATGGGCATCATCCCCTCCGCCGTGCTGATCTTCGTCGTGCTCGGCACCATGATGATGGGTCTTGCGACCCCGACCGAAGCCGGCGCCATGGGCGCGGTCGGCGCCATCGTGCTCGCCGCCATCCATCACAAGGACTTCACCTCGACCGACCGCAAGATCCTGATCGTCGGCGTGATCGCCGCCGGCATCGGTACCATCGTCGCGATGCTGTTCACCGAGAACCTGATCTTCAAGCTCGCTTTCGCGGTGACCTATCTCGCCGTGGCCTGGATCTGCATCTCGGCCGCACGCATCCCCGATCTGCGCGACCTGATCAAGCAGGGCTACGAATCAACCATGCGCCTCACCTGCATGGTCACCTTCATCCTGATCGGCTCAACCTGCTTCTCGGTGGTGTTCCTCGGCGTCTCCGGCGGCGTCTGGCTCGAGCATCTCCTGACCTCGCTCCCCGGCGGCGTCTGGGGCTTCCTGATCTTCATCAACCTCTTCATCTTCTTCCTGGCGTTCTTCCTCGACTTCTTCGAGATCGCGTTCATCATCCTGCCGATGATCGCGCCGATCGCGCAGAAGATCCTGGGGCCCGTCGTCGGCGACGGACCGGCGCTGATCTGGTTCGGCGTCATGCTCTGCGTCAACATGCAGACCTCGTTCCTGCATCCGCCATTCGGCTTCGCGCTGTTCTACCTGCGTGGCGTGGCACCGAAGGAAGTGAAGAGCTCCGACATCTACTGGGGCGCGATGCCCTGGATCGGCCTGCAGATGATCATGGTGCTGATCGTGATCGCCTTCCCGATCACGGTAACGGGCCTGCTCGACAAGCCGGTCAATGTCGATCTCGACAAGGTCAAGATCGAGGTGCCGCAGATCGACCTGCCGCCACTGGATCTCGGCCCACCGCAGCAGAAGTAGCGGTCGTCACCCTCTCCATCATGCTCCGCCCCGGCGGAGCATGATGCGCGTGACAGGCACCGCAAACACGGGCATACCGGACGTTCCTCAAGTTTGGAAACGCCGCGCATGCTCCGATTGCACCCTGCTCACTCGCTCGCTGGTTCGGTGATCACCTCGCTCTGGCTTGCCTGTGCCGCGGCGCATGCCGAACCGGTGGCCGACGTTCAGGCGCTGGCGCAGAAGGAGCAGCAGCCGCTGCTCGACACGCTGCGCGATCTCGTCAACATCGAAACCGGCAGCAGGGACGTCGAGGGCCTGAACGTGATCGCAGGCCGCGTCGCCGACCAGCTCAAACAGCTCGGTGGCACGGTGGAGATCCTGCAGCCCACCGACATCTATCGCCTCGACGATACGCCCGAGAAGATCGGCCCGGCCGTGCACGCCACCTTCAAGGGCACGGGCACCGCGAAGATCATGCTGATCGCCCACATGGACACGGTGTATCTGAAGGGCATGCTGAAGGACCAGCCGTTCCGCATCGACGGCGACAAGGCCTACGGCCTCGGCATCGCCGACGACAAGCAGGGCGTCGCGCTCATTCTTCACACCGTCGCGATGCTGCAGAAGCTGAACTTCAAGGAGTACGGCACGCTCACCGTGCTCACCAATGGCGACGAGGAGATCTCCTCGCCCGGCTGGCGCAGCACCATCACCAAATTTGCCTCCGACCAGGACGTCGTTTTCTCGTTCGAAGGCGGCGGCACCGACGGCTCGGTGCGGCTCGCCACCAGCGGCATCGGTTCGGCCTATCTCACTGTCATCGGCAAGTCGTCCCATGCCGGCGCAAGGCCGGAGGGCGGCATCAATGCGCTCTACGAGCTTGCGCATCAGGTGCTGCAGATGAAGGACCTGTCCAAGCCCGAGCAGGGCCTGAAGCTGAACTGGACCGTTGCCAAGGCCGGCACCAACCGCAACGTGATCCCCGCCGAAGCCACGGCGCAGGCCGATGCGCGCGCGCTCAAGGTTGCCGATTTCGACGATCTGGAGAAAGCGCTCCAGGACAAGATCAAGAATCGTCTGCTGCCGGGTTCCAAGGTCGAGCTGAAGTTCGAGGTGCGGCGGCCGCCTCTCGAGGCCAACGACGCCTCGCGCCGCGTCGCGACCTACGCCAAGACGATTTATCAGGAGCTCGGAATGACCATGCAGGTTGCCGAGAAGGCGACCGGCGGCGGCACCGACGCCACGTTTGCTGCGCTCAAGACCAAGGGCGCCGTGGTGGAAGGCATGGGCCTGTCAGGCTTCGGCGCGCACTCCAACGACGCCGAATATGTGAATCTCAACACCATCGTGCCGCGCCTTTACCTGACCACGCGCATGATCATGGATCTGTCCGCGGGCAAGGTGAAGTAGCGAGCGCCGCGGCGTTCAGCCTCGACCAAGAGCAGAGGCCCCCTCCTCCGCAAGCCTGAACCGCAGCGTGAACTCGGCGCCACCGCCGGGAAGATTGTCCACGACTACCGTAGCGGCGTGATCGTCGGCGACGCCGCGCACGATCGAAAGCCCGAGACCCGCGCCATCGCTGCGCTGGCGGTCCCTGCGCCAGAAGCGCTGGAAGATCAGCTCGCGTTCGCCTTCCGCAACGCCTGGGCCGCAATCGCGCACGCGCACCGAACCGTCGTCGCCCACCTCGACGTCGACAGACGTTTCCTTCGCGGTGAACTTGATGGCGTTTTCGGCGAGGTTGAAGACCGCACGCTGCAGCATCGCGGAATTGCCGTGGATCATCACAGGCGCCTCGACGCCCCGCAGCGCGATGTCCTTGTGTTGAGCGATCGCAAATGGCGCAATCGCGCCGACCACTTCGGCACAGACGGCGCGCAAGTCAGCGGTCTCGTCGGGATCGAGCACCAGCGTGTCGAGTTCTGCGATCTCCAGCAGCTGGGCCACGATCCGGCTCATGCCCTCGATGTCATCATGCAGGGCCTGTCTCACCGAGCGGTCGCCGAGCGTCTCGACCCGCGTGCGCAGGATTGCAAGCGGCGTGCGCAATTGGTGGGCGGCATCGGCCGTGAACTGGCGCTGCACGCGAAAACCATCCTCGAGACGATCGAGCGCCAGGTTCACCGCGGTGACGAGCGGCACGATCTCGCGCGGAATCTGCTTCGTCGGCAGGCGGATGTCGGTGCGCGACGGGCCGATATTGCTGGCCTGTTCCGAGGCCATCCACAACGGCGCAATCGCGCGGCGGAAGATGAAAATATCGATGGCGAGAAGGATCAGAAGAACGGGAATGGTGATCCAGCCGACGCGGCGGAAGAAGTTCGACACGATATCGTCGGTGATGACGTCGCGATGGGACAGATCTTCTCCCACCCGAATATGCACCGTTGTGCCGTCGATCGTCTGCGTCACTTCGGCACCCGAAATCGTGTCCGACAGCGCATCGCCGGTCTTGCGATGCGACGAGAACAGCAAGCGGCCGCTGTCATCAAGGACGTCGTACTGATAGCGACCATAGGCCTCCGAATAGAGGCCGCGGAGACTCTCAGGCAGATTGAACGCCATCTTGCCATCGGGCTGGACCGTAATGCGCTCGGCCAGCGTCTCGGCCTGGGCCCGCATCGCCGCGCGATGCAACTGGTCGATCTCGGAGTTCAACAACCAGAACAGCACCAGCGGCAGGAAGATCGCGACCACCGCGACTGCGATGATGTGCAAGAACACGATACGCGAGATCAGCGATTTGAACGAAGGTGCCTGGAGTTTCGACCTGGCCTTCGAGCCAGTCTGGAATCCGACCCGGCCCACAACTATTTCTCCTCGGCCATCATGTAGCCGACGCCGCGGATGGTGTGGATCACGACCTTGGCGCCGTGCTCGGCAAGCTGCTTGCGCAAACGCGAGACGTAGACCTCGACTGCATTGGAGGCGACCTCGCCCTCGAGCCCGAAGATGTGATCCTCGACGTTCTTCTTCGGCACTACCCGCCCCTGCCGGCGCAGCAGGATCTCGAGCACCGAGGTCTCCCGCGACGAGATGATCCGCGGCTTGTCATCGATGAAGATCTGGCGGCTCTCGGTGTCGTAGACGAGATTGGCGAGCCGCAGCGAGCGGCCGAGCAGTTGGCCCGGACGGCGCAGGATCGCCTCCAGCCGCGCCACCAGCTCCTCCATCGCGAACGGCTTGGCCAAATAGTCGTCGGCACCACTGCGCAGGCCGTTGACGCGATCCTGCACGCCGCCGCGCGCGGTCAGCACCAGCACCGGCAGCGGCTCCATCTGCCGGCGCAATTCGCGCAGCACCGACAGGCCGTCGCCGTCGGGCAGGCCGAGGTCGAGGATCATCGCGGCATAATTGACATTGTGCACCGCCTCGCGCGCCTCCTCGGTGCTGGCAACGATATCGCTCTCATAGCCGGCCGCCGCCAGTCCGTTGGCAACGAGCCGCGACAGTTCGGCATTGTCCTCGACGATCAGAAGGCGCATGCACTCGACCCAATTTCCGGCATTTCCGAATCGTTCAACGATCCCCGCGATTGACGATCTCTCCCACCATTCGAGGGCTTCGGCCAGCAAAATAACGTCATCGAGACGTTAACGCGAGACCCCCGACCCGTAAGGTGAGCGTCAGCGAGGACTGATAACAAAGTTTCGACTTCGCGGCGACGTTCGTACTGGCCCGCCTCACGGCGTTGGGCGAGGTGCTGTTCGTGCGCAACCACTTCGGCGCAATCAAATCAGGATAACCACGGTGATGGCATTTCGCATTAAGCATGCGGGGATGACGGCCGGCATTGCGGCCGCCGCCGTCATCGCCGGCAGCGCCTGGTTCCTGACACACACCGGCGAGTTGCGATCCGCCAAGGCGGCGGCACCACCGGCCGCACCTGGCGATGTCGATGTCGCGCAGCAGACCGTCGACATCAGCGAGAAGCAGGCGGGTGGGTTCAAGATCGAAGCGGCGGAGTCGCGCAACTTCCGCGTCGTGAAGAACGCGGTCGGATCGATCGACTTCAATCAGAACATGCTGGTTCAGGCATTCACGACCAACCCTGGCAAGATTGTCGACGTTGCCCTCAACGTCGGCGATACCGTGGCGAAGGGACAGACCCTGTTCACGATCGACAGCCCGGATCTGCTCCAGTCCGAATCCGCGCTGCTGGCGGCGGCTGGCGTGCTGGAGCTGCAGACCCGGACGCTCAGTCGTGTGAAGCAGTTGCTGAAGACCGGCGGCGGCGCGCAGAAGGACGTCGACCAAGCGACCTCGGATCAGCAGACCGCGGAAGGCAATTACAAGGCCGGCCGCGACGCCGTGCGCATTTTCGGCAAGACCGATGAGGAGATCGACCGCATCCTCGCCGACCGCAAAGTGGATTCGAGCCTGCGAGTCCCAAGTCCGATCTCGGGCCAGATCGTGGCCCGCAGCGCAGCCCCCGGCCTCTACGTCCAGCCCGGCAATGCGCCTGCGCCTTACACGCTCGCCGATCTCTCCACGATGTGGATGATCGCCAACGTCATCGAGACCGACGCCCCCGCCTACCGGCTAGGCCAGCCAGTCGCCGTCACGGTGCCGGCCTATCCGAACGAGGTGTTTCGCGGCACGGTAACGACGCTCGGGGTCAACATCGACCCCAGCACGCATCGGCAGCTGGTTCGCTCCGTCATCGAAGACCCGAGCCACAAGCTTCGCGCCGGCATGCTTGCCAGCTTCTCGATCGAGATCGACGGACCGAAAGCATCGGTCGCGGTCCCCGCTGATGCCATCGTCCGCGAAGGCGACGGTTCGATGACGGTGTGGGTCACCACCGACAATCACCGCTTCCAGCGGCGCACGGTGAAGGTCGGCTTGGAGCAGAATGGCTGGCGCCAGATCCTCGAAGGCCTGAACGCAGGGGACCAGGTCGCTTCGCAAGGCGCGATCTTCCTCAGCAACAAGTTCGCCATTGCGGCCACGGGCTGAGCTCATCGTGCATCCCCCTCACCCGCCGCTCAGTGCAAGTGTTCGATCTTGATCAAGAGTCTCCTTCAATTCGGCCTGACCCGCAGCGCGATCATCGTGCTCGGCCTCATCGTCTTCTGCGCCGCAGGCCTTGCCGCCTTCAGCAAGTTGAATATCGAAGCCTATCCTAACCCGGCGCCGGTGATCCTGGAGATCACCGCGCAGGCGCCGGGGCTCTCGGCGGAGGAGATGGAGAAGTACTACACGATCCCGATGGAAGTCGGCCTCTATCCGACGCCTGGCGTCGTCAACATCCGCTCGACATCGTTCTACGGCCTGTCCTTTGTCCGCGTCACCTTCCGCTACGGCATCGACTATTATTTCGCGTTGACGCAGGCCGCCAACAGCATCCAGCAGAACATCCAGCTGCCCGGCAATCTCGTGCCGACCATCCAGCAATCGAGCCTGGTCGGCGAGATCTACCGCTACCGGCTGGTGGGCCCGCCGAATTTCGGCCTGACCAATTTGCGCACCTTGCAGGACTACGTCGTCACAAGGCGGCTGATGACCATTCCCGGCGTGGTGCAGATCAATTCCTGGGGCGGCACCACCAAGCAATTCAATGCCGATGCCGACCTGTCGAAGCTCGAATCCTACAACATCACCGTGCCGCAGCTCGTCGCGGCGCTCGGCAACTCCAACGCCAATGTCGGCGGCCGCGAGATCGCAATCGGGCAGCAGTCGGTCAACATTCGCGGCATCGGCCAGATCGATTCCGGTGGCGCCGACGACGTCACCAAGGGCTACCACGTCCAGGACATCGAGAACATTGTCCTGACCCAGCAGAACGGGCTGCCCATCCAGATCAAGGACGTTGCCAAGGTCACGATTGGCTATGTCCCGCGGCTCGGCATCGCCGGCAAGGACAAGGATGACGACATCGCCGCGGCGATCGTCGTAATGGGACGAACCCAGCATACCAACGACATCATTCCGAAGGTCGAGGAAGAAGTCGCCAGGATCAACAGCGATGGTACGCTGCCGCCGGGCGTCAAGGTCGTGCCCTATTACGACCGCAGTGCGCTGGTCGGCGTGACCACGCATACGGTGCTGCACAATCTCGTGTTCGGCTGTCTGCTGGTGTTCGTGATCCAGTGGGTGTTCCTCGGCAATCTGCGCAGCGCGCTGATCGTTGCCGCCAATATTCCGTTCGCGCTGTTCTTCGCCATCATCATCCTGGTGCTCCAGGGCGAGGACGCCAACCTGCTTTCGCTTGGTGCGGTGGATTTCGGCATCATCGTCGATTCCGCCGTCATCATCATGGAGAACATTTTCCGCAATTTCCAATCGAGCCCCGAGGCCCGCGCACGCGTCCTGCAAAATCTATCCGAGGGCTACTACGGCCCTGATCCGACCGCGCCCACCCACGGCCAGCCGTCAGCCGCGCGCTGGACCGACCGGCTCAGGATGATCTTCGTCAGCGCGCTGCAGGTCGACAAGGCCGTGTTCTTCACCGCTGCAATCACGGTCACCGCCTTCGTGCCGCTGTTCACGATGCAGGGCGTCGAAGGCCAGATCTTCGGACCGATGGCCCGCACCTACGGCTACGCGCTCGCCGGCGCGCTTCTGGCGACCTTCACCGTCACGCCTGTGCTGGCATCGCTGCTGCTGCCCGCGCATATCGAGGAGACCGAAACGATCATCGTGCGCGGTTTGCGCAAGGCCTACACGCCCGTGCTGCGCTGGGCGCTCGGCCGCGTGAGGCTCGCCGTCACCGCGGGCGTCATCTTCCTCGCCCTCTCGGGCCTTGCGGCGAGCCAGCTCGGCAGCGAGTTCCTGCCTGCGCTCGAGGAAGGCAATTTCTGGATCCGCGCCGCGATGCCGCCAACGATCTCGCTCGACGCCGGCACCGAAGCCACCCGCAAGATGCGCGACATCCTGTTGCGTCATCCCGAAATCATCACCGTGGTCTCGCAGCACGGCCGGCCCGACAACGGCAGCGACGCCTCGCCCTTCTCCAATGTCGAGCTGTTCGCGCCGATCAAGCCGTTCGACGAGTGGCCGCCCGGCCTGACCAAGGAGAAGCTGACCGAGGAGTTGCAGAAAGAGTTCGACGACGAGCTGCCGGGCATCACCTTCAACTTCTCCCAGTACA
>JAEWHT010000335.1 GCA_023387695.1 Pseudomonadota bacterium | reverse complement strand
CGCCGACCACATAGCTGGATGACGAGCGTCCCATCGTCGGCACCAGGGTTGCTGCAACCAGCGCCGCGATCCCGATCGCACCGAGCGCTGCGCGCACGCGGCCGCGTTGGCGAAGGCCGCTCTCGATCAGGCCCAGCAACTGATCGACGGCGAGGGCGAGCAGCGCCGAGGCGACGCATCCGAACAGCACGAACACCCAGTTTTGGGTTTGAAGCCCGGCAAAGATGTAATTGCCGAGACTGGTCTGGCCGATCGGTGTGGATAGCGTGGCGGTGCCGATCACCCAGACGGCGGCAGTGCGGATGCCCGCCATCATGACCGGCAGCGCCAGCGGCAGCTCGACCATGACGAGCGACTGTCGCGAGGTCATGCCGACACCCTTGGCGGCTTCGATCAGTGCCGGGTCGATGCCGTTCAGTCCCGTGATGCCGTTGCGTAGCACGGGCAGCATCGAATACAGCGCCAGCGCAAGCATCGCCGGCAGGAAGCCGAACGCGGAGAATGAGACGCCGAACCATTTCAGGGTCACTGAGGCAGCGAACAGCAATAACGGATAGAACAGCGCGAGCAGTGCCAATCCCGGCACTGTTTGCACGATGCTCGCGAACGCGAGCAGGATGGCGCGCGGCGCCGGGCGATTGCGCGTAAGGATAGCCAGCGGCAGGCTGATGACGAGGCCAAGCGCGAGCGCGGCAAGGCTCACCCTCACATGGTTGCCGAGATAGTCGGGCAGATGCGACAGGGCTTCGGCCCAGCGTGGATCGGTGAAAAAGCTCATGCTGCACCGCCTTGCGGTAGCAAAGCGTTGAGCCGTTCGACCTGGCGGCGCGGCGTGCGCAGCAATTCGAGCACATAGGCGTCGCTGTTCTTCGAGAGCTCCGCCGGCGTGCCCTGTGCCAGCAATCGTCCGCTGCGCATGACCGCGATGCGGTCAGCGAGCAGAATCGCCTCCGTCATATCGTGCGTGATCATCACGGTGGTCAGGCCGAGCTTGCGGTGCAGATCGCGAAAATCCTCGCCGAGCGCGTCGCGGGTGAGGGGATCGAGCGCACCGAAGGGCTCGTCCATCAGCACGATGCGGGGCTTTGCCGCGAGCGCCCGCGCCACGCCAACGCGCTGGCGCTGACCGCCCGAAAGCGCCTCCGGCAACCGGTCCCGATGGGAGGAACGATCGAGCTGCACCAGTTCGATCAGCTCGTCGACGCGCCCAGCGATCTCGGTTTCGGGCGCACCGAGCAGCTTTGGCGTGATACCGATATTGTCGGCGACGCTCAAATGCGGAAACAGCCCGCCGCTCTGGAAGACGTAGCCGATCCGGCGTCGCAGCGCGACCGGATCGATATTCCGGACGTCCTCGCCCTCGAGCGTGATGGTGCCGCTATCGGCCTCGATCAGCCGGTTGGCGAGCCGCAGCAGCGTCGTCTTGCCCGAGCCCGAGCCGCCGACGATAGCGAGAAGCTCGCCTTCGGCGATGTCGAGCGACACATCGTCGACGGCCCTGAGGGGGCCGAAGCTCCTGGTGACGTGGGTATAGCCAATCATCGGCCTGGACGGCATTGGGCGCGGCTCATTTCGTTGACCCGCCCAACGGGGAGGGGATGACAGGCCCATGCGTAGCACGCCTGTCCGGTTGATTGAACTTGGCCCCGCGAGCGGCTAAGGCATCAGGCCAAGTTTGGAGGAAACACATGACAACGCCCACGGCAGTGGCGCTGGAAGATGCCAAGGTTGCGTTCCGGCTGGGGGACGGGCGGGTCTACACAGCGGTGGAGAAGGCTCATCTGAAGGTCGCACAGGGCGAGTTCGTCGCCATTGTTGGCCCAACCGGATGTGGAAAATCCACGCTGCTCAACGTCGCAGCGGGGCTGCTCAAGCCGGCCGCAGGCAACGTCAAGATATTCGACCGGCCGCTAGCAGGGCTGAACCGGGACGCCGGCTATTTGTTCCAGGCCGACGCGCTATTCCCCTGGAAGACCGCGCTCGACAATGTCGCGATCGGCCTCGAGATCAAAGGCACGCCGCGCGCCGAGGCACTGCCGCAGGCGCAGAAATGGCTCACGTCCGTCGGCCTTGGCGCGTTTGCCAACCGCTACCCCCATATGCTCTCCGGCGGCCAGCGCAAGCGCGTGGCGCTGGCGCAGGTGTTGATCCGCGACCCCAAGATCCTGCTGATGGACGAGCCATTCGGGCCGCTCGACGCGCAGACGCGTCAAGTCATGGGAAATCTGCTGCTCGATCTCTGGAATGCCGACCGCAAGGCGGTGCTGTTCGTCACCCACGATCTCGAAGAGGCGATCGCGCTCGCCGACCGCGTCGTCATCATGTCCGCGGGGCCGTCCTCGCGCATCATCGGCGACTGGCGCGTGACGTTACCGCGCCCGCGCGACATTTTCGAGGTGCGGATGGACAAGGATTTCCATGCGCTCCATCGCGAGATCTGGAGCGTGCTCAAGGACGAGGTGATGAAGGGCTACGCGCAATCCACCCAAGCGGCGGAGGCAGTCTGATGTCGCGCGTCACGCTGCTTGCGCTGCAAGTCCTGGTCGCCATCGTGTGCATTGCGCTGTGGCAGTTGCTTTCGACGGTTCCGGTGTTCGGCAAGATTCTGCTGCCACCATTCTTCTTCTCCAATCCAGTCGATGTGTTCGACCAGATCGTCAAATGGTTCGTATCCGGCGTGATCTGGAGGCACCTTGGTATCACGCTTGCCGAATCGATCCTGGCCTTCGTGATCGGCTCGCTCGGCGGCGTGCTGATCGGCTTCTGGTTCGCGCGCCAGCCGCTCGTCGCTGCCGTATTCGATCCTTACGTCAAGATGGTCAATGCGCTGCCTCGTGTGGTGCTGGCGCCGATTTTCGCGCTGTGGCTGGGGCTCGGCATCTGGTCCAAGGTCGCGCTCGGCGTGACGCTGGTGTTCTTCATCGTGTTCTTCAACGTCTACCAGGGCGTGAAAGAAGTCAGCCGTACCGTGCTCGACAACGGCCGCATGCTCGGCATGAGCGAGGGGCAGTTGATGCGGCATGTCTATTGGCCGTCAGCGCTATCATGGATGTTCTCCTCGCTGCACACGTCGGTGGGCTTCGCCGTGGTCGGTGCGGTCGTCGGCGAATATCTGGGATCGGCGGCCGGTCTCGGCTATCTGATCCAGCAGGCCGAGGGCATATTCGACGTCGCCGGCGTGTTCGCCGGCATGTTCGTGCTGTCGGCCTTTGTCATCCTGATCGATTTCGGTGTGACGTCGGTAGAGCGGCGTCTGCTGGTATGGAGGCCGACGGTGGATGGGCGGGGCTAGCGCTATCCGTAAGTCGCCTTCTCAAGCCTGTTTCGCTGCTCTATGGTGCCACCAGCCGAACGGAGGAAACTAATGAAGAACACGATTGCCAGGCTCGCCGGCGCGCTACTCGCGCTGACGCTCACCACCAGTTTTGCCGCAGCGCAAAGCAAAGTCACGGTTGCGGTCGGCGGCGGTGCCTGCCTGTGCTATTTGCCGACGGTGCTTGCCAAGCAGCTCGGCGAATACGAGAAGGCCGGCCTCAATGTCGACCTGGTCGACCTCAAGGGCGGCTCGGATGCGCTCAAGGCCGTGCTCGGCGGCAGCGCGGATGTGGTCTCGGGCTATTTCGACCATTGCGTCAACCTGGCCGCCAAGAAGCAGGAGCTGCAGGCCTTCGTGGTCTATGACCGCTATCCCGGTCTCGTGCTGGTGGTTGCGCCGTCGCATACCGCGGACATCAAGTCGGTCAAGGATCTCGCCGGCAAGAAGGTCGGCGTCAGCGCGCCCGGCTCGTCCACCGATTTCTTCCTGAAATATCTTCTGAAGAAGAACGGGCTCGATCCCGCCGGCACAGCCGTGATCGGCGTCGGCCTCGGTGCCACCGCGGTGGCTGCGATGGAGCAGGGGCAGATCGATGCCGCCGTGATGCTCGATCCCTCCGTCACCGTGCTTCAGGGCAGCCACAAGGATCTGCGCATCCTCAGCGACACCCGTACGCAGAAGGACACGCTGGAGACGTTCGGTGGCGAATATCCGGGTGGCGCGCTGTACTCGACCGTGGCCTGGATCAACGGCCACGAGAAGGAAACCCAGGCGCTGACCAACGCAATGCTCGCCACGATCGCCTGGATCCACTCGCATTCGCCCGAGGAGATCATGGCGAAGATGCCCGAGGAGATGGTCGGCAAGAACAAGGATCTCTACCTCGCCGCTTTGAAGAACACGATCCCGATGTTCTCCGAGACCGGCAAGATGGATCCGAAGGGGGCGGACGCCGTGCTCGCGGTGTTCAGCATCGGTTCACCGGAAGTGGCCAACGCCAAGGTCGATGTCAGCAAGACCTTCACCAACAAGTTCGTCGACCAGGCCAAAAAGACCACGGGAAGCGCCAAATAACTGACGCGAAGACTTGGTAATCCGGCGTCATGACGTTACCGACCATTCATCGCGTCACGACGCTTGATCTTGCCGTGCATCCCGTCGTCTGGCCGTTCGCAGAGGAGCGGCGCGCGGACATCGCTGCGCATTTCGCCGAGCAGCAACGGGCGCGGCCGAAAATCTGGAACGGCCGGGTTCTGCTCGGGCGCGATGCCGTGTTCACCGACGGCCATCTCGCTGCGACTTATTTCGAGACGGATTTCGCGAGTTTCCTGGCCTGGCGCGACTGGGGCTTTCCCGATCCGGCCGTGTTCAACGGGTTCGGCATGGGTGCGCTGCGCACCTCGGACGGCGCCTTCGTGATGGGCGAGATGGCCCATCACACCGCCAATGCCGGACGCATCTATTTCGCGTCGGGGACGCCCGATCTCGACGATGTCAGGGACGGCACACTCGACATTCCCGGCAGCGTCATCCGCGAGCTTGAGGAGGAGACCGGCCTCTCGCCTGCCGACTACTCGGCCGAGGCGGACTGGCACTGTGTCGTCACCGGCAGCGCGCTTGCCATGATCCAGATCCTCAACCTGGACATGCCGGGCGAGGCGGCGCGTGCGCTGATCGAGGCCAATCTGGCTCGCCAGGATGAACCGGAGCTTTCGGCCATCCATCTCGTGCGCGGGATGGATGATCTCCGGCCGACCATGCCGCGATTTGTCACCGCCTTCATTGCGCAGCAGTTCGCCTCGCGCTGACGCGCGACGCTTGACATCGCATCGCCCAACCCATGTGATGGGCGAAAAGCAAAACAAAAAATTGCAATGCACAATCGTCCAGGGAGGTTTAGATGCGCCTGCGCATGGCTGCCCGCTTGGTACGTGGGCTGTTGATCGTGATTGCGATGATGGGTTTGACCGTTTTGGCTCAAGCCCAAGAGAAGAAGATCAAGATCGGCGTGATCTTCGACCTGACCGGCCCGCTCGCGGGCGGTGGCTCCGAGCTCGAATATATCGGCACCAAGATCATCCTCGACCATTTCAGCAAGACCGGTGTCGAGGGTTACAAGGTCGAGGCTGTCTATGCCGACGCACAGAGCAAGCCCGACGTCGCCATCAATGAATCAGTTCGCCTGCTCGAGCAGGAGAAGGTCGACATGGTGCTCGGCTTCTTCTCCTCAGCACAATGCGTGCCGGTCGCCGCCCGTGTCGAGCAGCTCAAGAAGTTCATGTGGATGACGACGTGCATCTCGTCCGCCGTGGTCGCCGACAAGAATTACAAATATGTCTTCCGCCCGCAGGCGAGCGGCGATCAGTTCGGTACGATGACGATGGATTTCATCGCGCAGAATGCCAAGGCGAAGTTCGGCAAGGAGCCGAGTGACTTGCGTGTCGCCATCATTCACGAGGATGGCGCCTACGGCGTCGACGTCTCCAAGGGCAATGAGGTCGGCGCGAAAAAGGCTGGCTTCAACGTCGTCCTGAAGGAAGGCTACTCCGCCACCGCGCCGGATCTCTCCGCGCTCGTGACGAAACTGAAGCGCGCCAAGCCTGATGTCGTTTTCCACACCGGATACAATCCCGATATTACACTGTTGCTGCGGCAGGCGCGCGAGCAGGGTCTGAAATTCGCGGCTCTCGTCGGTCACGGTGCGGGCTACGGCGTCTATGAAAAGCTCAAGGAAGGTCTCGGCACCGACGCCAACTATCTCTTCGACACCGATCCGATCTCGATCTGGCTCGCCAACCAGAAGACCATGAATCCCAAGCTTGCGCCCGTCATCAAGATGGTTGGCGACGAGTTCGACAAGATCAAGCCCGGCGTCGCCATCCGCTCCGCCCATGTCGGCATTGGCGCCTCCAACACGTACGTATTCATGGATGATGTGCTGCCGCGCGCCATCAAGAAATATGGCGGTGTCGATCCCGAGGCGCTGCGCAAGGCGGCGCTGGACGCCGACATTCCCGAGGGCGGCACCATGCTCGGCTTCGGCGTCAAGTTCTATGGCGAAGGCACGCCGATGGCGGGGCAAAACGAGCGGTCATTCCCGGTCGTGATCCAGTACATCGACGACAAATCCTCGGTGGTGTGGCCCAAGAGCCAGGCGCAGCGTGAAGCCGTGCTGCCGCTGCCGAAGGGCACCACCTACAGTAACCAGTAGCGGCGGAGCGGGGGCGGTGCTGGAGGTCAGCGGGTTGATGAAGCGGTTCGGCGGCTTCACCGCCGTCAACAGCGTGTCGTTTAAGGTCGATCGGGGCGAAATCCTCGGCCTGATCGGCCCAAACGGCTCGGGCAAGAGCACCATCTTCAACATGCTCTCGGGCACGCTGGCGCCGAGTGCCGGTTCGATCCTTTTCGACGGCTCGGAGATCGCGGGGCTCGCGCCGCATCGGATCATCAATCGGGGCATCGGCCGCACTTTCCAGATCCCGCGGCCGTTCCGGCGGCTGACCATTTTCGAGAATGTGGCGCTGGCCGGCTTCTATGGCCAGGGGCGCCACAGCCGCGCCAAGGCCGAGGAGGCGGCCGAGCGATCATTGGGGTTGGTGGGTTTGCCGACCGATCGCCACGCGAGTGTCGATGGCCTCGGCGCAGCAGGCCTGAAGAAGCTTGAACTTGCGAAGGCGCTTGCGACCGCACCAAAACTGCTTCTTGCCGATGAGAGCCTCGGCGGCCTCGACGAGGCCGAGATGGACCAGGCCGCCGACATGCTGCGCAACATCCGCGACGAGCTCGGCATCACCATCATCTGGGTCGAGCACATCATGGGTGTGCTGATGCGCGTCGTCGATCGTGTCATGGTGCTCGATCACGGCGAGAAGATCTCGGAAGGCTTACCGAGCGCAGTTGCCGGCGACCCGCGCGTCATCGAGGTCTATCTCGGCACCGATGCCGAGACCACGCAGGCCGCAGCCGCCGAAGCGCGCCGCCGCGCGGGAGGCCAATGATGCTGGAGCTTCGCGGCGTCAGCGCCGGCTATGGCACCTTCCAGGCACTGTTCGACGTCAATCTCGACGTGAAGGCTGGTGAGGCCGTCGGCGTCATCGGTCCCAACGGCGCCGGCAAGACCACGTTGATGCGCGTCATCTCCGGCCTGATCCGCCCGTCGCGCGGATCGATTGCTATGGAGGGGACTGACGTCCTCGCGACGTCGCCGCACAAGATCGTCAGCCTTGGCATTGCGCACGTGCCGGAGAATCGGCGGTTGTTTCCTCAGCTCACGGTCGACGACAACCTCAAGATGGGCGCCTTCATGAAGGAGGCGCGCGGGAAATATGCCGAGCGGCTGGATGTCGTGTTTGATCTGTTTCCGCGGTTGAAGGAGCGCCGCCATCAGATGGCCGGCACCATGTCAGGTGGTGAGCAGCAGATGTGCGCGATCGGACGCGCGCTGATGTCGAACCCAAAACTCCTGCTGCTCGACGAGCCGTCGGCGGGGCTGGCGCCGGTCGTGGTGCAACAGGTGTTCGAGCTCGTGAAGCGGATTCGCGCCAGCGGGCTGACGGTGCTGATCGTCGAGCAGAACGTGCAGCAGGTGCTGCGCGTGGTCGATCGCGCCTATCTGATCGAGGCCGGCACGATCCGCGCCTCGGGCACTTCGGCCGAGATGCTGGCGAGTGACACGGTCAAGGAAGCGTATCTCGGGGTGTGAGGGGCAGATGCAGGCGTTCCTGGATATTTTCGATATCTATCTGCTGGAGGCCGTCATCAACGGCATCCTGCTCGGCGGCGTGCTGGCGCTGCTCGCACTTGGGCTGAACCTGATCTTCGGCGTCATCGACGTGACCTGGATTTGTTACGCCGAGCTCGTGATGATCGGTATGTACGCCATGTACTTCATGGTTCAGTATTACGGCATCAGCTATTTCATCGCGGCGCCGCTGACCGTCCTGCTTGTCGCGATCCTCGGCGCGTTGCTGCATTTCCTCGTGATCGCGCCGCTGTTGACGGCGCCGCCGATCAACCAGCTGCTTGCGACCGGCGGCGTGCTGTTCGTGCTGCAGAGCTTTGCCACCGTCGCCTTCGGCATCGACTTCCGCAATCTCGGGATCCGCCTGCCGGTCCTCGCTTTCGGCGACATGAACTTCAGCTACGCGCGACTTCTCTCGTTCCTGGCGGCGCTGGTTGGCATGGTCGCGGTCTATCTGTTCATGACCCGCACGTTTACCGGCA